>JAJZOL010000099.1 GCA_021811565.1 bacterium | reverse complement strand
GGGCAAGCGCGACTTGTTATCCGGAGACTGGAAAAAACTTGGCGAACTCATGAATGAGAATCAGACCATTATCTCCTCGCTTGGCGGGTCCGGAGAAGTGAACGATCGCTTAATACAGGTTGCTTTGGACTCAGGCGCCTATGGGGCGAAACTTGCGGGTGCGGGGGGAGGGGGAACCATCCTCGTGTTAACCGATCACCCACGCAAGGTCGGCAACGCATTGTTAAAAGCCGGAGCGGATTCCCTGATGTACCCCCGACCATGTTCGGGGCTGAACGTGCGTAATATCTCCTAATAATCCATGATGAGAATGCATTTCACGATGAGGAGGAGCCAGAATGATTATCACTAGTCGGGTCCCAGTTCGTATTGATTTCGCCGGTGCGTGGACGGATGTCAAGTTTTTCGCGGAAGGCGCCGGAGGGGCAGTGGTGAACGCCTCGATTGATAAGTATGTCGAAGGTAGAATGGAGGTCCATGATCAAGCAGGGGAAATGAGGGACAATATGGATGGGATTAATGTGTCCTATCATTGTTCGCTTCCGGCTGGATCCGGTTTGGGAACCTCTTCCGCGCTGAATGTCTGCTGGCTTAGTCTGGTGCAGTCTCAAATTCATCCCTCCATGGATTACAAGGAAAGGATCGCGGAATTAGCCTACGACTTGGAGGAGATTCTTGGTATCATAGGCGGCAAGCAGGATCAATACGCTTCAGCGGTGGGGGGGATTAACTACATCCGGTTCGGTAAGAATGTATCCTTGGAGCCGTTACATCTTTCCTCCGAGACGGTCGAGAGCATGGAGAGCAGACTAACATTATGCTACACCGGTAGATCGCGGTTATCCAGTAATATCCACGAGAAAGTGTGGAATGCATTTCGTAAAGGGAATTCCGCCACGTTGAACGCGCTGTATTCCCTGCGCGAAGTTGCCATCCGCATGAAATCGGCGTTACTTGAGGAGCGAATTGAGGAGTTTGGAGTTTTGATCGGAGAGAGTTGGCGCCATCAAAAAGCGTTGGATGAATCCGTGACGAACAGCCAGATAGAGAGATTATTTGAAATCGCGAAAACCGCCGGCGGAATACATGGAAAGGCGTGCGGAGCGGGCGGGGGAGGGTGTCTGCTGTTTTACAGCGATCCGAACAAAAAGAAAACCGTGGAACAAGCGCTGAATGCCGCAGGCGCCCGTGTTATTCCGTTTCGATTTGAGTTCAACGGGTTATCCTTGTCCGTGGACTGAACTCGAAGGTGCGAAGAGGAGAAGAAAATTCAAGCTCATGCATTTAAATAACTTTTTTCCTTGAATAATACTTTATCTCCGCCAAAAAATATGAGATTTCAAGGTATAGTATATATCATTGGCTATATCGGGAATTTCAGGCAATACTTCGTGGCTGTTTCGGAATTATTGCATGGTACCTCTATCTACTTTGTGAAGGATATTGGGAACATTTACATTACTTTTTCCGATATTAACTTGACCTTTTCGACAATCCCCTTGCAGGTTAGAGGTCGTTGGGAAAATAGCGGGTTTGAATGCTATCTTGGTCTCCGATGAATGGCTTTCAGCGAAGCGAATGGAACGATGACCCGGACTATATAACAATCTCAATAGGCAAAGGAAGAAATAATGTTTGGTCCAATTACTTGGGAGGAGTTGCATGGATCTCTCACGCATTTCCCCGTGGCTCTCTTCTTGATGGCGTTTTTCTTTGATTACGGTGCGTTATTCCTAAAGAAACCGGAATGGCGCTACACCAGTTTTATGTTGCTTGTTGCTGGAATAGTGGTATCCTTTCCCGTGATCTTCACGGGTTTCATGATAGGATTCACACTATTCGGGTCTCCGTCAAACTATCCTCCGATTTTCGTCAATCATCGCGATTTGGGCATCGCCACGTTTGTCGTGGCGTTGGTTTTGGTATTCATTCGGTGGAGATCCAAGGACACTACGTCCTCTCCCAGCTACGGCATCTCCATGGGGTTGATGCTTTTGCTCGCTATTTTGGTCAGTATTACCGGTCATCTTGGGGGCACGATGGTATTCGCTTCCTCTGGAAGCAGCGAACCGACGACGAGCTCCTCATCCGCACCCGTCGCTTCCGCTCCGAAAAGCCCTGCACAACTGGCGTTGCAGCAATCCGCCCTGCAAACCATGAAGCAAAACAACTGCTTTGGATGCCACAGTTTTGACGGTCAGGGAGGCAAAACCGCTCCCGACCTCACACATGAAGGATCTCGACATCCCGATCCCGCTTGGTTGGAGAAGTTCATCAAGAACCCATCATCCGTGAATCCTGGATCTTTTATGCCCTCTTTCGCAAGCATTCCGCAGGACAAACTAAATCAATTGACGCAGTTCTTGGCGAGCCAGAAGTAAACTCCTCGATACGGAGCCGAGGCCTACTGTTCCAATTGGCTTCGGCTCTGAATATATATCTCCTGAGCCTTGTTCGGCGGCGTGAAACGGAAAGTGTCATCCGTGTAAGTCGGATTGACCACGTTATCCTTTTCGACCTCGTGGATATCCACCTTTGGGTTCTCAGCAAGCATTTTTCCGTTCACCTTCACTTTTCCAGTCCAGGCGAAATGCAATTCACTGTCCATCAAGAGATATGTATTCGGATCTAGATCCACCGCATACTCCCCTCTTGTCGATTTCATTGTTACTCCGAATATCCTATGGGATAGATTGCTTAAATACGACGAGGAGAAATTCCCTGAAACATACAGGGACGGTTTTCCTTGGTAACTCTCCGTCTTAATTGAGGCTGTCTGAACGCCGAGAGGATCCTTGCCGCTCATGAGGAAAAGGACCGGTGAGAAAACTTGCGGCGATTCCTTATCGATTAACTTTGCGATGGCCTCCATGCCGCCCGTATAGGAGCGGCGCGTATATTGATTGGATAATCCGGAGTAATGAACGATAGTGGTTCCGTCGGCGTAATATTCGTTTGTTCCTTCGAGTGGATCCTGTACGGTCATGAAAAGCCGCGCGGGGTTAGTTTGGTATTTGATCGTCGTGGTTTGTAACAACGACCTAGTGCTTACAAGCGTGTAGTTTATGGTCGCGGAGGAGTGGATGAACATGCTGTTCGCGGATTTGTACGCCTGAGTCATTCTTTCCAAAGCCTGCATCCCGTTCGCTGGTTTTGGGAGTTGGGGTAAAGGAGCTCCGGGGGATGGCACGGTGAAAGTGGGATTCAAATCTAGTTTGATCGGCTTGTTGGAGTGATTGCATCCCCCAAGGAATGCCGCGAATACACCGCTCATCAAACCGTACGCTAAAATACGAAACATGCCAGAATGAGGAAAAGCGATCCGTCGAGAGAAATCTTTCATTTTTACCACCTGTATGTGATCTGCGGAAATGGAAATTGCAAAAATCCATTGGCACTCTCAGAATAGATGTGATTCATCGCTATCATGAGTTGTTGGATTTTTGCAATCACCTTGCCGCACATGGAATTATTCCATGATACTGCGGCGTGTTTGATGAATTTTATGGCGAATATCAAGCTATTCGGATCGAATTGCTTGAATAAACCAATCCAGGAACTGATCCTCATTCGGATTCAGGAGCACCGTAACATTTGGTTCGCCGCAACCCACCCGCGTGTATCCCTCTTCATCCACCTCAAGATTGATCTCCTTGGCTTCGCAAAAGGAGTAACCCAATGCTGTGGCGACCGCCATGGGATCGTAAAGAGTCGGTACGGGATTGCCCCATAATTTGGTCAGCGCTGCAAGCGCGTCCGTGATGGGGAGCCCAAGCGTACACAGACGTTTTTGACGCTCATCGTCAAACTTCAGCATGGAGGTGGCGTCAAGGGGAACGATGGTCAATGGCACGCCGCTTGAGATGACTGACATCGCCGCAGCGGGATCACATCGCACATTCCATTCGGCGGCAATGGCGTCCTGATTGTCATATCCTTTGTAGACGGATCCACCCATGATTACTATACGCTTAATCAGCGGACGTATCTCCGGGAATCGTGTGAGCAGATCCCCGTAGTTGATTAACGGTCCAATCCCAATGAGAATCACCTCTCCGGGAGCACGCTCAATCTCTCTTTTCATGAATTCGATGGCGTCGCTTCGCCGGATCGCACTGGATTTGAATCCCTTCGCCCACTCATATTGGCGTCCAATATGAGACAGTCCCGTGCGCCCAGCGTAAACCGGAATGTCGGTTCGCCGTAATATTTTCAAGAGTTTTGCAGCCAATTCCGCGCGCTTGTCCGTTTCACCGTATACCGTCGTCACGCCTAAAAGATTGGCTTCCGGCATGGTGGCGAGAAGCGCCAAGGCATAGGCATCATCGATGTCATCCCCGATATCCGTGTCAAGAATCACCTTTTGCGGGATGTCGGTCTCCGCATGAAGTGGGGTGTAACTCATCGCCATGCCAAGCAAGGCGGATGCTATGCCCAAAGTAAATGTGGCGTCCATTAAGGTTTCGATTCCTCCCATCAATATTGAATCACTAATCTGAGCCTTCAGGATGCAAAGGGGTCAAATTCGTCGTCCGAAGTGGAGTTACCCGTGACGGAGTCGGTCGGTGGGGCATCCAAGGACTCCATTGTTTCGAGAGCCTTGTTGACCTCGTCCTCCGTTTGTCTTAGACGTTGGCGGCATGATTTAATGATTCCCGCCGCCTCGTTCACAGCTTTGGAAAGTTCGTCCACGTCTATTTGCCCCTGTTCGATTTTTTCAACCAACTCGCGCAAACGGTCCATGGATTGTTTGTATGAAAGTTTATTCGCTGGCATTCTTAGCCTCCGTGCTCTCCACGATGCTGGTGACATACCCTTTGTGAAGTTCCGTCCGCACCTTATCCCCGGACTTAAGCTCATCCGTATTTCTGACTGCCCTGCCGTCTATCCGCGTGATACTAAAGCCTCTGCGAAGGATATTCCTTGGATGAAAATGCATCACATCGCGCTCGTATTCATCCATTAGCTGGTGTTTGCGCTCCAACAAATGACGAACGTGTATCCCCATCTCTCTTTGAAGCCGATTAGTTTCGCTTTGCTCCGCCAGTACACGCTCGATGCATTTTAAATTCAACCTGCGTGCTCTGTTTCGCAGTTCTGTTTCTTCGGTTGCAAGACGTTTCCGCGCACCGTTTGAAAACGTAAATGCGAGCCTCTCCAACTGCGAGAATGTTCCGGAGAGTAACAGCGGAACCCGAGAGGAGATGCGATGGCGAAGGTGTTCCAGCAATTCACCTTCCAGATTGATTCTTTCCAACGAGGCGTAGGAGATGGAGCGCCAGAGGCTTACCATTTCGCTCTCGTAATCCAGTGTATCGGAAACGATCATATCGGCAACCGCCGTGGGAGTCTTGCATCTGGTGTGAGCCACCATGTCCGCCACGCTCTCATCCTTCTCGTGTCCGATACCGGTGATGACAGGCAAAGGCATCCGAGCAAGTTGAGCGCAAAGATCGTAACCGTCGAAACAGCTCATATCCAGTTGCGAGCCGCCGCCACGCAGTAAAGCGATGACATCGTAACGTCCTGAAAGCGTTTTAACGGCCGCAAGGGCTTTTATCATCGATTTTTCCGCCTGATCCCCTTGCACGAGAGCGGGGAAGAGATCACAATGATATTTGTAGCCGTAAGGGTTCGTATCCAGTTGGTGAAGAAAATCCTGATATCCCGCAGCTGTCGCCGAGGAGATTACCGCGATGCTCCTGACGGGCGATCTCCAAGAGATGAACTTGTTGGCTTCAAGAAGCCCTTCTCTCTGGAGACGAGCAATTGTCTCCCTGCGTTTTTGAGCCATGCCGCCAAGGGTGAATTCCGGCATCAGGTTTTGTATATCCAAACTCAGCCCGTATTTTTCATGATATCTCACAGTGGCTAAAAGCAGAATCTCCATCCCTTTCCGTAGGTTTTCACGGGTTATTTGGGTAAACTGCTGTAAGAGATATGTTCGGGACGCCCAGATGGTGG
>JAJZOL010000023.1 GCA_021811565.1 bacterium | reverse complement strand
GAATACCCAGGGTACGCAGGTGGGCGGCCATGCCATCGCCGTGGCAGATGCCAGGCAGGGTGCCGCTTATGACGATGCGGTCAAAACATGAGAGCATACCGTGAATCTGAGAGCCGTGTCTTTCTATCAAAGAAACCATCGGATGTCATCCTTTGCGCCACTGGGCAAATGTGTTATATAACTAATTACGACGCCAGAGCCGAATTTCCTCTTTGGTTCTGGCTATGCCAGGTTAGGAGGGGTTTGACGAAACCCCGCAGCGCGGTTGAATACATGCGCGGGAAATATGCGATAATATCTCAAAGGGGGATGCCGAGATGAGTAAGATAGTTTTCGTATTCGGGGCCGGGGCTTCGGCGGACGCAGGCGGTCCGTTAATGAGTAATTTCATAGACAAAGCTGGACGAATCTCTCATTTCTGTGATGATTGGGAAAAGGAGTATTTCGATATCTTTTTTAAAGCGTTGTATTGCCTTCAAAAGGTCCATTACAAATCCAGACTTGATATAGATAATATCGAATCGGTTTATGGAGCGCTAGAGATGGCGGTTCTCTGTGGACATTTGGAAGGATTTGATAATTCGGAATTGGATCGTCTTCTTCCGGCAGTGCGAATGGTCATTGCAAAAACCATAGAAGGTAGCATATCATTCCCAAATCCTTCAGATTCTAAGCCAATAATACCATATGAAGAATTCATTAATAGTTTAGTATCCTATTTAAATACTCCAACTTCTATTTCTTTTCTCACGTTTAATTATGATTTATGCTTGGAATATGCATTTAACAAATACAACATTAAATATAATTATTGCCTTGATGAAACAATTACAAATGATGAAGTCCCTTTATTAAAACTACATGGATCACTTAATTGGTTTTTAAAGAATGAGGGTATACATAAATTGGATTTAGATATAATTATAAATAATTATTATAATCTTATCCCTATTGGCAATGGCCAAAGTAAAATACATTTTAAACATCCATCTCGTATTATTCATGAATCAGATGATGAAAATATTTCAAAGGATCCTATTATAGTTCCACCCAGTTGGAGCAAGGGAGAGTTCCATAAACAGATACAACCCGTTTGGAAAGCTGCCATGGAATGTTTGCGCGATGCGGAAGCTATTTTCTTTATAGGATATTCCATGCCGGAAAGCGATGCGTTTTTCCGATATCTTTTCGCTCTTGGTACCGTCAGCGATACGCGGATCAAAAAAATCCTTGTTTTTGATCCCTGCCCCAATGATACTGTAAATCGAAATTATCAATCATTATTTGGACAAGGAACAATGAACAGATATAAATACAAGAATGCAAGTTTCAGTTATGGGAGAAACGAGATATTTAAAGAAATTTCTGATTTATGGAGGAATAGTTGAAGCATTATCTCAATTTATAATATTATATATATTATCTTTAAGGACCCCATATGAACACACTCTTCTACGGCGACAACCTGGACATCCTGCGCAACCGCATCCGGGACGAATCGGTGGATCTGATCTACCTGGATCCTCCCTTCAATTCCGCGCGCAACTACAACCTGCTCTTCAAGCAGCGCAAGGGCGACGACAGCCCCGCGCAGATCATGGCTTTCGAGGACACGTGGCAATGGAGCCAGGAGCTTTACGAGGGATTCATGGGGGATCGAAGAAACTCGCGATTATTGGACCTCGTGGAAAGCCTGCATCGAATCCTTGGGCGAAGCGAGATGATGGCTTACGTTCTCATGATGGCTCCGCGCTTGCTGGAACTGCACAGGGCGCTAAAGCCCACCGGCTCCCTCTACCTGCATTGCGATCCCGTCGCCAGCCATTACCTGAAGATTATTCTGGACGTGGTGTTCGGGCCGGATAAGTTCAGGAATGAAATCACATGGAAGCGCACCAGTTCGCATAATGATGCAAAGCAAGGTCGTAAAATACACGGAAGCATCCACGATACCATTCTTTTTTATTCCAAGACCGATGAATGGACGTGGAATTGGATATACACCCCTTACGATGATGGATATATAAATCAGAATTATAAATATATAGACCCCAAAACAGGGCGAAGATATAGACTAGATAATTTAACAGCTGCAAAACCCGGAGGGGATGTATCTTACGAATTTCATGGAACACGTCCCTATAAGGGTCGTTATTGGGCTTATTCAAAAGATAATTTGGAAAAGTTCTACCGCGAAGGTCGTCTTTATTTCCCCAAGAATGGCGGCACCCCTAGTTATATAAGATATTTGGATGAAATGCCCGGCGTTCCCATACAAAATTTATGGACGGATATCCCGCCAATACAAAGCAATTCCAAGGAGCGTCGCGGCTACCCCACTCAGAAGCCTCTCGCGCTGCTGGAGAGGATCATCGCGGCCTCCTCCAACGAGGGGGACGTGGTGCTGGATCCGTTCTGCGGGTGCGGCACAGCCGTGATCCAGGCGGAGCGAATGAACAGGAAATGGATCGGCATCGACGTCACCTGGCTCGCCATCGCGGAGATCATCTACCGGCTAAACTCCGAAACCTCCGCCAAACGAGACGAGACCTACCGCGTGGAGGGGGATCCCAAGGATCAACTCGCCGCGCGAGAGTTCTTCCGATCCACGGAGAGGCAGAACCACAAGCCGTTCGAGATGTGGGCGGTGTCGCTCGTGGAGGGGGAGCCACAGGAGAAGAAGGGCGGAGATCAGGGGGTGGACGGGAGGATTCCGCTCTACGATATTCAGAACCGATTGCGCTGGGCGGTCATCCAGGTGAAGGGCGGTCACCTCACCCCCTCGCTGGTGCGCGACTTCGCGAGGGTGATCGAGCGGGATAACGCCCCCTTCGGCATCTTCATCTCGTTGCAGGAACCTTCGAAGCAGATGCGCCAGGAGGCGGAGGGGCTTGGCTTCGTGGAGGGGTTCGGCTCCAGGCGCATCCCCCGCATGCAGCTTCTCACCATCAGGGAGATTCTGGAGGAGGGCAAGCGCCCCGAATTGCCTTTGGGATACATGGTGCAGCGTCATGACGGCGTGGGGAGGGTCCAGGCGCGAAACGAGGAGATGAATTTCGAGTAAGGGGCGATATTTTTTGCATGGAACCCATTGCCGTATTAACAAATGGCGTGAACGCCATGCCGCGTTACGTTAAGGTGGAATCATGAACGCTCGCAGGATTTCGGAAACCACAACATTTCGTTCGACCACAAGGGTCGCCCCTACGAATGAACCGATACGTTAAGGGGAAATTGCGGGTCGGGGGTATGCGAGCCGGTGCGACGGATTTCGAAGAGGGTTCCATCGTAGAGGTTTGCGAAACTCACGCGGAAGCCGGTATTCGTTAAATACGCGCCGCTCGCAGTAAGCGCGATTCGATTATCGGGCGTGAGGACGGAGTACCTCCATTTCGGGTTCAATCCGGGTATGGTCACAAGATGTTCCGCTTGGTCAGCCCCCTGCCGAAACACCCCGACTATCCCGCCGGTATGCGTATCCGTATTGATGCGCGCAAATCCATCCCATCGCCCATTGGCAGGCTCATCAAAACCGGGCAAATCCTGGCGGTATAGCAGGTAACGATGACGCTCCTGAGCCTCCCGAGTCCATTGCGCCCAGGACTTGACGCGGGCGCGATCCGCCGGAGCGATGTTACGAAGATCGCCGCATACTATCGGCATCCCGCAGTTGGTGGAAGCGATAACGACATCCCATCGCGGATCATCCAGCCGCATATTGCCAATGATAAGCGCGCCTGCGGGCATTGCTGGACTTCGGTTCCAGGCGAGATCGCGCACAATCATGGCGTTTTCAGGCTGAGGGTCTTGGAAGTTGGACAGCCAGTTTCCCTCCGCATGCAGGCAGAATGCGTAATCCTCCAAGTTCATCCTCCCCACCGTCTCGAAAGTGCAATCTATGTAAAGATGAGGAAATTCGCGATGGATATCGTCAAATAGGTCGAAACAACGGCGATATATTTCCAGATAGGATTCCTGACGATCCCTATGCGGATGATCCTTGGCGAAGCATCCTGATTGATTGGGATCGGAAACATACGCTCCGACGGCGATCCCAAGGTCCAGCTTCACATATTCCAATCCAAGCTCACGCACCAACCCCAGTATCACGCCTTTGATGTGGTCGTAATATCCGGTGGTGAGGCACGCGGTTACATAGGATTGGCTCGTCTCCCCGTTCACATGCCTCTGAACGATCTCCCCTTGCTCGTTTCGAATGAACCACTCCGGATGCTCCTTTAATAACGGGGATTGGCGAGTGACCTGCGCAATGCCGATCCAAAGCCCGGGGCGCATTCCTTTTCGGCGTATAGCGGCCATAACCGGCTTGAGTCCATGAGGGAATTTGCGAGTATCGGGAGTGTAATCCCCCACGTTCCCCAGCCATCCGCCATCGTATTGACCGTACCATCCTGCGTCGATGGTGAAGATGTCCACGCCGCAATCCGCTGCGGCATCCACCATTTGGAGCACCATAGGCTCTTGCAGGTTATCGTAAAACGGGTTCCAGGTGTTGTACATCAGCGTGGAAAGCCGTGGAATTTTCGGGAGACGGACGTCAAGTCGGTTTCGAACAAAATCGTTCACAACGCCGTTCAACGCGTCATTCGAACTATCCTCACCCCGATAAGGCGCCAGAAAAGTCCAAGGGCTGGTCCAACTCTCTCCCGCACCCAACCATTTCCGAAACGCAAAATCCTCTTTCGTGCGGGTTAGACCCACCGTGATTACGGACCCATCCGAAGTGAACTCCGTTCTTTTTAGGACGGAAGGCGCTTCGTTGCCGACAAGCACTCCTTTGCGCACGGCGTTATCGCATACAGCCATCAAAGGATCATAAGGACCGCCGTGCCACGAACCATTATGCGGTATTCTGCAAAAATCGGAGTAGACCGTCGGATTCACCAGTCCTTGAAGCATAAGTGCCTCCACGTCCACCGATTCCAGCTTTCGTGCATCGCTTGTAGTGTTGTGGAAAATTAGACACTTGTGAATTACCGGAGAGCTTGGATAGAGCAGATAAACGACTTCCAGATTCAACCCCGCGTTCCCATCGCCCTTCCCAGCGAGTCTTAATATAACGCCGCTTCCACCATTTTTACCACTCGCCGATTTCACAGCGGTCAGGCTCCATCCGGAATCGCCGTCGTTGGACACTCCATCCAACAGAAAAGCGAATTCCGGTCCTCCTGAAACGAAGGACGGGGATTCCGTTAGCGTTCGCGAGTCGCCAACTTTGTCGCTTGATAACAACGTCATGGAGGAGGTATGGATACTCCCATTTTCAACGGAGATAACCCGCCGCACCACGCCGTTATCCAACGTGATTACATCACCCTGACGGGTGCAAATAGGCTTGGCGTTCGCAACTTTCGGCGATACGAGATCGTTCGCAATAAGCAACCCCGCCGTGCCGGCAAGTCCCATTTTAATCGCATCCCGGCGGGATATTCCGATATCCAATTCACGATCATTACGGTGTGTCCTGTTTCGTCGCAACGTATATACCTACCTATAGTTTCACCACCGCCTATCTCCGAGCGTGGATAGGGGAAGTTTTATCACGCAAGCCCTCTTCCCATTCTCCATCCATGGAGATTGGGAAGAGGGTGATTTTGGCTCGACGGATATCGTGTCAGCTTTCGGAACCCAATCTCCATAATCCGATCCTCGACTCCCGAAACCCGATACCCGGTTTAGCCCTTACACCTCCACCTTCTCCGCAACAAACAGCTTTACCGGACCAATTAACCCCGAAGGAACCAACGGATCATTTTTATGCCATAGTCTCCAAGTTGTGAAAGTAAGCCTCCCCGTGGGACTTGGAAGACCCTCCTCCAGCCATTTCGGCCAACGCTTCAAAGTCCCGTCAGGGTTGCGGTCGCTATCCTCCGGCAGTTGCTCGTCGCCTATCATTCGATTGATCCAAAGGTTGGTTACGGCGACTTCCAAACTGTTTTCCCCATGCATCAAATGATAGGTGATGTCCAATCGGAAAGGTGGTTTCCAGAGGACTCCC
>JAJZOL010000048.1 GCA_021811565.1 bacterium | reverse complement strand
ACGCATAACATGCAGCAAGCCGCGCGCGTTTCGGACAATACGGGCTTTTTCCTTAAAGGGGAATTAATCGAAATTGACAAAACCGAAAAAATATTCCAAGGGCCGGAGGATCAGCGAACCGAGGATTATATCCGAGGGCGGTTTGGTTGATATATGAATGCGCATACGAAGGTTGGAAAGATTGGTCAATTGTATTTCAATGAGCGAATGCTGCGTTTGACTGGCGATCTTTCTCTCACTGGGAGATATACCGCCTTCCTATCGCGGTTATTCCGTTCAAAAAGGGAGACATGAGGCGAAAACGTGAAGGTGTTAGTTGTTGATGATGAGATTCCCATATTGGATGCGGTTGCGTATAATTTGCGCAAGGAGGGGTTCCAACCCTTGACTGCCGAAGATGCGGAGCAGTGCATGCGATTGGCTAAATCCGAAAAGCCGGAGCTAATCATTCTGGATGTAATGCTTCCATCCGCCAGCGGCTTCGACATCTGCAAACGCATACGCTCGGAAAGTCACACCCCCATCATTATGCTCACCGCGCGAGCGGACGAAACGGACAGAGTGGTGGGTTTGGAGCTTGGCGCCGATGATTATGTTACGAAACCTTTCAGTATGAGGGAATTGATGGCGAGGGTGAAGACGGTTCTCCGTCGCAGCAATGCAATCACTGGAAATATCGAAGAGGTGATTGATATCGGGGGAATCCATATCGATTCCAATCGATACGAAGTCAGCGTGAATGGAGATCCCGTAAGCCTTTCCCCGAAGGAGTTTGACCTTTTGAAGTTCCTTGCCCGTCATCACGATCAGGTTTTCACACGTCAATCCTTGCTTGACAGCGTATGGGGGCCTGCGGCGTTCGTGGAAGATAGAACCGTGGATGTGCATATACGATGGCTGCGGGAGAAAATTGAAGCGGATCCCTCGCAACCCCGGCTCCTGATTACGGTTCGAGGCATAGGATACAAGTTTTGCGGCGAGCTGTGAGCGAATAACAAAAGGATATCCTTCCGTGAACATCCTCTTGTCACACGGGATGCACGAGGTATTCGCTCCAGATGTCATCTTAGAAGGAATCTTTTGAATGGAACTCCGCCATCCCTTTCCCGCAATTGGATTCACTAGGATTTGAGAATTGCTAATCAGAAATCATTTAAACCGCGTCTCATCGAACGAGACTCAAGCCGAAGCCATCGATACGGTTCGTTATGAATACCAGGCTCTTTTGGATTTAAGCGATTCCGGCATTATGATTCTTGACCGCGACAGTGTGATAATACGTGCCAACGCACTTGCCGGCAAACTTTTGGGGGTTTCCACCAATGCTCCTGTCGGTCACACTTTGTTGGAGGTGACACTGTCTCAATCCCTCCATAAGCTAGCGCTTGCCTCTCGCGAGGAGAGGAGGACATTGTTCATGGATATCCGAATCCCGGAACCCGATGGCAAGGTGCTAGTAGTGAAAATCTCCCCTATCCCTATCGATTCCATACCTTCCGATATGCTCTTAATCGTGGCGCGCAATGTCACCGATCTGAGAAGACTGGAAACCATTCGAAGAGATTTTGTTGCGAATGTATCGCACGAACTTCGCACTCCTCTCGCCTCCATTCGGGCGATGGCGGAGACATTACAGCAAGGCGCATTGGAGGATCCGCAGGTGGCATCCAAGTTTCTTGACACCATCATCAACGAATCTCAGCGTCTTGCCCGAATTTCGGAAGACTTGCTGATTCTATCTCAAGCGGAATCCCGCGCCCCGACGAAGGAACCTTTCGATATGGAAAAACTTTTGCGCAAGGTCGTGCAAAGGTTTCAACCTCAAGCCGATCGCTCAGGTATCAATCTCTCATTGGATTGTCCGGCAACTTTGCAAGCCTTCGGCAGTCAGGATCAAATCGAACAAGTAATTGTCAATTTAATTGATAACGCTCTGAAGTATACGAGCGAGGGAGGGGATGTGCAGGTGTCTGGCGAGGCGCAAGAGGATGCGATTAAAGTTTGCGTTCGCGATACTGGCATCGGAATCATGAGTAAGGACCTTCCTAGGCTGTTCGAGCGTTTTTATCGGGTGGATAAGGCGCGATCTCGCAGTTCAGGCGGCACAGGGCTTGGACTGTCCATCGTGAAGCACATCGTCGAAGCGCATGGAGGAAATGTGACAGTGGACAGCGAATACAACCATGGATCCACCTTCTCCTTCACGCTTCCCAACGAAAGCGACAAAAGTGCAAACCGGGAGGGATAGGAGATATCTATCCTATCCTGGGGTGTTATCATCCTGTCACGCCTGTTCGCTTACGGTCGCATATTTCTGAGCATCTCCGTCCTTATGATGCTTGGAGGCGCACTGCCGTATATCTGTATTCTCTGCGGCAAGGAGCTATCCTCGAAAATCGTGCCCAGCCGGTTCTTTAGGACGGATCGTAAATCCATCATCTCGTGATATCCTACCGCTCTGCAAATGAGCCTCCCGGGTTCGCGTGCGCTTATCTGTACGCAATGAGTCGCCATGTATTCGCTCACCCCCAAATCATTGCGCAGCATTCTAATCGCACCTATTACATCGATGCATCCGAGATGAATGAGGATATCCATTTTCATGAGTGTTAAGCTTATGAAACGTCTATAGTGGCGTAGCAAGTCCATGTGAGGGTCCGTGTAATACTCCATTTCCCTCATCCACTCTTCGCAATACGCTCCCCATCCCTCTTCAAATAGCACGCTTCTGGCGAAGTGTGCGCGGAAACGATTGATGTGATTTTGCGAGCGGGAAACTTGCGTGTGAATGCCCGGATATACGCGGTTTATGATATTCAGCGTCACATCATAACGAGTTTGCGCGTAATCCGCTCCGCCCATCGGATTGGTATGGTACTGGGATATCCATAGATTTCCGAGCTTTACGTACTCGAACGGCGGAGCGTTGATGTAGCGCACCGCATTGCATAGACCTGCTGCGTATCGTGGCATTGGCTCCACGTCGATCCATTCCGGTAAATCCTCCGTTAATTGACGAAGTTGAATATATCTCCTTGCGCGATCCAACTCTTCTCGGTATACACCCGTTAGCTGTTCAAAGGGGATTATTTGATCGCGCATGGCGTGCATATGTTGAAGCCAGTTGTTCGTTCCGTCTATCAGGCGAGATGAGGCTTCAAGCCCATGGATCTCCTCGGATAACCACTCTTCCGCTTTATCCAGTAAAGTGTCTCCCGTATCGTCCAGCATAAGCCCGATGCGAAGTTGAAAGTTATACCACTCCTCGCCCATGGAGGCGTCATCGCGTGCAAGGGGAGAGAGTTCGTCTTGAATGAACTTAGCGTAATCCTCCAGCGCGGTGAGGCTGTGATCCACCTCGTGGAGGATCGCCTTCTGAAGATCGTCATCATCCAAATGCGAGCACCATGCCGGAATCGCCTCCTGCATGTAATCCTCCGCCCCCGCAATGCACTCAAGAGCGTGGTCAAGGTGGATGCTAAGCGGGTTTATCAATGTCGCTTTCGCTTCGGAGAGAAGCCGAGGTATTTCCTGAAGGCGATGATACAGGTGGAATGCCCGCTCGTCAGGAGACTGATAATCCCTGGCAATAAGCAGATAGAGCCCCTCCATTGCAAATTGCACGGGATATCCCGGATCTTTTTCGTAGACCAGACCCTGTTCGAAAAGGGTGATGCGCAACTGCGCTTCCGAGCGCGCCAAACGATAATCAAACCGCATTTCCCTAGAAAGCCCAACCAAGGATATCTTGTCAAGTTCATGCAAAAAATCCCTTGATTTTTCCATATGCTCACGCAATGCATGAGGATGAACATGAGGTATTTCCGAATCGTATTCGTGCACCCCCATCGATGTGGCGAAAATGGGATGAGCGGCGTACAAATAAGACAGATATGACATCAAGGCTTCTTCGAAATGCGACTTTGAATCCATGCGAGAATTCCCCTTTGACATACAATAAGATCATTTTGGTTCTAAACAATCTGTTGAAGTATAAGCTCCCGTGAATGCGTAATGATTTTACACATGGATAACATTCTACCTCTGAGGATGTTTTTTATCCGATTATCGGGAAAACAATGCTAAAAATACAGGAACCTGGGTGACGAATGTTCCGTATTAATGAATAGATTATTGAGTATGATATACTAAAGTAAAGTGATATAATGATTATAGGATACTTTCCGATTTATTCTTATCCGACGCTAATGATCAAGTCCTTGTAGGACGGAGGGAATTATGGATTACGAAAAAATGACTGAAAAAGCTCAAGAGGCGTTAAGCAGCGCCACGTCCATAGCAATGGAGCATAACAATGCCAACGTGGATGGAGAGCATCTATTGCTGTCTCTTTTACGGCAAGATGACGGGTTGTTTCCGAAGATTCTTGCAAGGATGGCTCTGAGCGTACAGGAGTTCATAAATAAAGTCGAGAGGGAAATCGATCGACTCCCGCGCATTGGCGGCGGTGGATACAGCTCGGAATCCATTCACATGACATATCGTCTCGGACAGATGCTGAACCGCGCGGAACAGGAGGCGAAGCAACTCAAGGACGAGTATGTGAGCGTCGAGCATCTGATACTCGCGATGGTGGAGGAGGGCGGCAACACCCCTTCGGGGCGTCTCCTTGCACAATACGGCGTCACGCGGGAGCGACTCTTGAGCGAATTGGTGGAGGTGCGAGGCAATCAGAGGGTCACCAGCAAAAACCCGGAGGCGACTTACGAGGCGCTCGCCAAGTACGGGCGGGACCTCGTTGATGACGCCATGAAAAACAGGCTTGATCCCGTCATCGGAAGAGATGCGGAGATACGGCGGGTTCTGCGCATTCTACTTCGAAAGACCAAGAACAACCCAGTGCTTATTGGAGAACCGGGAGTGGGTAAGACGGCGATTGTGGAGGGATTGGCGCAAAGGATTGTTAGAGGAGATGTGCCGGAAGGGCTGAAAAACAAGAAGATTTTCGCCTTGGATATGGGATCATTGATAGCCGGCACCAAATACCGAGGGGAGTTTGAGGAGCGTCTGAAAGCGGTTCTCAATGAAGTGAAGAAGAGCGAGGGGGGAATCATTCTATTCATCGACGAACTTCATTCCATCGTCGGGGCGGGAAAAGCTGAAGGCTCGTTGGATGCCGGAAATATGCTTAAGCCGATGCTTGCGCGAGGAGAGTTGCATTGCATCGGTGCCACGACGTTGGATGAGTATCGCCAGTACATCGAAGAGGATGCGGCGCTGGAGAGAAGATTTCAGCCAGTGGTGGTGGAGCCGCCAAGCGTGGAGGACACCATTTCCATTCTGCGCGGCTTGAAGGAAAGATACGAGATTCATCATGGGGTCAGGATTCAGGATAACGCCTTGGTTGCGGCGGCAACGCTTTCAAACCGTTATATCAGCGATCGTTTCCTTCCGGACAAGGCGATTGATCTAGTCGACGAAGCTTGCGCCATGATACGGTCGGAGATCGATTCCATGCCTACGGAATTGGATGAAATCATGCGTCGCATCATGCAATTGGAGATTGAGGAGCAAGCTCTCCGGAAAGAGACCGATCACGGCAGCATGGAACGATTGGAAGCTCTGCGCAAGGAGTTGGCGAATTTGAGGGAGAAAAGTGCCGCCATGCAGGCGCAGTGGGAGAATGAGAAGACAGTTATCAAACGGGTTCAACTCTTGCGCGAGGAGATCGAACAGACTCGCTACGCCATCGAGCAGGCCGAGAGGGATTACGATCTGAACCGCGCAGCGGAGTTGAAACATGGAAAATTGCCTGATTTGATGAGAAAGCTCAAGGCTGAGGAAAACTCTCAGGATGAAAATGGAGCAAAGTCCAAACTGCTGAGCGAGGAGGTGACCGAAGAGGAGATTGCGGAGATTGTTAGCAAGTGGACCGGAATACCTCTTTCCCGGCTCGTGGAAGGTGAGAGAGCCAAGTTGCTTCATTTGGATGAGGAACTGCATAAGAGGGTGATAGGTCAGGATACGGCGGTGAACACAGTTTCGGACGCCGTGATACGCGCCAGGTCCGGAATTAAGGATCCTAAAAAACCCATTGGCTCCTTTGTGTTTCTCGGACCGACCGGTGTTTTTAAA
>JAJZOL010000182.1 GCA_021811565.1 bacterium | reverse complement strand
GACGAGACATGTTTTTATCCGGCTCCTTGAAACCGTAGATGGAACCGCAGCTACCGCATTTATAGGTTGGATTGTTGTAACTATCCAAAACTTGAATCTCATACTGACCTAGATTGTACACACCGCTATTCCCTCTCGCCTGACTGGTCTGGTTGGGCATGTAAGGCTCCAGGAACTCCAAATGGAGGTGGTAATCCTTGAACAACCGCTTGGTGATAATATTGCCTGTGCCAACGTTCACCTCGAGATATCCATCGGTAATCAACCATTTGCAGGGTCCTTTGGTGTTTAATTGCTCCCAAGCGTCTGTGTTTTTTCCATTAAAAAGCACAATGGCGCCTTTCGGCGGTGTTACTTCCTTGATAGGCTTTAATTGTTCGTCCGCATTAGAGATGACGGGGATAACGTTCAGTATACAGAGAAGCCATATCCATCGGATTTTGGTGAATGCAAATATGCTTTTCATATTCATACTCCTTTCCTATGATGTGTTAAATGAAGGACAGAGTGTGGATCGGATATCACTCATATTATGTTCCATCCGGTTTTCACATGGATATATGGATAGTACCGGATTTGGAATGCTTTTTAAATGCCTGAGTTTTTATCAATTACCTCTGAGGTCAAAATCGCTTGATACACCCGTGTTGTAATGCCTGAAAAGCGAATTTTGCAATTACCTGAGTGAACATTTAGGGCTTTGGCTCTATCCAAATATTACAGTACTGAACCTTGCATCCATGAGCTTGGAGCACTATCGGCCCTTCTGATTTGATCTTCATGCGTCGCCGAATTCCCGTGGGGCCGTTGATGGGCTGGTCCTTCTGTATTTCAATGCCATTTTGATAAACAGTCACGACAGGTTTTTGTATCATTTTGCCATTGGCGTCCAACCGTGCCGCTCGAAAGAAGATATCATAGCTCTGCCACGTGTCGGGCGGTTTGCATGCGTTCACCAAGGGCGCCTTTTGCCCATATATTGCACCGCAATCATTCTTTTTCGGATGTTTGATTCCGTAAGAATCCAGAACCTGTATCTCATATAGGTTCTGAAGGATGACGCCGCTGTTTCCTCGCGCTTGCCCGCGCTTACCCGGCATGTAGGGAATATTGAACTCCAAATGCAACCGAAAATCCCTGAACTCCTTGCGTGTTCTTAAGTCCCCCTCCCTTGGAACCACCTGCAAGTACCCGTCTTTCAATATCCATCCGCATGGAGTGTCATGACGTAGTTGCTCCCATTGCGAAGTGTTTGTTCCGTCAAATAAAACAATCGCGTTTCTCGGCGGGAGAGATGGAAGGAAAATGGATTTGGCGAAAATACGGGAAGTGAGTATGATAAGAATACCCATCGCAATAACCACCCGCATAACGCTATTGATCTCATGTTTTCGAAACATACGCTCCTCCTAAAGCTGTGTTCCACAATCGTGATCCAATAAGAAAATTCCGTATGTTTTATCCCCTATCGAAGCTAATCGTTTTATTAAGGTGAAACAGGTTAACTCTTCATAAGGGAATTCATATTCAGCTTACCCCTCTTATGGTGTCATCTCCATCTCCAACTCTTTTTTTAGCAATCGTTTCAATACCTTGCCCGTGCCCCCAAGGGGAAGGGATGCGCGTATTATAACCTTGCGGGGCACCTTGAAATTCGCCAATCTCTCCCTGCAATAGGAGATGATCTCCCTGGGGGTTATTTCCGCCCCCTCTTTTAATTGAACCACAGCCACGATATCTTCGCCGCGCACTTCATGAGGTATGCCTATCACCGCAGCTGCCAATATCATGGGATGGGAATAAAGCACCTCCTCGATTTCCCTGGGGTAGATATTAATGCCCCCCATGATAATCATGTCCTTTTTGCGATCCACGATGTAAAAATATCCATCCGAGTCGCGATATCCAAGGTCTCCGGTATGGTACCACCCATGACGCATGGCATCGGCTGTGGCATTCGGCTGGTTGTGATATCCCAGCATGACATTATCACCGCGAACAACCAGTTCCCCGATCTCTCCGTCTCGCAACTCTTGGTCATTGTCATCCCATATTTGCATCTCCATCTCCGGCAATGGCAAACCGATGCTACCGGGCTTCCGCACGCCGTTTGGGGGATTGGCGGATGTAACAGGAGAGCATTCCGTCGGTCCATCCCCTTCGATGATGATCACACCGTATTTGCTCTCCACCTCCCGCATCAAAGCCACAGGCATGGGCGCCCCGCCGGAGACGCAAAGCTTCAACGAGGATAGATCGTATACACGGTCGGGAGTGTGATGGGCAATGGCGGCGTACATGGAGGGGACACCCGGAAAGATGGTCACCTTGTATTTCTCGATCGCTTCAAGCACTCGTCCCGGATGGAACATCTCAAGCATGGTGAAACTGCAGCCGCAGAATATCGAGGCGTTTTGACAAACGGTGGCGGCAAAGGAGTGAAACAGCGGTAATACGCATAAAAGATTATCCTCAGGCTTGAAATAGATGACCTGGGTGAATTGGGCGCAATTTCTTATCAGGTTTCGATGAGAAAGCAGAGCTCCTTTTGGTTTTCCTTCGGTGCCGGAAGTGTAAATGCACACTGCTGCGTCATTTTCGGATAATTCCGGCGTCGATATCGGTTTGTTCGAACCAAGCTCAAGCAACTCCTCCAAAATGGCAATTCCGGTAGGCGTCGATTGCCGATCGCTGACGCAGATCATCCGAGGTGTCACAGCGAAATCCTTCGTCGCCTCCATGGCGTTGCTCAACAAAGTCGGCAACGTAACCACAGCTTTGATGTCGGAATCGCTCCAGATGTACTTCAATTCCGCAGGCTTCAGGAGTGGATTAGCGGGCACGCACACCCCCCCCCAACGCGGCGGAAGCGTAATAGCAAACCGTGAATTCCGGTATGTTCGGTAAAAGCAAAGCAATTCTATCCCCTTTGGAAATGCCGTCGGCTGCAAGGGCGGATGCGACACAGTTGACCATTCCAAAAAGTTGAAGATAGGTATATTCGCATGACTTCGCGTGTATCACCATGCGATCCGGGTGATTACTCGCCCCTGTTGCCAATAGATCGTAGAGTGTCATGATTCCGTCGCCTTTCCGTCAGTTGGGACTTCAGTCGTCAACATTTGATGGTAATACTTGCATTGGTTTGTCAAAGGACATTCAAGGCATCGCGGTCGCTGCGCCTTACACACCTCTCTGCCGTGCCGAATTAACGCCATGTGAAATCTAAAAATAATGTCTTTGGGGATTAAATCTTGAAGCGTATCATGCGCTTTCGCCTCCCCTTGCTTTTTTTCAACGAAACCCAATCTCCAAGACACGCGGAAAATATGGGTGTCCACGGGAATGACCGGGCGGTTTAGGGAGAAGCAAAGTACAATTGCGGCAGTTTTCGGTCCCACACCCGGAAGGCTCATCAAATAGGTGCGTGCCTCCTCGTCGCTCATGGCGGATAATACGGATAGGTCGTACGCCCCCTCGCGTTTCTTTATCTCTTTTAATGCTTGTTGTATTCTGGGGGCTTTGCTGTCAGCCAAACCTCCGTTGCGAATTACATCAGCCAATTGATTTACAGGTGCTTCGGCGACCTGCTCCCAATGCGGATACATGTGTTTTAATTTGTCGAATGCGCGAAGGGAATTAGAGTCTGAAGTGTGTTGGGATAGGATGCATGCAATGAGTTCGTCCATGGGTTCATGTCGAAACGCCCACTCCGCCTTGCCATACATTTTTTCCAGTATGGATACTACCTCGCGTACATTCAGTTTGGATTTGGTTTCGATAGTTTTCGTCAAAAGATTCATCCCGTTAAGTTAATCAAACGTAGCGGAATAACAAACAAGCCAAAGCATCGTAAGTTTCTCGCTACTGCTTAATACACATTAATTATTATCAAGGTAACTGTAAAATCAGGATATGATTCTAAGATCATTACATGCGCCGACTCTAATACCTGAAATAAGGAGTTTGCAATTATCCGCTTATACTGGAAATTCATTCACGCAGATGAATCTGCAATGTGTTTGTACGCCCGTAGGAATCCATCGGTATTAGGAGCGTTATAAATGAAAATAGATAATCTCTAATACATTATAAACAATAGGTAAATTAATTGACAGCAGGAACAAACGCCTGGCGATAACGGATCTCGCCAGGCGTTTCGTAAACAAAACAAATCAATAGGATGTTACCATCACTTAAGCGGACTTTCTGGTTCCTTTTCTGCCCGCATCTCGCGCCTCTTCAGAAGTGAATTCATGCGCTTTGCCTCTTTCATGGGCGATGCGACCTCCTTTTCTTCCAGCCTCACGTGCCTCTTCGGAAGAAAATCTGTGCGCTCTACCCATCTCATGTGCGGCTCTGCCGCCTTTTCTGCCGGCTTGCGCGTGGCCTTCTGAATTGCCATGCCAGCCTTTTCCGGACCTGGTCGATTTGTTCGTCTCTTCTGACGGAATAGACGACTGGTTTGAGGGATGCATCTCGGCCATCGTTCTCTCCTTTTGTATAGTGGGGGTAATTGAAAATATGATTTACAGGTATTCATATAGTCGAAGCCGAAATGAATACCAGCTTATCATAAAACTACCTCCTGATGATTATATAACGTCTCATGTGCGGAATCTTTCTCACCCGAATAGTACTGCCTAATTAAGGGTACGAGTTGGGTTCGATGATTCCCTTATCTATTATAACATCATTCAATGAAGATATTGCACCTGTCAAATGCATTGCATAAATCCCAACGCCCCGGCAGGTTACCTCCTTATTAAGCGGATAATGCAGAGGTCTTTCAAGAATGTGCGCCAATAGAAAAGCAAGGTGCGATCCTAAATCCACCGCGCCCCCGGAGATCGTTATTTGATCCATTTTCACAAGAGACGATTCTATTATATCCATTGCTTCTTTAAATTGCATAGCCACTCCTTCCAAAATCGCTCCGTATATTTCCTCCGGCGTGGTGTGTAGCGTGAGCCCTATGATGGAGCCTTTCGCACCAGATCTCCAATGCGGGCTTCTCTCACCGGAAAGATAGGGTGCGAAGATCAATCCACGTTTGGCCATGCTCTTATCCGCTATCATCCTCGTGTCGATATCTTTCGGGAGTCTCAGCGTTTTTTCAGCCCATATGATATCTGCACCTCCATCGCTGAACGCCGCTCCATATAGTGGCGTCGAGGCGTTTAATCGGTATCTCCATAGCTCTGCAGTTGCAGGAGATTTTTTCCCTGGCCACACGGTACGGATGGCACCTGAGGTACCAATGTTGATAGCGGCCTCTCCCATGTGCACAGATCCACATCCAATGTTCGACGCAGCTCCGTCGCCGATTCCGGGGCACCAAAGAGCTTCGCTTAATCCCTCGAATGACGTTGATTGAAACATGATGTTTGATTCGATATGGATGGGTTCGTCCGATATCACCGGCAGTGATTCTGCGGTAATACCGCAGAATTCGAGCATATCTTCATCCCAACGCATCCCGTCCTGATCATACAAGCCGGTTGCGGATGCCATACTGTGCGAAGTGATGCAATGTCCAAGGAGTTTGAATATCAGATAATCCGCAGGGGAAAGCCACATGCGCACTTGACGGAAAGCATCGGGGTATGTTTCCCGTAGCCAAATCAATCTTGCTGGATAATAACTGGAATGGATATGGCATCCCGTGCGCCTGTGAATATCCGATTCGTCCCATTCGGATTTCAATCTGGCTGCGACCCCTTCTGCTCGGGTGTCCCCCCAAGTGATGATGGGGAATATGATGTTCCCTTGTCGGTCCAGCCCCATGCAACTATGCCATATGGAGCAAATTCCCACGGATGTGATATGGTAACTCTTGTTGGAAGCGAATTTTTGAGTTTCCTCGACGCACTTTGCCACCTGATTCAAAAGTGCGTCAGGCTCCATCACGGATTTTCCGGATGAATCCGTTATCAAAGGAGTTAACCGTGACGCGAGGCTGTTGACGACAGGATTTCCCGCGGAATTGACGAGCATGCTCTTGATGTAAGTGGTTCCGATGTCGATCGCCAGAGTGCTGGAATCCAGAGAATATGCTCCCGCATAGTTCATGGTTATCCTTTATAGCCTGATAAGGGAGCCATCAAGATGAATGATTTTTTCAACGCAAGGTGCGCCAGAATCAGGCTGCCCC
>JAJZOL010000091.1 GCA_021811565.1 bacterium | reverse complement strand
AGCCGAGGTACTAATCGTTCCGGTGCCTCCAATGAATAGTGTTTTTTTCATTGCGGTTAGTAATCTCCTCAATTAATTTTGATATATAGTTGAACCCTGCACCTTCTCTTCTTTATACATGGGATGATTGTATTGCCGTTGGCTAAGGCATCAGGAGTATTATATTCATCCTGTTTATCAGGGAGGCAATTGCAAAATAGATGCTAATGATGAGGAATACTCAATGCATATTTTGCAATCACCTTTCAGTTCCAATTATTGCTTTGCGGGAGGATTTCCGGAACTTCCCGTCTGCACGTTCAAGCCCGCTTTTGCCAAAGCGTCGAGGTAGTTCTGTTTTTCATGAACTCCGACGAGGTAAGCTTGCACGACGCCATTCTTATCGATGATGAGCGTAGTGGGGATGCCCTGCACTCCGAAAAGTTTGGTGGCGACGCTCTGGTTCGGATCAGTGGCGGGATCGACCAGGATTTGGAAGGTGTATTTGGTGGCGTTCTCCTTTAGATAAGGAGCGAGTGCCTTTTCCGTGTCCCAAGTATTCACTCCCACCACGATAAGCCCTTGATCGGAATACTCCTTATGAATCTGCTCGAAAATTGGCATGGTCATCTGGCATGGACCACACCATGTGGCCCAGAAGTCAAGCAGCACTACATGTCCCTTGTATCCGCTGAGGGTGACATCCTTTCCCGTGGTGTCCTTCAATGTGAAATCGGGAGCCGGTTTTCCTACGTATTTTGCAATTGTGTCTCGTTCCTGTTGCTGTTCAGGGGTGACGAATTCATCCACAAGTTTGGCATCCTTTGGCGGAGAAATGCGGAACATGGCGGATGGAATCGGCTTATTGATGGATTTGATGAGATAATCCTCATGAATACCAATCATACCCTGTGGTGATTTCATCATCAAGGCGAATCGTCTCAGCAGATGGTTACGAGGGTTCACCCACAGTTGCAATTTGGAACCTGGCATGCCTTTTAAACCCATTTGGAGTAATTCCATGGGCACTCCATCGATTTTGGATGGCAATATCCTTGCGGTGCCGGGCTGTATTGGTGGCAGTGAGTCGTCCTGCGTGATTTTTCCACTTGACATCATCGGCATAAACAACTGTAGCCCTGGCGATAGTATATCCCCGGTTTTCGGAGGGAATGAGGAAGATGTGTAGGGCTTTTCCGTATACTGCTTCAGGTTTGAATCATAGGTTTGCACCTTCACACCGTCGCTCACCACCCGGAAGACCTCGATTTTCCCGGGAAGCATGTAGCCGGTTTGCTTGAGTAAAAACTTTTTTCCTCTTACGAATGCCAGTTCCGATGTTCCCTTCATCTGCGTTCCGTTGGCAGAGATCAACGTGTTAATCATAAGATTCATGGAGCGCAGATGATAATAAGCTTGGTGCATGGCTTCAAATGTTGTTTGGAGTTTTTTCTCCACTGCTAAAGAGGCGGACTTGGATTTGACTTCATGCTTTGTCTTGCCTGAGGCTATTGCAGGCGAATTGGACAACACCATTAACGTTCCAAGTAGTGCGATAGCGGCTGAGATCGGTTTCATGGGTTTCTCCTTATCACTAAAACGGAAGATAACGACAACTTATGACACTTGCTTAACTTGTTATGATAGTCAGTGTGAAATCGCCCGATCGTTCAAACCCTATGGAACCTCTCCAATATGAGTTTTACGTTAAACCGGATGAACTTGACAATTACTCAATCAATGTAGATTATAACAGATTGACGTGAAAAATGGTTTAGAGATAATATGATTTGATTGGAAATTATCTCCGAGATGACATGAAAGGTTCATTGGAAGCGAACGGATGAGACACGCGGATATCAGTTCATACTCATTCGCAAGAAGAAATACTTCCAAAACGATATATCGTCCTGCAAGTTGTATAAAATTAGGTGTTCGCTCTAAAGAATCCATCCTTAAAGGATATTGCACATGAATCGCAATCGTCCGATTTTAAATCTCCCGTTCTCCCCGATGGAGAAGGGGTTGGAGGCGTTATCACTCATCCTTGTTTGCCTGATGTGGTTGCATATTGCGAATAGTTATGCCAGCTTGCACGGTCAAATCCCCACTCATTTCGGTTTTTCCGGCAAGGCGGACGCTTGGGGTGGGAAGAGTTCTCTGTTCGTATTGCCCGCCATTGGCACGCTGCTGTATGTTCTCTTAACCGTATTGGCGCGTTATCCTCATCTTTTCAACTATCCGAAAGAGGTCACCGAGGCGAACGCACCTTTTTTGTATCGTAAATCCAGGGAGATGCTGGCATGGTTGAAAATTGAGGAACTCGCTCTTTTCAGCTATATCGAATGGAATACCATTGCAATAGCAGTCAACCACTCCAACGATGAAAATATGGCTTTCCTCCCACTAGTTTTAATCGTGATCTTCGGCACTATCGGCATTTACACTTTTATTTTGCTCCGTCATGATTGAATATAACCCTTGCGATGTTCTTTTTTTCACAAAATCGCAAGGGATATGGCGGTATAATGCCCGATATACATCTTTACTGGAAAGGCGTCCTTCATATGAAACTGAGAACCCATTTCGTTTTTATCGTTTGCTTGTGGGCAACGGCGTCCATTATGACATGCGCTTTCGGTCATCCCAACTATCATGTGATTAAGAAGATAACACTTGGTGGCAATGGGATGTGGGATTATGTGAATTTGGATAGCGCTCAACGCTGGCTGTTTATTTCCCGATCCACACACATGATCGTGATGAATGTCGATACGGACAAAGTTATTGGAGATATTCCGGATACGCCAGGGGTGCACGGAATAGCTCTGGCGGAAGATCTCGGAAAGGGTTTCATTAGCGACGGTGGGGATAACACTGTCACTGTAATAGACTTGAAAACCCTGATGACGATCGGGAAAATTCAGGTTGGGGACCGTCCGGATTCGATACTCTACGATCCGTTCTCCCACCGAGTTTTCACTTTTAATGGTGGCAGTTCCGATTCCACCGCCATAGATGCACGCACGGACAAAGTTGTCGGAACTGCACCTTTGGATGCACGCCCTGAAGCTGCAGTGTCAAACGAGCGGGGATTGATATTTGTAAATATTCCCGATAAAGCGGAGATACAGGTGTTCGATGCGAAAACCCTTGCAACGCTTCACACTTGGAGTGTCGCACCGGGAGATGGAGGCTCGGGCTTGGCGATTGACGAAAAGCATGACGTGCTATTCAGCACATGTCGCAATCACCTGATGGTTGTCATGGATGGAGCCACCGGGCATATCCTCGCAACCCCTCATATCGGAGCTGGTCCCGATGCGGCGATATTTGATCCGGTGGCTCAGGAAGCGTTCAGTTCCAATGGAATGGATGGCACTCTGTCCGTCATAAAGAGAACCGCAAATGGATCGTATCAGACCATAGAAACCATTCCCACTGAAAAAGGCGCCAGAACAATGGCGTTGGATGTAAAAACGCATTCGATATTTCTTGTCACAGCAAAATTCGTTCCGGACAATGGGACTCCAACACCGCCATGGAGGCGTAAAGTCGTTCCCGGAACCTTCACCGTACTGGAGGTTAGTCGATAAATGCTTAGGCTGGAACTCTTTTGCGTCGAATCCGTTATACTCGTTAACATGATCCTAACATCCATCCGTATATTAATAAGGCGGATTCTTAGAAAGAACTCCATGTATTGTCATGGTTGCCATAAATTCGAAGAAATGCAAAAGAGTTTCAGATAATCTGCAAGGCATCAAAAATATATTGTTCGCCTCTCATTTTGATTATTGCAATTTCCTCGGAATACTAAGAATTTCCATAATACAAGGGACGTTTGTTGTTTCGGTGAATCGGAAATCACCGAGCTTTGTTTGCAAGTATGCAACGTTGCGTGTTCAATCAACAAAAATGACGTATAGGGGGAATCCTGAATGGCTGTCTTTTAAGATTGGCTCATGACGGTTAGCGTGCATATGTTGCTTATGCCCCCAGCGCGGCGCCTTCACTGCTGGAAGGTTTTTAATATATGAAATTATCATGGCGATCCTTAAGGGTGAGGCTCATGGCCATTACTATCTTGGCTGTGTTACCCGCATTGGTGACCATTTACACGGCAAGTCTGCAGGAAAGAAAACTTTCCGAACAGACGTCGCAAACACGTGCCAGGTTGATGTCCAACATCGCAGCAACGGAGTTGGAAAGATACATTGAAGGCGCCAGGCAACTATTGATCGCCATATCTAGGCTTCCTGAAATGCAGCGAAACGATGCATTCGCTGCGAACGCGTTGGCAGAAAAATTGCATCACGCATACCCGGATTATACGGTTATCGCCGTCGCCAATCTGAAAGGCGACGTTATATTCTCAAGCATTCCACTTAAAAAACCTGTTAATGTAGCCGATCGATCCTATTTTAAACAGGTTCTCAAAACGCAAGATTTCTCAATCGGCAATTTTCAGATTGGGAGAATCGTAAATGAACCCGCTATAGATGTTGCCTACCCAATTATAGGCAAAAACGATAAGATTAAGCGTATCATCTTCGCAGGAATCTCCCTGAAATGGCTTGATAAATTGGTTCAAAGTGCACGAACCGTTCCTGGCGCCACTATCTCCATCATAGACCGCAACGGGGTTTTGTTAGCTCGCAATCCTGGAGGAGTGCAAGTCGGACGAATCGCCTCTCCCGCCTTGCGGCGAATCATCGGTATAAATAAACCTCCCGCCACATACACCGACGTAGGATTGGACGGGGTTAGAAAGCTTTACGCTTGGGAACCGATATACGGCGTGAGATCAATGGGGGATGCTTACCTTATCACCTCCATCCCCGTACAACTCGCTTTTGCAGCCGAACATCACCTGATGTTACAAGGGATGTTCTTATGGATCATCGGGGCCTTATGCGCTGTGATTATTGCGTGGTGGATGGGGGATTGGCTGGTAATGGGACAGGTGAGGCGCATAGTTCGAACCACCGACGTTTTGGCGACAGGTGATTTTTCCATTCGCACAGGAATCCGCAAAGGCGCCGGGGAACTAGACGTGCTTGCAAACTCTCTCGACGATATGGCTTATTCACTACAGAAAATGGAAGACGAACGGAGCTACGCTCTTAAGGAGTTGGAATCGAGCGAGCATCGATATCGCAGCATGTTTCGCGACCACCCCGCCGTGATGCTTCTCCTGGATGCGCACTCATTTGAAATTGTGGATGCAAACCCTGCCGCCATGAGGTTTTACGGAACCTCAAATGATGATCTTGTCGGAATGCGATTTACGAATTTATTGGAGGATGCCGAACAGGACATATTGCCGATTACAAGCGATATAAGCAGTAAATCAAGCAACTTCAAAGTGACCAAGTTTCGACTTGCGAATGGTGAAATTCGAGAAGTGGAGATATATTGCGGATCGGTTACTGTTAACAAAAGGGAAATGATTTACGCCATAATGCACGATATCACTGAGAAGCGTCGTCTGGAAGATCAATTAGCTCAAACACAAAAGCTCGAAAGCATAGGAAAACTTGCGGGCGGAATCGCTCATGACTTCAACAACTTACTCACTGTTATTATCGGTTACGCCGACATGATGGAGGATGAAATCAAGGAGCTTACCATTCTCCATGCGGTGCAACAGATCAAAAAGGCAGCGTTTCGCGCAGCGGATTTAACACGGCAGCTTTTGGCGTTCGCCCGCAGACAAATGATCGCTCCGCGCGTGGTGGATGTGAACGCTCTGATTGCGGATATTCAGGAATTTTTACAGCGTTTATTGGGTGAGGATGTTGTTCTCGAAGTCAATCTTCATGAGAACCTATGGCAGGTGAAAGTGGACCCAGGTCAGATTGAACAGGTTATCTTTAACTTGGCAGCGAACGGACGTGACGCAATGCCTGGCGGCGGAAAGCTTGTCATATCCACGCGAAATAGATTTCTCACGAATGAGGAGAGAAGCGAATTTCCCGACATGACGCAGGGTGAATATGTGGAATTGAGCGTGATGGATAACGGTGTGGGTATGAGCGAAGATATGATCTCTCGCATATTCGAACCATTCTACACCACTAAGGAGCAGGGTAAGGGGACAGGCATGGGTTTGGCGTCCTGCTATGGAATCATCCGTCAAAACCATGGAGCCATTCGGGTGCGCAGCGAAATAGGCAAGGGATCCGTATTTAGCATTCTTTTACCGGCAATTCATGAAACACCTCCGGAAATCAGCAAAGTGGAAAACGAAAAGCCGCAAGGAAAGGAGGCTCTCATTCTTTTAGTGGAAGATGACGAGCAGGTTTTGGATATTTCTCGCAATATCCTTATCAGCAATGGCTTTGAAGTTATAACGTCTCGAAGCTCTCGTGAAGCGTTGAAAATCGCATTTGATAACGCCGATCATCTTACGATGCTTATCACGGATATCATCATGCCTGAAATGAACGGCAAGGAGTTGGCTAAAAAAGTTCTTGAATTTGCCCCGAAACTGCCAGTAATGTATATATCAGGCTATAGCGATAGTGCATTGGAGGGTGAAGGCTTTGCGGCTTCCGGCGAGGTGATATTGCAAAAACCATACTCGGCGGATGAGTTTGTAAAAACTATGGAGACGATTTTGAATCCAAAGACATGAGAGAAGAAATTGAGGGCGCTCTCTGATAGATTATTTGGCGGGATGCTGTGAAAAATCTCGTTTTTGTGGTTTGGGGGAAGTTCCAGGAGTCTGAGGAGCGCTGCCCAAACCATACGGTTCCAATGCAATTTCATGCTTGGAGAAATCGATTGTGGCGCGAAAATGGAGGAGATAGTCCGCGCCAATGATACCAAACTTTGGATCAAATCCCCCTTTTTTTTCCCCTATAACATAATAAGCCGGCAAATTTTCCAACTTACTCTTCCCGATCTCCAATTTGCTCATTTGAACGCTGATCATTTGGTAAGAACGACCAGAAGTATCCACAACATCCGATATCTCCAATGGTTTCAACCTTAGCGGAGCGGCGGCAATCGTAGGCAATAGAATGCCGGTGGTTCCCAAATCCAGCAGCGCTTCAAACGTCTTTTTTCCGTCCACTTTTGCCTTCACCCATATTCTGCCATCCTTCCACTGGAAAGGAATAATCATCGCGTGTGCGGGAAGAGTATCGGTAGGAGCGTGAAAAGTAACCATGTGGGCTACGGGGTCAATCGTCACCATATTGACGCCAAGGGTGGAAAGGCTTAGCCATAATCCTGGGGCGTCCGTATTCGATTTCGCCTCGAGATAATCGATGAGATTGAAAATCGCAAATGGAGCCTTTTCGATAGTCAAATCTCCGATATGAACAGTTTGCATGCCTGTGGAAGGAGCTTTGATGATCTGATCCATCACCGGCAAGCTGGTCTCACCAACGGATGGTATTTTGAAGTTCACCGCAATGGTCGTATTAATCAAGTTCACCGGAAAGGATGTGGTGAGAAGTGCGATTTGCGGGGTGTTCGTTCCTATGGTCGCGCGTAATGCAATCAGGCCATTCCACAGATCAAAGGGAACGAACACCGGTAGTTTTGTTCCGGCAACAGGATTCCCATGAGGCATGGGTTCGACGGTTGACGATTTAGGCTTCGCTATCGAGGCATGTGTCGCTTCAAAGAATAATACCAAAGCGATTGTTAAAGCACCGATAGTTTTTACAAGCCGCCCAACATGTTGTTTTCCGTATGTTCCGCCGAACCCAATATCCATCTATTGCGCATCCAGTTCGAAATGATGAGGTTTGGGAATAGCGGCTTGTCTCTGCTTGACGATAACGTCTGCCTCCTGCTGATTCAACTTCGCCTCTTGTTCCTTTATCTGATCGGTTACGTTATTCTGGTTTGGAACCTCAACCGAATACCATTCATCGGCATGGATGTTGTTGTGCTGGAAAGTCAAACCAAGCACATCCATAGCCTGTTGCATCATCGGGGTTGAATAGTTTGCGAGGTTCACACCGTTCGCCAATTGTTTGTTCGTGAAGGTTCCGATATCCTGGCCGTCTATCTTCAACTCGTAATTCTCAGCGGAAGCGTTTGTCACCTTGAGGATTTCCCGATCAAGCTTCTGAATGAAATCAGATGAGTTAATTGCCAACATCACCAAAGGATCCTTCATGTCATAAGGCATGGGAAGGCAGTTATCGGCTTCCGTCCAACTAATGCTGTTTGCATTGGCTTTGAGATTAGATATTGATGTGTTGTTTTTTTCAACGACCTTGTGTCTTCCACCATCTATGGTTACGCTGCTAACAAGAGATGGACCGTTCCATTCCTTAATCAATTGCTCCGCCATGACCAAATGTCCGCCAGGGCTGGGGTGAACGCGGTCGGGGATCATTTTTTGCGCCAAAGTGGGATCCTGATGATTTGCCTCGATGAGCATCGCCACCATGGGTGCGTTGAAATCCACGCAATCGTCCTTGTTCTGAATCGCCAGGTTTTTCACGAATTGACCGTATTTCACAAGCACCTGATTATATCCGCCATCGAAATTCGGATTTCGGGTGATGTCATCATAAGGGGAGGGTTGAATAAGCGTAAACCGAAGATCGGGTAACGCCGCTTTCATCTTTTCCAAAATATGGATGTATCCCGCTTTATACCGATCATACAGATTTTGATCAAACGGACGGTAACCGGCGTCATTCATTCCAAGCATAATTGTCATGACTGTGGGCTTGTAGGCAATGACGTCCCTATCCAATCGAAGATCAATCGGTCCGCCAGCCCCTCCGTAAACCGTGTCTCCGCCCCATCCCGAATGGACAAAACGGACGTTTAAATGCGGAAAACGTGTGACGATATAAGCTTCCGTAAATACCGTGTACAATCGTTGCGCTGTTATGCTATCACCGTAAAAGACAATGGTGTCACCGTTTTTAATGGCGAATGGAGCCGCGTTGGATCGCGATCCCATAAGCAACAACAAAGCCACCAGCGTAAAGAATAGTCGTTTCAATGCTGATTAATCCTCCTCTAATCCATCAGACCATCATTGATGTAGCAGCCGACAAGAAAAACGCGGTGATATTTCACTCGCAAATACGTAATAAGATCAGGTTTGCGTAAAATACTTTACATGCTCGTTATGCCGGCGTAAGAATAAACGGAATTCGCAAACATGGCATTTCCCCCGATCGATATTTGACGCTATGGTTTATTCTTGTTAAAGCCATCATATATATTACACTTTGAAAAGGAATATTCCAACATCTCGAAGGGATATGATGTGGACAAATCCGCGAATTACCGATATACTGAAAGAGTCAGGTGATTATGAATTTCATTTTTTTGCATGTGTGATACAGCGGGGACAAGTTGTTTGCCATGGGAGGCGAGTGCAAAATTCACTTTGCCGGATTACATCTCCGTCTGAAGTGTACCAATCGCCTCACTTTTAATATTTGAATTTTTCGATATCAAGATCGATAAAAACTGTCATATCAGCGATCACGTGTTAAAATTCCAAGGTTGGATGCGCCAAAGTGAGGATACGCAAAAAATCAAGGGATAGTTTTGTTTTTATCCTGGTTGTTGTTTCGACGTTGGTTTGGACTACCGCTCTTGCTGCGGATACCATCCACCCTGTTGAATGCCGTGTCCAAGGTGTGGAAGTGAACACCTCTCAATCCGTTTTATGGGACGGTAGCGATTTGTTTCTTCCTCTGGATTCCCTGAAATACTTCCAAGTGGATTTCCAAATCAACAAGAGCGATGATTCCATTACAATTATCCTTCCCGATAAAAGCCAAGCTGACATTCCTTTAGCAAAACCGTCCAAGGATTTTATGGTTCCCATGTCCGCGTTAGCCAGATACATCCACGCCACATATTCGGTAGCCAATAACGTTTGCACGATCACTTTGAACAATCCCACAAACACCAATGTGAATACCCAATCGCCAATGAATGTGCAAGGATCCGTTTCCGGCTCTTATTCGATTGGTTCCCCAGCAACGCCAAAATCCACCGGGACGAATATGACGACTCCCATAGCCGAAAGCGGCAATACAATGGCTCTTCCTGTCGTACCACCAGGAGATTCCATCATACAGAACGTTCAATGGGTGACAAATGACTCCCATCACGCGCAAATAATTATCAGCATGGATCGCCCCGTGCCCCTGCCTAAGGTGGTTTTCTCGCCGGACATGAACTCGCTTGAAATCAATATTCCGAAATCCATAGCCCAGATACCCGTAAAACAATGGACGATAGATCATCCTTTCGCCACATCAATGGCTCTTTCATCATTGCCGAATTCCGACAACACCCAATTACAGGTTCAATTGAAGCAGACCGTGGCGTATGGCGAGTACCGGGATGCGAATAATAACATTATAATCAACCTGTTTAGTCCGCGTCGATCGGGCATACCCATGAATCAACTTCGGATTATTGTTGACCCGGGGCACGGTGGAATCGATACGGGATGCCATGCATTCGTGGACGGTCACAACATTGACGAAAAAACTCTAACCCTTAAGATTGCTAAACTCCTTAATCAAGATCTGATTGATGACGACGTTACAACGTGGATGACGCGTACGACGGATACCTACGTCGGTTTGTATGAACGTCCTGCGCTGGAAAGTAAATATAATGCAGACCTGTTTGTAAGCATACATATCGATGATTGCCCTGGTAACGATCATGCATCAGGAACAAGCGTTTACTATCATATGAACGACCCCAGCAGCCGCGCTTTGGCAATAAGCATCGCAAACTCGGTTGCAAAGGTGAGTGGATTGCCAGAGCGAGGGGCGCTATCGGACAGTATTCTGTACCATACGGGTCTCGCAGTATTACGGAAAAGTGTGGTTCCCGCAGTGTTGGTGGAAGTAGGGTATATTAATAATCCGAAGGATAGGACGAAGTTGTTAAATCCCAAAGTCCAGGCGATTGTGGCTCAGGCGATTTGCGATGGCATCAGGAATTATGTGGATGGGCCGTTGCACACGAACCCCTCCGGCTCTTCCGACGTCGCCGCTAATGATGTGACTCTGAAGGATACCGCCAAATGAAATGGAAAGTGTTGATATTACCGCTGTTATGCATTGCTGCGGTTGCCACAGGCTACGTGTTCGCGGTTCGTGGTAGCTATCACAATTCCATTCCGACGCCGCCACGAATTATTCGACATACCCCTAATGCTGCCGGATCGCAGGGGAATTTATCACCCGTCCAACCGAACTCCAATCTTCAAGCTCAACTTATGGCTTCAATTGAATCCGTCGTCCAATCCCATCCGGAGCTTTTTAACGGCGCGAAACTAAATAGCATCAATGTTGAAGATGGGGAGGTTTCATTGAACTTTTCCAAGGAGTTTATGCAGGTGAGTGAGATTGGTGATACCGGCGAATCTATGGCTCAAAATGCCCTTCTCAATGCGCTGTCAAAGTATCCGGGTATCGTTAAAATGAGCGTTTTGGTGGATGGGCAAGTGTATCAAGGCGAGCATAACGGCAACTGGACGGATATACCGGTTCGGGACGTATCCAATTCAAGCGAGGATGCTCAGTGACGATAGAGCGATACGATGAGGGAGTTTTCGATTCGGGGGTTGGCGGGCTCAGCGTTGTACGCGAATTACTTAGATCCGATCCTTCTCAAAGTATTTTATATCTGGCGGATCAATTTCATGTGCCTTATGGCGGACGACCATTGGAAGAGATTCGTCAATTCGCCACTGGCATTAGCCGATTTCTTTCCGCGAATTCATGCGACGCCATAGTTATGGCATGTAATGTCTCCTCAGCCACGGCACTGTCCATCGTTCAAAAGAAGTTTCCGGAAATACCCGTCGTCGGTATGATTGACGGAGTTTCCGCCAAGGTGGCAAACTCCGGATTCCAAAAGATAGGAGTGCTCGCCACACAGGGTACGGTGTTGAGCGAAGCATATCCCAAAATAATTACAGCTTTTAAACCCACTCTTGATATCTACCAAGTGGCATGTCCGGCATTTGTTCCGCTGGTGGAGTCAGGCGTTTTGGAAGGACGCGAAGTCGAACGAATCATCGCGGAGTATCTTCATCCCCTTGCCCGAAAAAGATGCGAGGCGATAATATTGGGGTGCACACATTATCCTTTTCTTCTTCCGGCTATTGAAAAAGTGGCTCGCAATCTATTCTCCTCCCCGCCTGTGATTTTCAACCCTGCGGAATCGGTGAGAGCTCAGCTATCTCTCTTGAGAGACCCTGCAGCCGTTCGACATAACGAGGGGCGTCATCTTTTTCTCACGACTGGGGATCCGTCCGTCCTTGAGCATCAACTCTCTTTGTTCCTGGGGAAAGGGGATTGGAAAGTCGGATCTGCGGAATGGAGTGGCGAGAACCTCCGCAGACTTGCGGAAATCGCGGCACAGCCTCGCGCTTGATGTTTGACATTTTTATCCTATCTGGTTCCAATAACTTCACGCATAAATTGAAACATCAATAGAATTTCCCCATGCTCGTATTGATTGCTTGTCCGAATTGTCCGGCGCCGAATGTACGGAAAAACGGGAACGCCTTAATTCTCAATGTAAAGTAGATCTGCTGGTCGTTTCGGAAACCAAATGGATTGTCAGAATAAGTCAGGGACGCTTCAAGACAATGCAGGTCCTTGATAATCTGCAGATTTCGGCTTTCAAATCGTCCCAAATAACCGTTGTATTGAATTAAGCCCGCCACCTTCCAATCCTTTCCAATGTGGACGTTGAAGGAACTGTTCATCGCGCCGATAACATGTTGTCGGGGATCGTACTGGGTTGTAAGGTCGAATTCACCGAACCGGTTGGATTTCAAGTCCAAATCATCATTCAATGTTTGAAAATCACCGGTGTTCGGGTCGAATGTGGCTTGATTTTGCAGTCGCATCCATGGCACGGGGCGCAAAAGCAGATTTCCCGACACCGTTTGCCACGGTTGAGGAGGAATACCGCCGAATGAGGTTTGAGAGAGATCGTATCCTGTTTGCAGGCTTAACTGTACATTTCGATCATCCAAGAATCCGACATCCGCATTCAACGTATGGTACTGACCAATCCTGTCAAATTGGAACGGAGTGCCCCCTTCGCTTTTCAGATATGCGTAGATAATATGAAGCCCTGAATATCTGCCCCAGCGTTGTGTTAGGGTTATGTTATTTTTTAGGCTGTATTGAGCAGCCCCCTCGCCATAAAGATATTGTTCAAATCCTTCGCTGAAATTGATATCCGTCGAATGACCTAGCGCGTATTGCAGGTTATTCAGGTCAGCTCCGAACATAACTCTGTCACTGGTCATGGAGTTAACCACAGGATAAAGCGAAACTCCTTCCGTATACCTGCCTGCAGACAGATTGATAAGCAATGGTAATTTCGACAGGTCGCCATGGAGGAAACGGTAATTTGTCAAATCCATTTCGGGAAGTTTTTCAACCCCTCCCATTTCACCCCCTGATGAGAACGTCTTATTCGCCGCCAAACCGAGTACGTAGTTGGTCGCCTGCTGGTTGATATCTAACTTCGTATTGATCTGCTCGGTATTCACCGAGAAATTGCTTGACGAGGACTGGTTGAGAGAGTAATCGGTGTTGAAATTCACCTGCAATCCCGAATTTTGATAGGATTGAGCCAGATTCGCGTTGGTGGAGGTGGATGTGAAACCACTTGAACTGTTCTGATTCCGCGAGACATTCATGGAAAAATTATCGTGTGCGGCTTGTAAGACATATCCCAGTCGGGATTGGAAGGCGGTTGTTTCGGGGAGTGCGAGATAGCTTTGTTTTTGGAAATCCGTGCTGAACTGCAAGGATTGCCCGCCCCCCATGTTATAGGTGTTATGAATCTCACCCGTGACATTTTTCCCCAATCCGCTTGTGGGTATTGCGTATAGGGCGGCGATGCCAATCATTCGCGCCAGTTTCCAGTCCTGTTCGATCCCAATCCCAATCCCCTTTTTTGACATCAAATCAAGTTTCAATAATCCGGGAGCGTTCTTGGAAAGCAGGTAGTTCATCGAGGATTTCGCGAAAAAACCTTCATCCGCGGATTCACCAACCATTGGCGGATGTGAGATGGTGAATTTTCTCGGTTTCTTGTCCAGAGGAATGATGAGTGTGGGAATATCGATGAGATGATGACCCCACAGCACAAATTCTGAATGTCGCAGGATTATTTGCTTGCCAGGGGTCACATCTATTTTCTTCGATAGGAAATAGTAATCCTCCTTTTTCTTGTCGCATGTGGTGGTGAGAATGTTGGTTCCTATCACCTCGTGTTCAGACCGCCCACTGATATCCTTGCCATAGATGTAGAGCGGGGAAATCAGCCTGCCTTGAAGGAATTCCGGACTAAGAGCGGTTTTCGGGTCATCAATATACCATGCGTTGTTTTTAGGAAAGAAGTGAATATCTTTCCCATGAAACGTTTGCCCTTGATAGGTCAGCACGGGGTGATCCGAGAAAATCAATTCATTATTAAAGTCGCCGACTAGTTTTCCTCCCGTAAGGGAGTATTCGCCGATCTCAACGGTCACATTGGTTGCTTTTACCTCGCTCCCTTTAAATTCAGCGCTTTCGTAAGTGATCTTCGCTAAGTTGGGAGTTGATTGTCGAGTATTTTCGAACACTCCGGGAGTGGGGATTGGCGGGGTCGGGACGCCGGGATTCACCGTAGTGATTTGAGCGACACAGGAAAGAGGGAAGATTATATAAACCGCAGCAACGAGAGTGAAAAAGGAAACCTCTCTCATTCTTCTCTCCGCAGCAGCCATAGGCCGACAATCACGAAGAGGATATTCTGACCCCACGCGGAGGCGAATGGGGGAAGATACTGAGGGAATTGTGTTCCAATGATCTTTGATGCAAGGAGAAAATTCCAATAGATAAAAACAAGAATGATGGATATCAAGACCCCGGTGAAATTACCGGTTTTGGCGAACATCAATGCGAATGGAGGACAGATAATGGCGAAAACCAAACATGAAAACGGAACGGATAGTTTAAATTGCCAATCAAGCAGGTCATGAGGATTTACCCAACCATTAGAGCGTTCCTGTGCGATATTTTGTGAAAGTTGGTGAAAACTCAACCCGGACGATGAGGAGTAGAGAGGTAATTGCAATGTGATGAAGTTAAAGGTGTTTTCGGAGAGCTTAAAATTGATCGTTTCCGTTTTCGCGAAGATGTATTTTTCATTCATCCCATCTCTGGAGTAGATATGGATGTGGGCGTTATATAAAATCCACTCCCCGTTACTGTACTCTGCCGTTTTAGCCATCATTATCACCGGCTGAGGACCGGCGCCATTAGCGATAATGCAAACATTCGACAGCATTGCATGATGACTGCCCGGTAAAACGGTCATTTCGCCGATCGTTGCGGAGTATTTATTGTCCGGGCTCTGTATCGTTTTTCCTTCCTGAGGTGAGAGAAAGCGAATATTTCTGGACAATGAGGACATAGTTAATTCGTAATGATGTATCGCCCAAGGCACGATCCATTCCCCAAAATAAAAATCTGTAACGCTAATGAGCAAGCCCGCCACAATGATGGGCAGGAATATTCGTTTTAAACTGATTCCCGCCGAGCGCATCACTGTGATCTCGGTATCCCGCGCAAGACGGCTTACCGTGAGGGAGCAGGCGAGAGCCACGGCCACAGGCATGGTTAGATTGACAAGGTAAGGAAGAAAATACAGGGCGATTTTTACAATGCCGGATGCCGGGACGCCGAAATTCAAAAAAACGTCCGCGTTATTATAAAGGACCGTTCCCGTCAGCATAAGCACAACCGCCCCTTGCCCTATCAGGAAAGGGACGACCATTTCTCGCAGGAGGTATCGATCCAATTGTTTCATATATATCGGCCTGACGATGGCTACGCGTTATGTTCAGGTGGCTTATGTGAGCAAAAATAGAGGTGAACGCCTTTGTTGGCTATCAAGGACCCGCCTATGCAGCATAGGAAGAGTACAACGATGCGCATCAGTAACCGGAGGAAACTGACACCGATAACAGCTATGTTTGGATTGTTTTTTGTATCCATCGGGAGGGCAATACCCATGGCAGGGTCATGAAGCATGCCGAATGCGAGTTTCAAAACATAAAGTATGACACCGATGCCGACGAGAAAAACAAGTACGCCAAGAATTTTCCCTAATAAATCATTACGCCCGGGGCATGCCATCCTATATTATCCTTAAGCTTTCCATGCGATAAAAGTATACTTGAGGAAATGGTAAATTTCCAATAATGCGCACATTTTTCACAAACATATATTGAATCATGAGGCAATAAGCGTTGATTTACGCCTACCATTGTGAGACGCAACACCTTTTGTATTTGTTCTCAGAAATTCAATGCATAAAATATACTGTCTTTTTCCCGAAATTGCATCACATCGCGGGGCTTATCCTAAAAAAGGTCGTTTTCTGACTGACTGACGAAGAGCCATAAAGGATACGCCTGATATAAGGGTCATTCAATGTTCGACAATATTCTGTGTAAAAACTGCTGTCGCTGATGTTGCCCTTGAGAAAACGCTATGACATTGATGTGGGAAGGGGCTGATTTACCGCCTTTCATCTATACGACTCCAGTGTTTGGATACGCCCAATGAATGAGAGTTATACTTTAATGAACTGAAAAAACCCGCTATTGGGAATCCTCGTCGATTTTTTCCTTGTTGTTCTGCTCTTGAACGTTATGGTCCTGGGATGTGGATTGTTCCTCCAAACACGTCGTTCGCATGATGGACACTTTTTGAATCCTTCGGCCATCCGTGGCATCCACTCTAAATACAAGATTTTCCCAATCCGCTTGTTCACCCTCAATCGGCTGATGACCCATGAGACCGAAAACAAAACCTCCAAGGGTGTTCGTCTCCTCCAAGGGTATGTCCGTTCCCATTCTCTCATTGAAATCATCGAGGCTTATCATGCCATCCGCGACCCAAGAGTTATCGTCAACTCTACGTAATGTTGGCTCCTCCTCTTTATCGTATTCATCCTGAATGTCCCCGACGATCTCCTCAAGCAAGTCTTCAATAGTCACAACACCTGCCAAAGCGCCATACTCATCGCGAACCAATGCGATCTGCATCTTCCCTCGTTTCATTTCAGCCAGCAGATCGTCCACTCTTTTGTTTTCCGGGATAAAGTATGGAGGACGCATCACATCACGCAGCCGAACGTGCTCCTGTTCCGTAAAGCTTCTCCTCAATACGTCTTTGACATGCACCACCCCGATGATATTATCTAACTCCCCTTCATATACCGGAATCCGCGAATGACCCGTTTCCGTGACCACTCTTACAAATTCATCCGAGGGGATATCCGCCGGAACGGCGGTGATGTCCAGGCGATTCGTCATGACCTTGCGCACCGCCGTATCAGCGAAGTCGAATATAGAGTGGATCATCTCCTTCTCTTCGGATTCTATCACCCCATGCTCCTCGCTTTGCTCCACCATAATTTTCAGTTCCTCCTCGCTCATAACCGAGGTGGAAAAGGATACGGTTCCCCCGAAAGGTTTGGTGAGGAACTTGGAGAGCACCGTGACAATGGAGACAAGTGGGCTGAATAAAACCTGGAGATACTGGATTGGAATCGCGCTTACTAAGGCGATCGGCTCGGCGTTTTTGATAGCCAAGCTCTTCGGTGTGATCTCTCCAATGACTAAAGTTAAAAGACTAACAATGAAGATAATCAACAGGAAGGAGATGAGATGCGAGTAATGACCGATAATCGGCACCACTGCTCCTATGGTGTGTTTGAGGAAAGCGGCAAAAGGTTCCACCTCTTTTTCCGCAGCCGAGCCCGCCGCTAGCAGTTCCACGAGAGTTAACCCAACTTGGATGGTGGCGAGCATTCTCGTAGGCTCGGAAAGAAGCGTCAAAGCCACCTTGGCTGAGCGATTTCCCTCTTCGGCGAGTTGTTCAATCCGCGTGCGGCGCACAGTGAGCATCGCAGTCTCGGCAAGCACAAAGAGACTGTTGATGAAGATCAGAATGAGGATAAAAATCAGTTCGGATGTTCCGCCCGAGATATGTGCACTTCCGCCCACAGGCGTTTGGGCGATAGCCGGGGATCCTGATAACATCAGAAACATAGCCGCACTTAGAAAACGAATGGGATTTGGAAAAGGCGACCTGAATGTGATTTCTGCGATCGCTTCGACTTTCATCATGATTCTACGGTTAGGATCCGATTCGCTTTCGTCCGATGATGTATCCATCGCCGATTTTCGTTTGATTTGGTGGTGGCAAGAGGTACGACGGATTGATCGTCCTTTCGCTGTGTTTTTGCGATTGATGGGTCTCATTTTCTTGAAGCTTCTCCCTAATTCGCGGCATGATCCAATAGATGGAGGACGTTAGAAATATCGCCACCACGGCGCCTAAAACCACCTCCTGAATGGAATGGATCCCAGCCTCGACGCGGCTCTGAGCGATGATAACCGCCATGATCAATGCGAGGATCGCCACGAACGTGTTACCGGATGCGAAAATAATCGTCATCGCAAGAAAAAATCCCACGGCGCTGTGTCCGCTTACCACTCCGCCCTGTAAAATGCCTTCGTTGGATCTTCCAGTGAATAATTTGGACATCAGCACGGTTAACGTCAGTACTAGTATACCAACCACCATCACAATTGTCACGTCGGGGGATTGAATCGGAACCCCTCTCCGAATTCGTTCAATGGGCTTGGTGCCGAAAAATATCAGCAATCCGGCAATGACAGCGTTTACGGAGGCTATGAGCACGGCTCCTGCCGCGACATCCTTCGCCAATTTAGCCAAGGGATGATATGTCTGAGTGATCATATCAACAACCGCCTCAACGGAGGTGTTCACCATTTCAGTCGCAATGACAAGGCTGATGCAAAAAAGTAGGATCAGCATCTCCATAGTGTCCAAGGCTAATAGCAAACCGGACAGCAACACAAGCACAAGCATGACGAAGTGAATCTGCATGTGCTTTTGTGTTCGAAAGCAATGCAGAATTCCCTCGCCTGCAAAACGAAAACTATCTTGCGCGCTCTTGCGTCGCAACTAAAAAACTCTCCTCTTCCTGCGAATGTCTCAACTATAGATCAACGACGATTAAAATGCGGAGTAAATCGACATTCTTGCCCGTCTCAACCTTCCATGAAACACATATATGCCATATCCAAATACCTATCCCTTCAAATAACATTGAGAACCGGGCATTACATCGACTCCCAATAACGATGCCGCAATCCGGCGTCTGTAAGCGCCATGTTTTCCTTTTCCCGCATGATTGTCGCCGATATTTCGTCCTGATCGTCATAACCTAGCAAATGAAGTATGCCGTGAACCATTAGCAACGATATCTCCTCGTGCAAATCGATATGAAATTCATCCGCTTGGCGTATCGCAGTATCCAGGGATATAATCAAATCCCCGAGCAACGGACCTTCCTTGGGTGGTTTCGCCTTTATATCGGCGATTTCAGCCGGATCAAAGAGGGGGAACGATAACACATCGGTGGACTTATCAATTGCGCGGAAATCGCGATTGTACTCGCGTATGGTTTCATCGTCCGTTATCAATACGGATATTTCCGCTCCGGGAACCCCTTCAGAGCGCAACAGGTTTCTCGCCGCTTCGAGAATGTTCGAATTGTTCACCGGCAACTGTTGTGTATTGCGGATATCTATGGGCATCTGAGGTTATCGTGTGGTCCATGTCAGACCGGTAGGATGTTTTTGATCCCGGCAATGCGGGATAATCAATCCTCCCGTGCAGCATGGCGGTAAGTATTTTCACAAATTCAGACTGAATGCGCGCAATGTCCTTGAAGGTGAGGTCGCATTCATCTAATTGACCATCGGTAAGTTTGTCATGGATAATCGCTTCGACCAAACCTTTCAATCGAGCGGGACTTGGCTTGTCCAACGTTCTTGCGGCGGCTTCAACGGAATCCGCAAGCATTATAATACCCGACTCACGCGTTTGGGGGCGCGGACCGTCATAACGAAAATGCTCCTGGAGAATAGGATCCGCCGTAGTATCCGTCAAACCCGAGGCGTGTAAGGCTTGATGATAAAAATAGCGAATGAGACTGGTGCCATGATGCTCGGCAATTACGGCTTTAAACTGCGCAGGCAGTTTGTATTCCTCAGCGAGTTCTATCCCTTCTCGCACGTGTGAGGCGATGATCAGCGCGGAGAGTGAGGGATTCAAGTGATCGTGAATATTCTCATTCCTCTGATTTTCCACGAAGCAGTGCGGGCGACGTATTTTTCCCACGTCGTGATAATAGCTCGCCACACGGCAGAAAAGCCCATCGGCGCCGATCGCCTCGCCGGCGGCTTCCGCCAGATTGCCCACCATGATACTATGAGCGTACGTGGCAGGCGCGGTTAGACATAGTTTGCGCAATAGTGACTGTTCCGACGAGGAAAGTTCAAGCAACCAGACATGCGTGAGGATATCGAAAGGTTTTTCCAACACCGTCACGCATATCCAAAATATGCCCACTGAAATAATCGCAGCCACGATCGCCCAGGCGGTGTTGATCTTGAAATCTCGCAAGGAGTCTCCCAACAGCCCCCCGAGCATCCAAACCAATAGCAGATTTACGCCCGCCATAATCAGTATGGTTCGTATTAATTGCATTCTTCTTTGAATGCGAAGCACGCAGTAAATACCGGTAAGACTGCTAAAGAATGTAATGAGCGGGAATCTTATTTCATGCTGGAGCATGATTCCCGATTGCACGGAGAGTAATGCCGTGACTAGAATGGCGATTTGTGGGTTTAACAATACGGTGAGAAGCATCCCCGCCGCCGTTACGGTGATCATCCCCATATAACCCATCTGTACGCCGGAAAATGAAATACCAAGCATGCTACCAAATATCTTCAAACCGAATACGCTCATCAGAACCGTTCCAGTGAGTAATAGGAGCATGCGATAGTTTTGATATATCATGGGAAATGAAAATCGTATGTATATTCCGATCAGCATCACCATTAAAAGAGCGAGTATTCCTAGGGAAAGAGCGGTTATAATGGAAAGGTGAGGGCTCATCAGTCCGAGCGCCGTGCATTTGTCCAACTGCTCCAATGTGAATATGTCCCCTTGGCGCAACACGATGTCTCCCGCCTTGATTTGACCGACCACCGGAGCGACGCTTCTCTCCGCTACCTCTCGTCGCAGGTTAGTGCGCATCTGATCAAATACCATGTTAGGGCGCAATGTCGGGGAGCCTAAAACGTAAAGCAGATTAGCCTCCTCCGGGTTGGCTGCGATACGGCCAGCGCTCGTTTTTAAATCCGCCCGAGCGTATTTGAGATCATCCGTGTCATTTCGTATATCCCTCGACATTTGATCATTAACCAAGCGGTTTAAGTAGTTCTGAAACCGAATGATGTTATCATTTGTCGTATAAAGAAGATAGTGAATCTCAGCGGGAGTGAGGGTAACACCGAGGGAATAGGAAAGACGTTCAAGTATGCTCGCCCCCGCTACTTTTGATGATGCGGAACGAGCCTCCTGTATGACATTGATGGATTGTGCAAGGGAATGATCCGCATTATCTATGGCTGCCGGATCGTCGCTGTAAGCCCTGGGAACCCTTGCAGCCGCTTCCTCCTGCAATTTGCGAGTGAGAGTGTGATCCAGATAGGTTACGGACCGGGGCGCTCTTATATCCGTGGGAATGATATCCCCTATTTTCAAGGTTACTCGGTCTGGAATGAAGTGTAATGCCATGACCGCCCATAAAAGAACGGTGGCGATGGCGGCAATTGCAACTCTTCTGCCATCCGGATATCGTATGGGAAGCTTGAAGAGACCTTTTTTTTCTTTTTTATGCCTTAAAAAGGGCATGTTGATTTTATCCATTGGAAACGAAAAGGATGAAATTATACCCTGTCGAGTAATCTTGATAAGATACGCTTTGCGTTTGCCAATTGATCGCCGGGGTAAAGTAAAAACTCCTTCGTTTAACAGCGTCATCCCACAATAGTATTTAATGTTGTTTCACAGCTAAACTGTGCAATTTTCCGCATTAACAGAGGCGACGATGTAACATGTTCCATTGGAATTATACGGGAGTAAAGGCGTATTGTCAAGCGATAATCCATTTTTCATCAACCGAGCGGGAAAATCCGCAATTCGAGGGGCATATTCAATCCTTGGAATGCGTCATCGAATGTCTTCTTTCGAATTTACCATCCATCCTTGCATGATTAGTGCAACGAGGGATCACGATGATGAGAATTATCTCCGACGGTTTGGTATAATTCGTTACATGAAAAAGAAAAACGAAGAACAGAAAAACGATGGCAAGCGCATGGTTATCTATAACCGCAAGGCGCGGCACGAATACTCCATTGAGGAGACTTTCGAAGCGGGACTAGTCCTCGCCGGGACAGAGGTGAAATCCATTCGAGCGGGACAATCAAGCATTCAGGAAGCCTTTTGCAAGGTGGAAAACAACGAAGTCTGGTTGTATCAGATGCATATCGCACCTTACGAAAGGGGAACGCATTGGAACGTGGAGCCTAAGCGCAAGAGAAAACTGTTGTTGCACCGAAATGAGATTCGAATCGTGCAAATCAAAATGGAGCAAAAAGGGCTGGCGTTGATTCCGTTATCCCTTTATTTCCAGCATGGTTACGCCAAACTGGAGATCGGATTGGCGAAAGGCAAGAAGTTGTACGACAAGCGAGAGGACATAGCCAAGCGGGATTTGGAGAGAGAACGACAGCGGGAATCCTCGCCCAAAGATATATAAAAGGTCAAACCCGCCTTAACAGTGCATCTATCCTTTGAGGATTATGAATGATGCTTGGCGCAAATTGACGAATGCCTCGACATTGCCAGTGAAAACGCTCAGTCACGGAGTTCCGTATGAATGATTTCACAATCAAGCTTATTATTTTCGCAGTGGCGATTCTTCTCTCTTTAAAACCGATCTTAGGATTAGTTCAAGCCGTTGTGGATGACGCCATTGATATCGGGTTGGCGATTCTCTGCTTCGCCTGCTGGTGCGGTTTGATTATCCTGATGCTGAATGAGAACGGATGGATGGAGTTGTTCTATTTCTGCGTTTTCTGCATCATTGCACTTTTCTTTACCTCCATCGGTAACTCCGTGCGTAAATTTCAGATTGCCCGAATGGACAAGGAGATATATGATAACTACATTCGTCAACTCGAAGAGGATTCAACGAATGTGGGTGCGAGACTTCATCTTTCCAAAACCTTGTATCGAATGGGGAGGTTGTCCGAGGCGATTGAGCAGATGGACTGGATTCTCGCCAATTATCCTTCGCTTGGAACGCAGTATCGAACAACTTTAACAAGCTGGAAAAAAGAGGAGGCACGAAAAAATAGACCCGCGACGGTTTTTTGTGATAACTGTCACGAAGCGACACCCGTTGGGAGTCCGATATGCATCCATTGCGGTTCGGATATGGGATTGGGTTGGTTTCGACGACGCTCGTTTCATAACATGGGCGAATTCGCTCGCTTATGGGCGGCGATAGTCGCATGCATCATTGGCTGCGGTCTATTTTTTCATATCATGGATATTTTCCCGGCCGTGATTCTTTCCGCCCTCCTTATAGCCGCTGTCATAGGCGTGTTTTTTTTCACAAACAAAAGCAAATAGGCTCAAAACACAACTCTTGATTCCATTATGTTTGGTATAATTCAGAAGTAGGTTATCAATGTTGGGATAGGAGACAGCTATGAACGCCCCGAAGATTGGCTTGCAAGGCATTATTTTTGGCGAGAGAAACAGAACGGATTTCGAAAGCATTCTGATAGACCTTAAGAAGGCGGGCTATGATCACTTGGAATCCGGCAACCTTTTCAAATCCCAAGGGGAAGATAACGCGCGAAGATTGTTGGAGAAGTACGGCGTAACCCAGGCTGGAGCGCATTTCGGTTATGGCGATTACTCGAACGCAGAACAGCTCTCGGAGAATATTCGATACTGCAAGGCGATGGGGGTGAAATATATGCTTTGCTCAGGAGTGTCCGACGCTTCGAATGCGGAGGGGTATCATGAATCAGCGAAGACGTTCAATATGGTCGGCGAACGGTTGGCGGACGAGGGAATCCGATTCTGCTATCACAACCACAACTGGGAATTCAACGATTTAGGTGGGGTTCGAGGGATTGATATTCTCGCGGAGAAAACCGATCCGCACATAGTGGGTTTTAATGTGGATGTGTTTTGGGTGACGTTCGCAGGGTTCAATCCTGCGGAATTCATACAAAAACATGCGGACCGTGTGGGTTATTTTCATTTTAAGGACGGCTTAAAAAACAATGAGGGGAAACCGATATTTCTGGAGTTAGGATACGGGATGGTGGATCTCAAAGCCTGTGTTGAGGCGGCTCAAAAAACACGTATGGATTGGATTGTGGTGGAGCAGGATAATACCGCACGCACCCCGTTGGAATCCATCGGCATGAGCAGAACCACGTTGAGGAACAACTTTGGCTGGTGAGAATTCGACCGTTTCACACCTATGACAAACATTAACGCCCTCCAACACCATCTTGGGAGTTTGGAGGGCGTTCCGGGATAAGGCATGGAGGGGTCAATTCATACGTCTTTGTATGTATTTGCAGTCATCCCTAAGCCTTTATCCAAGACGATATCGGAGAATTAGTCCGTTGCGTATGAAAAAACCCTTCCGCCATCCGGTATCGCCACGGAGAAGGTTTTCGCTTGAGAGTCTTTTGGAATTTTAAATAGATATCGAAAAGACAGTTCCTGTCCCGGTTCCATTCTAGAGCTAAAGGAAGCGTCGCTTGTGCTACGCACCACGTCAGAGCACTCTCCCAAAGAGACACCGTCGGCATCTAGAAGTTTGACTTTCAAGGTATCCCAGCGATATGATTGAGGTTTGGCGGAGTTGTTTTTCAATTTGAAATGCACGATGAAAAACTTTTCACCGTCTGATAGTTCCGTTGCCCCTATTTTTGGCGAATCGCTCGGTTCAAATCTGATCAGATTATACTGAAACATCCCAACGGGATAATAGTTGTTCGGGGATGCTTTGACTGTCGCCAATGCCGTCGCGCCTGAAGGGTCGGCGGTATCTGCATATGGGGCTTGGAGCCCTTTGACTTTATTCTTTTTTCCTTTGTCCATCAAATCATATCTTAAAACAAGGTTGTCGGAACTTTTAATCATAAGTTTGGGCATTTCGCCTTTGGCTGGGACTGTCATAACCCCGTACACATAGATTTTTTGGGCTGGTTTGAGGTTTATTGAGACATTGGATTTTGTCTCTTCCGATCCCAAATCCAACAGACCATCATGGTTATTGCTTTCAGAATCGACCACGGTGTATTTGAACGAGTCCCAGCGTATTAAACGCTCGGTTTTTTGGGGATTGTGGTAGACCAGATGCAACACGAGAAGCTTTTCCTTGGCATCAGGCACATATGTATCATCGCCAATTCTAACCGGTTCCACTGTGTATTCCGCGCTCTTGATCGTGATGTTCATGGGATACTCTTTGCCGAGCGTATAGGTCTCACCGAACACCGCATTCTCTCCTGAGAGTTGCTTAGTGCCGAGGACATAGTGGTGGCTTTGGCTTTTTGGTTTTTGCTTGGCGGCGGGTTTTGGCTTCGCAGCCAGAACCGCTCCTTCCGTGGACAAAAGTATCAACGTTGTTAAAAACGCAACAGTTGAATGAATCGCAATGCTTGATCTAATTTTTTTTAGTGCTTTCATTGTTCTTCCTCTTGTTGGGTCTAAAATGTAAAAAAAGAAACTGACATAACAATGGATCGATATACATCACTCCTTTCCTTGATTTTGCGCATGCCTGTCACTGCTAATAGGTATCATTTAGGCAGTTAAGAATTGACGGATATGCATAACCACTTTTATGCACGAAACATGCCAAACTATTACGGATTTGATGATGATCATAAAAAATAAGAATCTTATTCGATATGCCCGAGTGGAACAGGTTGACAGACACCTTCCGCTGGACTATAATCATTTCTGACAATCGTAAAAGAGCTGCGACATGCTTTGAGATTCATCATATTGGCGCTTAGAGCGACGAGCCCATGTATGATTGATCGTAATGTAAATGAATGAACCTCGGTCTGCGCACTTTTAATGCTTGTTAAGCTTGCTGAACACCACATTCGTTGATGGCTTTAAGGATATATTAGCAGATGGAGTAAAGGATCCTACAATTATCCATTCATAGGTATTCATACACTCTCAAGGATTTTGGACAATATGAAATCATCCCCCATATACATACAAATCGCGGAACGGATCAAGGCGGACTGGCTATCAAACCCCTTGGACACCGAGGTAAGAAAACTACCCACTCAGGAGGAGCTATCGGCGAGTTACAATGTGAGCCGATCCACGATAGTGCGGTCTCTCTCCAAGTTAGTCGCTGAAGGATATCTTCATTCACAGCAAGGGAGCGGAGTGTATATTCGAAACTACGTGAGCGACCGATCGGGAATGGATTATATCAGTTTGATAGTTCCAAATCTTCATGCTTCGGTGATTGTGCAGGTATGCCTTGGCGCGGAAAGACGCGCCCGGCAATTGGGGTATCAGCCACTACTTGCCAGTTCGGATAACTCCGTGGAACAGGAAAAATCTCTTATCAGCAAACATCTGCTCGCAGGGGTTAAGGGTATTGCTCTGTATCCCGTTGTTCGCGATATTGCGGAAATTGAGAATGATTACCTGAACACATGGGATACAAATATCCCCTTGGTGTCAATGGACATTGGGTACGACTCCTGGCCCTGCAATCGCGTGCACTTCGATAATTTTCGCTTGGGTTACGACATGACTCGGATGCTGATTCGCCATGGACATAAGAACATCGCCTTTTTCCACATATCGCACCTTACTCTCCACAATACGATCATGGACCGAGGGCGAGGATGGGAGGCGGCGATGAAGGAGGCGGGACTGGATATACCCGAGACCTATCTGAATTGGCCAGGCGCGGATCTGGAGATTAGAGATCTGAAAGATGATTTCGTATCAGAGGCGCGGTCACTCATGAATTTAAATCCGCGCCCTGACGCCGTCATATGCTGGGATGATCCTGCGGCGGCGAAGATGATCAATGCACTGCTTAGCATTGGAGTGAAAGTGCCAGCTGATATCAGGGTTGTTGGATTCGATTGCTATCCTCTCGTTTCGCGACTCTTCCATCCGCTGTTTCCCACCTCCAAACCCGATTTTGCACGACTCGGTGAATTAGCCGTGGATGTACTAAAGGAGGCTATCGAAGCAAAACGTACTCATTGTAGTGTGTACTACTACCCTGTATCCGTTCTTTGGCGGGATAATCGCTCTCCTAACGAGGAGAATACGGAGGTGGAAAATACCACAATTTCGGATTGATACTTTTCATTTAGTATCTTATCAGCCTTTTTGCGCGTTTTTTGCACAAGAATCCTGCAGCATTACGCGGTGGTCATTCCCGCCATTGACGGTATGACGACGATATGTCTTAGTTTAAGCGCGGTGATTGCTGCAC
>JAJZOL010000052.1 GCA_021811565.1 bacterium | reverse complement strand
AACGCTGGAGCCTGAATTTTTAATTTCTTGCCCTCGCCTTCAAAAAAAGATAGTAAAACGGGGTGCTGCCGTACCTATATATGAAAAACGAATCGGATAAGATCGGCTTTTCATCCAAGGCGGGATGGTTTTTTTATCTCAGAAGAATCCTTGGGTTCGTTTGGTAAAAAAAGAGAGTTTCCTTTTTTCAATGGGTTTCGAGCAGCGATATCGGACCGAGCATGAAAAGAGTGGCGAATACGTTTAAAGCTCATGTCGTGCGGATACTTGTACATGGAAAACGAATCGGATAAGTTCGGCTTTTCATCCAAGGCGGGATGACTTTTTGCATCTCCGAAGAATCCTTGGGTTCGTTTGGTAAAAAAAGAGAGTTTCCTTTTTTCAATGGGTTTCGAGTGGCGATATTGGGTCGAGCACGAAGAGTCTGGCGAGAACGTTAAAAACTCATGCCGTGCGGATACTTAATTACCTCCAGGATCATCTTGAAAAAGGATTGATGGAGGGGGATTGACTCTCTTATCCAACCTGCCAAGGCGAAGACCAGAGGTTATCGCAATCCCCGATATCTCAAAACGATCATTTACCCGATCGCGGGAAAACTCGATTTTGGGTTACCCGTGTAATAGAGCGAGGAATAGCAAATAATATTATCCACGCGATATAGCGAGGAGCCGGATTTATATTACAATGAATTCGGAACTGGGCGAAAAGGATAGAGATTTTCGCCTTGGGTTGTTAAAAATGGATTTTTTAAAAACCTTAACACGTAGCTGGAGTGAAGGTGATTAACCCCCCATTTCTCCATGTCTTTTTCTGAATATGGATCATCCAGGCAAAACCAGACGCTCTTGTTTTTCACGCATGGCGAAAGAGAGGAATATAGTATCTCCGGCGCAGGTGCGCCGATGCCATATGGCACAGGAGGGGAATAACTCGAAGGTTTATGTACGGAGGAAAATGCTTGTCGAAAATCCTGCGCGTAAAGCAGCGATGCGGATCCCAACTGTCTCAAATTGGAGAGGCATTCGGATTGCCTCGCCTTGGCTCTCGCCCGCGAGAACACAGCCATCAACAATCCCGCAAGCAGTGCGATGATGACGATAACCACAAGCAATTCGATGAGCGTAAACGCTCGCTTTAATTGGTCTTTCTCAAGTTTAAGACGCCAATTTGGTATCCCCGATTCAATATGAAGCATTCTAACTCCTCCTCTCAGACAGGATAGAGAAACGGAGCGACATCCACTATAATTGTCACTCGGAGAAACCCATCCGTTTAGCCTCGAATGGTCAGTAAAGGTGCGGCGACTTCACTTTTTTCTCTTCATCATTGGTCTTATTTGTCTTATATGGATGCTCCACACAGTCGGCATTGGCGGGGTGTGGCGCGAAATGGAATCCATGAGATGGGGACTGATCCCGTTTGTATTGCTTGAGGGGATCGGCGAAGTGATGCATGCGGAGGGATGGCGGCGTTGCTTAAGTGGGGATATTTGTTCCATATCAAGAGGGCGGCTTTTTTGGTGTCGTCTCGCTGGCTACTCCTTCAACTATTTTACTCCCACCGCAGCCATGGGGGGTGAGGTTGTTCGCGCATCCTTAATCGCCGATTTGGGAAGCAGTGTGGAAGCGGCAAGCTCCGTGTTGATTGACAAGGCTTGTTACGCCACCGCCCATCTCACCTGGGTTCTCGCCGGTGTTTTCCTGATCGTCGGATACGCTAAAATCCCCGCCGCATGGCGCGATACCATGCTTGCGTCCTGCGCACTCGTCTCCCTTGGAATCCTATCATTCATACTCATTCAAAAGAATGGCAAAGTCGGATCGATCCTAAGATGGCTGGCATCGCGCAACATCGGCGGACAACATCTCAGCAAACTCTCCAACAGCACATCCTTGGTGGATGATTCCTTCCGTGAATTCTAACGGGATCGGAAAAAAGATTTGGGTTACGCGTTTGGCTGGCATTTGCTAGGTATCTTCATGGGGTTTTTCCAAACCTGGCTTTTTTTCCATTTGAATCATCAACAGATCCCATCGCTTTTAATGTTGAATATATGGGTGATCGGATTGTGGTTTGACCTGGTCTCCTTCCTCATCCCAATGAACATCGGCTCATTGGAGGGGAGCCGCATGTTAACCTTTATCGCCTATGGATTTCGCGCGGTGGAGGGATTGACATATGGCATGCTGCTGAGGCTCGCTCAGATCAGTTGGGCGGTGGCGGGTCTGATTGGCTATGCTTTTCTAACTCTCGTTCAAGTCAAAAGCGTAAAATAAACTGGCTGTTATTCTTTTCAAGAGCGTCATGATATTATATTCTTGTCGAACTCAGTAACCTCGTATTTTATCTTCTCATTGCAAAACGCGGCTTTTTATCACGTGCAATTTCCTCTTGGCTGGGGTACAATGCGAAAGGGCTCCGGTCGATGACATCCCTTTTGGGTTATGTTCCGGGATCCGTTCACGGCTCTCCGGTGAGACCAGCCTGCCAGATCGTACTATCTCACAGGAGCAATATTGATGCGTTTGAAATCGAATGCGTTGTCCCCTATCAACCTCGGAAGCATACTCTTAGCATTCATGATTCCGCTGCTGGTCGTTTCCGCCTGCTGGGGCGAGACCGCCAATGTGGCGATTTTCGAATCGAAAAGTTTCCCAAGATATAACGTCCCCGCGATTATCTCCGCGAGGGAGATACAACGAAATCTGAAAGCCGCCGGATTAAAGGCGGATGCGTTGAACTTGACGGCTCTATCCAATCCCGGTCGGCTCAACGTACAAAACTATGCTGCGGTGATTCTTCCCTATGGAAACACCTTTCCGGCGGATGCATTTAGCAACCTGCAGGCATTCCACCGCGCCGGCGGATGCCTTGTTATGGCGGGTGTGCCCTTTACGCATCCTGTCACATCCGTCAAGAATCCCGATGGTACAATCACTTGGACGGATCAAGGCAACGATTCCAACGCCGCCCTTTCCGGCGACAACGGAATCGGCGTGGGGACCTTCCTCAATACCATGCAGGGAGTGGCGACGATCGTTCCCGATGACCCTCTTGATTTGAAGGGCGTGAAAATCAATTGGGGCGAGTGCAACTCCGTCCAACCTCTTGACCAGCAATCCCTGCCCACCGGTGCGAAGGTGTATCCTGTTTTGGTCCAAGGCGATCTGCCGGTTGCCGCTTTGATCGAACAGCCCACAGGATCCGTGGATTTCTGGGGTAATCACGGTTCCATCGGTGACGATACCATCGACACGTATCTTGCGGAACAGGTGTTGGAACGTGGTACTGTAGCCGTTTTGGCGATGAAAAAACTGATTACTCCAGAGGAGGAGAGGCACGCTTTCGACGTATTGAACGCTGTGCCACTGCCAAAGGGGTTTAACGACGTGATTTTACCCACGGTGCCTCGTCCTTACCTCACCTTCCAGCCAAAGATGCCCCCTCCCTCGCGTCATCTATATGTGACGGATGTGAGCAAGGAGCCGTCGGACGTTAAAGTATTGTTGACATCCTTGGAGGGGTTGGTGAACCGCATTAAGCCCAGAATCTTTCTCATTTTCGACGATCAGGACAAATTCTGGCTTGAGCAAATGATAAAACAGGGGGAGACGGGGTCAACCATACGAATAGCCAATCCCCTCTCGCTGGTATCAAGGTTCCGAAGTGTATTTAAAGGGGCGGTGATACCGGATCCCAACGTGTACGTCACGCCGGATATTGCTGTGGACATCGCGGGGCAGGATAATTTCCTTATTGCCACTCCCAAACTTGCGGCTAAACTGCACATCCCGATCAAGGCGGATCTACGCGGTCGATTCAAGAACGACGCGGATGCGCTTCGATTCGCTCGCAAGAAACTGTTGCCGAAATCGAACCGTTACCTTTCAATCTGCATCGATCCGGTCCTGCTGGATACGGGCGATGTGGATGATATCATCGCCGCAAAGGGCACGGCGTTTTGGATCACCGGCGTAAAAGCGCAGAACCTCCCCGGGGCGGATATGAAAAACGAGATCATCGAGATGGAAAAAACCTTCTCCGACATGCCTTTATGCGCGATTGTTCGCGGCTTTTGGTGGCATGGCGGCGATATGGGGATCAACGAGGGACCAGGAGTAGCACTCGGCTCCCGTTTCGGCAAGGTTACCGTCGTAAGCGACTATGTGAGTAACTTCTCGGTACTGAGCGGAGTACGGATTGCATCGTTGAAACAGAAGCCTCAACCGCCGGCGCCAAAGCTAGATCGATCAAAGGTATACGTGGCGATCACCGTCTCGGACGGGGATAACCTTTGCACTTGGCGAAATTACTTCAAACAGGAATTTCTAGATCCGCTGCACGGGACCTTCCCAATCGCTTGGGGAATGGGCCCGACTTTGCTGGATTGCGCTCCGACCATCGCCAAATGGTTTTACGATCACGCCACTCCCAACGATGAGTTCATATGCGATGTTTCGGGTGTGGGATACATCGATCCCATCGTGTGGGGCAAAGCCCTAAAATATCGGTCCGCCGCATACCAGACCTTTTACGACTGGACGACGAAGTACATGAAGCGTATGGATATGCACACTTTCCGCCAAATGGAGACTACCCCATCGGAGATAGTGAGAGCGGCGAAGGATATGCCTACCACCCAATTCTTCATGCCTGACTACGGATATGCTGGCGAGAAGCCTTACGATCGTATCACCTTCATGCTGCCTTCCGGGCAAGCCGTCTTTCGCGCCATAACCGGCGGATCCGCAGACGTGATGGCTGAGCAGATCCGTCGAAGAGTGGGAAACGTCCGTCCGGCGTTTGTAAACGCGTTCATCACAAACTGGGGCATGACGCTTTCCGATCTGAAAAAGATGTTGAAGAACCTTGGACCGGATTACGTGGCGGTGACTCCTTCACAATTGAACAAGCTGTATCATGAGGCTTATCAAAAATGAACGTGAGGAGCGTTGTAAAAACCCTTCTATTGTCCGTTGTCATTGCGTTGCCAATTTTGGCTACAGGTTGCGCATCCGCTCAGACAGTCGTGACCGTAGACCCGGCGATAAAATATCAAACGCTCCAAGGATGGGGGGTCTCACTCGCCTGGTGGGCAAAGGTGGTTGGAGGTTATCCAACCGCTGCCCGGGAGCAAATCATGCACATGATGTTCGATCCCAAGACGGGTTTGGGATTGAACGTTGTGCGATACAATATTGGCGGCGGAGAAAACCCCGAATATCGCACAGGCGAGGACCGATGGCGCTTTCTGCCATTTCGAGCCGCTATTCCCGGGTACGAGACAACCTCGGGGCAATGGGATTGGAGTGCGGATGAGAATCAACGGCGCATCCTTCAAGAGGCGATTAAAATGGGAGCCAACCAATTGGAGGCTTTCTCCAACTCGCCCCCTTGGTGGATGACGATTAGCGGTAGTGTGACCGGCTCGAAAATAGCTCACGAGGACAATCTATCTCCCCAATATTACAATGCATTCGCTGATTACCTCACAGGTGTGGTCAAGCATTTTCACGATGATTGGGGGATTACATTCCAAACCTTGGAACCGTTCAACGAACCCACAGGGGATTGGCGGTTCGGCAATGGTCAGGAGGGGTGCAACTTTGCGCGCCCCACTCAGAATATTATCATCAAGGATGTCGCAAATGCGTTGCGAACCAAGGGATTGAAAACCACCATCGCTGCATCCGATGAACCTAGCATCGAAAACGCACTCGCCACGTTCGACGCGTATGATTCCGAGGCTCTGGGAGATCTCAGCCAGATTAATACTCACACCTACTGGGGCTGGAGCCGTTTCGAACTGCGGAAGGAAGTGTATGCAGCGAAAAAGAACCTGTGGATGTCGGAATACGGTGACGGAGACCCCTCAGGGTTACGCATGGCTCGGGAAATTACCATGGATATGAGGGAACTGCAACCCACCGCATGGGTCTACTGGCAAGCGCTTGACAGTGTGGGGGGATGGGGATTTATACGGAACGATATGCGAAACTACACCGATACCGCATTTACGGTCAACAATAAGTATTACGTCATGGGGCAGTACGCTCGCTACATTCGCCCCGGTTTCGTTTTCGTGGATATCAATTCCCCGGATTCCATCGCAGCCTATTCCGCCAAGCAAAAACGGTTTGTGATTGTGACCCTCAATTCGAAAAAAACGGAAAATACGATAACCTATGATCTGTCTAAGCTGAATAAAGTCTCCAGGAAGATAACGGCAATTCGCACCACAGCGACGGAACACTGGTCTCCGGTAAGTGGGATTACCTTAAAGGAGGGTAAATTCACCGTTACGGAGCCAGCAGAATCCGTTACAACATATATCATTCAGACACGATAGAGGTAATTGTCAAATTCAGACAATCTCCGGTGAAATTCTTGGGAACGAATTTTACAATTACCTGAATAGTTACAGATGGCTGTTACCCGTGGGATGTGGTTGGCGAACTATGATAGATCGCCAACCACATCCGGCAAATGTCTCTTCATCTCAATGCAGTTCCTGATTTACGTTCTCGCATATCATCGCTTCCAAACCGTCGGGAATAGGGGTGATGATGATAATCACGGGCGTATCGCCAAGACCCTTCAGAGCGGGAAGGATGTCCTCGGCGTGGAAGGGTGTCCCACGGCATTTAACTACACTCGCTTTCGCGTTTAAACGTCTCAAGCTTTTCCTCAAATTTCTCAAATTATACGGAAGACGCTCGATCAAATGATAGGACTTTGCGAAAGGCGTTTGAATGTATTGTTCGGTAGTGAGCCAGATGCTTCTCTCGTTGATCCTTCCGGCTGAGAGTACCTGTGACAATTCGGGAATCAGCCCTCCCTTGATAATAGCGGGATCGGGTTCGTGCAGCCATGCATTAATGGGGACGACCTTCGTCGGCGAGCAGTCATCGCTCCGCTCCAGACGTTCAATTTGCGTGCCACCTTGGTTGACTCTGATAAGCGTTGCGGAATGGGGACTGGTTGGTCCGAACTCTCCTCGCCATAGCGTGATCTCCTTGCATTCGCCATTTTCGGAGATGAATTCGAGCCTTCCATTCAACACCTCCAGTTCTTGATCGCTCATTCCCGGGGATAGTTTGACGCATGTGTTGGGAATATCCTGGCTGATGCGTTCAAAAAAGTAGAGGGGAGGGGAATAGTCATCCCAATTTCTGGTGCGCTTGCCGTTGATACGTCGTGAGGGATCGAAAAATGCGGCGTCCGCTTTAAGTGGCAGGGATTGCACGTCCGCGCATATCACTTTTGGGATTTGATGCGGATGCTTTATGTACCTGTTATGTTTCGCGCAAAAGGCTAATTCAGGCTGGATGTCGATCGAGACGACCTCGCGTTCATCAGCCAACTGCATTGAATCCGCTCCAATGCCGCAACAGAGGTCCAGAATGCGGATATTTTCGGGAAAGTGGGATGCGCGACATTTTGCTACGTTTTCGCTGGTCGACTGTTCCAAACCCTCTCGAGTGAAAAACATGCGATCTGCGAGTGTGAACTTGTCTCTGGCTTTTTCACGCAGGGTCAAGAGGGAGATAACAGTGGAGACGATTTCAATCGGGAAACGCTTTCGCAGAACGTTGATACGTTGAACGATGTCGCCGTCCAATCCGGAGGCGACATCCAAGGCTTCCCTTCCGTTATCGGTGTTCAGCAGATGCAAGGAGCGTGGAATCATTCGCTTGGTTGGTGTGACTTAGACGGGATTGCCGTAATCATAGGTGGATGGGTTGATATTGTGGATCAATTGCTTGAAGTTGATATGCTCCAGTTTAATGTTCACCACTTTCTTCTTTATCCGCATGAGCGCATTATCCACCGACTTGGTATTCACGTGAAGTTCATCGGATATCTCGCGGTAAGTTTTGCCAACCTGATATCGAACCAGCACATTCCATTCAAAATCCGAGAGCATCTGATGAAGTAGCTCAATCAAATTGCGCGTGTTCTCCGTCTGCAGCACCATTTCCTCGGGATCAATGGACGCAGAACTCGGCAGAATGTCGTATAGAATCAAATCTTCATATTCCTCACCAGCGGGTATTTCCAGTGAGAGCGAGCAGTTGAGGGGAATCTGCTTTTGACGTGTGCTGGTTTTGATTGCGGTGATGATATGCCGTTTGATACATATTCGCGCGAAAGTGGGGAAGGAGATGGGATAGTCAAATCGATAGTCGGTTATCGCCTGCCATAATCCGATCATCCCGATTTGCAGGAGATCATCCGTTTCAGCTCCGCTTAGAAAAAAGTAACGCGTTCTGGAGCGGACAAGGTTACGATATTTGTAAAGCAGATACTCCGCAGCGACTTTGTCGCCGCTCTGCGCAAGGAGGATCACTTCACGATCAGTCATTACCTCGTAATGACGACCACACAGATTGAGACAATGGGCATATTTTTGTTTCACCCCGGTCTCCGAGAGATTTAGAATAGGATTTGAACCAAGAACGCTACAAGGAGAGAATCAGAACAATACAGATGAATTATACATCACCTATCAAGCTATTTCAAGTGATCATTCCATGAATTCATCGGGCTTTAAAATTGCACTATTCGGGAACCGCCTGATACCATCGCGGAATATATCCGAAGTCTTGGGATTGATTCACTGCATCTGTTTTAGAGGGAAGAGACATCATCCCTTGATTCCATTCTTATTGCGTGATAGAATAGTCTCGCAGAAGGTCGGGTGGTCGCCCTCCGGTTAGGGGGGAGGAAAGTCCGGGCTCCGTAGAGCGCGATGCCGGATAACGTCCGGGCGGGGTGACCCGACGGAAAGTGGCACAGAAATGACACGGCCTGTCAAGGCAAAGGTGAAATGGCGCGGTAAGAGCGCACCGGCGATATGGAGACATATCGGCCAGCTAAACCCCATCGGGAGCAAGGTTCAATATGGAGAGGATGACGCTGCTCGCCGACTCCCCAGGTGGAACCGCATGAGGGTGTGAGCAATCGCATCCCGAGAGAGATGACCACACAAATACAGAACCCGGCTTACAGACCTTCTGCATTCGCTTCGCATGGTTTTCATAGTATCTTCCGCTGTTTGACACCGGTTTTTGCGTTCGGGTAATATCTCAACCAACATGAACGCCCAGCTTGCCGTGAGCAAACCAAAAAAAAAGCGTGTGAGGGTGATCGTTATCGCAGCCATCCGCAACGGAGAATCCCTTCTCGTCTCCAAAATCGTTGACCGGATAAGCGGGGAAGTGGTATATCGGCCCCTTGGCGGCGCAGTCGAGTTCGGAGAGAGATGTGCGGACACCCTTAAAAGGGAGTTAATGGAGGAGATTGGCGCGGAAATATCGATCACGAGATATCGCGGGTTGATAGAAAACATCTTTGAGTTCGAAGGAAAAAAACGGCATGAGATCGTTATCGTATACTCCGCCGAATTCACCGATCCCAAGCTCTTTCTAAAGAAGCGCTTTAAACGTCTGGATTCCGATACGTTGCTCAACGCTGAATGGCTCTCGTTCAATCAATTTGGCAAGGATGGCGAAAAACTCGCACCAAAGGGTTTGTATCAACTTTTATTGGTGGAAGATATTACATATCCTGAAATTAGGTGAGGACACATTGAAGCGATATCTTACAGTGCATGACTTGATTTGGATTAGTTCGATCGTTACAGGAGAAGATTTGGATTACGATTATGCAGCGTTGGAGTGCTGTGTAGCGGCTCAGTATCGGTATGGCGGCGGCGGGACGCCTTTAGATATCGCGGTTGATTTGCTTCAATCCATCGTGAATAATCATCCCTTCCCGTATGGAAATCGGAGATGCGCTTTCCTGGCATTCCTAGTATATCTTAACTTAAACGGATATGTTACTAAAGGCAGTGACATCGATGCCGCCACTCTATATCAGAATTATCTGAACGGAGATATCAGTGCCGAGGAGGTGGTTGAGAGAATTATACACCTCAACCCGATACCGAACATGGCTTCAATTCCACTCCGTGATATCGTCATGCACTTGTGCAATGAATACAAGGGTGAGTTGGAGCATCTCATCGCAGATGATGGACCGAAACAGGTCGCGTCATCACTATAGAGGTCAATATAATGGATATTATACTCCAAAGTGAAATTCATGGTTTAAATAAAATCGCCAGCGGGAAAGTGCGAGACATTTATGATATGGGATCACTTATGCTTATCGTAGCGACGGATCGCATATCAGCCTATGATTCCGTAATGCCGAACGGCATTCCCGACAAAGGGAAGGTATTAACGCAAATCTCGCGTTATTGGTTCCTGCAATTGCGTCCATTTATGCCCAATCATTATATCACTACGGATATGCAATTCATCTCCGCGAAATTGGAGGAGCATGGGGTCCATGTCACCCCGGAACTGCGTCGACAGTTGGATGGAAGATCAATGCTCGTGTTGAAAGCGGAGGTCTATCCGGTGGAATGCGTGGTGAGAGGTTATTTGGCGGGGTCCTTATGGACGGAATACGTTCAAGCCGGAGGAGAAACGAAATCCGTGACGATTCATGGAATCACTCTCCCCGGAGGATTAAGAGAGTCCGATCGGCTTCCGGAACCGATTTTCACGCCTGCGACCAAAGCCACCACCGGGCATGATGAAAATATCGGCATGAAGGAGATGAGTGAAATACTGAATGATAAAATCGCAAACGAATTGAAAGAGGCTAGTCTCAAAATCTATGAGTCGGCCGCGCAGCGTGCAAGAGACAGAGGCGTTATCATTGCGGACACCAAATTCGAATTTGGCGAGTATCATGGAGCTCCAATGCTGGTGGATGAGGTTTTAACCCCGGATTCTTCACGGTTCTGGGATGCGCATTCGTGGATACCGGGAAAACCGCAACCGTCTTTTGACAAGCAGTACGTTCGAGACTGGCTTACGTCCTTCGGATGGAATAGAGAGCCTCCCGCCCCCGAACTTCCGGAAGATGTCGTGCGACAAACGGCTCAAAAATACAGAGAGGCTTATCGAAGAATAACCGGAGAGAATTTGGATTGATTTGCTGAAATCTCACTTGTTAAACGCGAGTGAGATTTTTCTCTTAGGGCAAGTCCATCAAACGAGAAGATGACGTCCTATGAGCCAAATGATAAATCCTCCGAGGAAAACCCTGTATAGGGCGAATAGGTAGATCGGGTGGCTGCGGAGAAATCGTATCAGGATAGCCAAGCTTAGATATCCCGTAACGCAAGCCGCTATCGAGCCTAGCAATGCGGCGTGAGTGAGTTGACTGGCGATGATGATCGACTTGTAATGGAAAAAGTCGGTTAAGGTGAAAAGCGTGTAGGCGGGCAAATAGAGCAGAAATGCAAATCTTGCCGCGACAGATTTCTCAAATCCCAATTCCATGGCTAGGAATAGAGAGGTGCTGGATTGAGATAGTCCCGGACCTATCCCCAAAGCCTGTCCGATACCGACGAGGAAACCGTCGACTACGCTGACGTCCGACATTTTCCTGCCCTGTTTTGATCCTCCTTCAGCGTGAAAAAACAGCAGTCCCAGTATCATCGTGCCGATGGCGGGAAAAATCCAATGGGAGTCCCATATCCGCGCGTGATGTCGTAACAGCGCTTGAACCAGAATTGCGGGTATGCATCCGAAAATCAATGGCACAAGGATTCGACCGCTCCCTCCGCTGCTCAATTCATCCGGATCATTGATGGAACCGGGTGAAATCATTCGAACAATATCTTTCCATAAATAAAGAAAGGCGGCCAACAGTGCACCGATTTGTATGATTGCGCGGAATGCGGTGTAAGGTGCGCTGACGAACTTCCATCCTAAAAGGGAGGGGACCAAATTCGTATGAACTGCATCACCAATCGGCAACCATTCGCTCACTCCCTGTATCGCACCGATGATAACGGCTTCTGCGTTCGTCATTGCTTCGTCCTTTAACATTAACCAAAGCCACGTGAAATCTCTGAATGATATTTTAGCAGAAGCGAGGGGGAGAGAGCGATTTTTCCCAGAAGATAATCAGACTCATCCATATGCTGAAGATCAATGGGATTATGCCGATAATATCACATCAGGTGATTGCGGAATTCGCTTGTCCGGTATTTCGGCAAGCGTGATATCGACTTTAGCCTCACCTTCTGAATATTGCAATTACAAGACGCCGCCAGTTTTAACGAATGCATGGCAATGCCATGGAGAAAAATCAAGAATGTTACCTCGCACGATCATGACGCTTGATTTGGAAAATGCTTTTTCGGAAGCTTTCCTTCTAAGTTTGGAGATAGCCGGATATGAAGTGTTCCGGATGGACAACGCTGCGGACGCTCTCATCATGGCTGCGTCTCACTCCCCCGATGTGCTTTTATTATCCGCCAACTTTAACGACATACGCAATGTTGATCTCGTGCGTGAATTCTCGCGGCACGCGGAGAGAATGGAATGCGTGCTTGTCTGCGACACGGTTGACTTAATGGTGCTGGCGGAATTGTATGATTGCGGCAATGTCCACAGCCATCGTCCACGACCCAAAGGCAATCACGCAGATCTTCACAGGGATATCGCGCGGGCAATGGAAAGAAGCGCGATGAGAACTCAAAACGGGTATCTGTTAGTTCAACTGCGTGATGCACGGGAGGAGTTGCATAAACTCACCGAGTATATGTCCTATATGGAGAGTCGAATTGTCGCCGCAAAAATCGGGGAGGATATGCTTGACTGTTCCGAATCGGTTTTGACGGAATTGAATGGGCTTTTGGACAATCTGATACCGAAAATATCGTCGCGCCATGGAAATGCCGAACTGCTCATAGCGAAGACGAGAATAGTCGGGTTGTTGGATTCCGTTCGGCAATCCGCTAACATTCTCTCCGCAGGCGATAAAAGTGAGAAAATGACGGATGTCCATGAGATGATGAACAACGTCCTCTCCGTACTGGATCATCTGCTGCAAAAGAGAAGGATAAGAGTCCGAACCTCCTATGTCGGCGAAAAAGTGTCGTTGCCGGTGAATGAAAAGTCTTTGCATCAGGCTTTCATACATATCATACTGAACTCCATTGAGGCGATGCATGACGGGGGCGTATTGGAAATAAGCACGGATGTGCTGAATGGAGATCCGCAAGCTATTCTCATTGTGCTGAAGGATTCGGGCAAGGGAATTCCAGCTGACGTGCAGCCATACATTTTCGAGCCATTCTTCACCACTCATTCCATGAGGGAAGGCACCGGATTGGGACTTGCCGTTGCAAAATCCATGATCGAGGAGTGCGATGGCACCCTTTCGATCGAATCCAAAATAGACGAAGGGACAACCGTCACGATCACGTTTCCCGGAGCGATCATAGAATCCCCACCATCCAAGATAAACACGAAGGCGAAATCAAAAGTAATGCAAACGAATGATGGGAGTGGCGAGCGCCACTCCCATCATTCGTTGGTGTTTAATGTCTGATGAGCTCGGATGGGCTTAAATGCCTCAATTTTTTCAAAGCCCGAAGTTCAATCTGTCGCACCCTTTCACGGGTCACATGCAAACGGCTTCCTACCTCCTCAAGGGTCCTCGCATATCCGTCATCCAAGCCAAATCGCATTTTCAGCACATCTCGTTCACGGCTTGTGAGCTTGTTCAACACCTCGTCAATCTGCTCCCTGCGAATGAGGTTCAGAGTCGCTTCCGATGGGGAAGGAGCGCTGTGAGATTGAATGAAGTCGGACAATTGACTGTTATCCTTCTCTCCTACCGGCGTTTCCAGCGAGAGCGGTTCGAGAGCGATTCGCGTGATCTCGTTAACTCTCTCCACGGGGACTTCAAGCTCTCTCGCAATCTCCTCGACGGTGGGCTCGCGATGCAATTGCTGGCGCAAGCGACTGGAAGCCTTGACGAGTTTATGTATGATTTCCGCTACGTATACGGGGATGCGTATGGTGCGTCCCTGATTGATGATAGCTCTCGCAATAGCTCTGCGGATCCACCACGTGGCGTAAGTGCTAAAACGATATCCTTTGTCAGGATCGAATTTTTCCACGGCTCGGATCAGACCAATATTGCCTTCTTGTATGAGGTCAGGAAGGGGAATGCCTCGCACACTGTACTTCTTGGCGATACTCACGACTAATCGAAGATTGGATTCCGTAAGCTTATCCTTCGCCCGCTTGTCACCTCGCTGAACGGCGCGGGCTAAACGTATCTCTTCATCCGCTGTCAAAAGGTGAGCAACTTTGGCTCTGCTCATCCAGAGATGGAGTTCCTCCTCTCTATCCTCGTGATGATCTTCGAGTTCGTAATCGTTGTCGTGGTGATCTTCGTGATCCATTATTTGCTCAGTGACATCATCGGTTTCGAGGGCATCTTCGGGAACAACGGAATTTTCGAAGATGTGCAACAGATCGTCACTCGGCTCCTCCTCGAAAGTGTCCTCGGTATCTTCTTCAATATCTTCTGTAATCGGTTTCGTGTTCTTCTTAGCGTTGTTCTGATGGGTTTTGTCCGCTGGGTACAGGACAACGTTTTTGCTTGTCATGAATACCCCTCCTTGTCTTGGGTGATGAAAATATCGTTTGCAGTTCATCGTACACCTCTGCATCGATAGCTTTTCGCACTTAAACCTTTAGCGGGGCGAAAATCAATTGTGATGGGAAGAGGTTAAATAGTGTATAAGGCAGATCCTTCTTTAGAAACAAATTCCCAATTACACGGCATCCTTACCGTTTATTATTGGGGGATATGCTAATTGCTTGGATGAACCTGCGAGACTAAAGAACTAGTATTTGGTTAACTATCCATTAGGTACAGTTGACTTTTGGTTTGTGTTTAATCATCTGACGGTATTATAAAGCAACCTAAGGGATTTGTCAACCAGTTTTTTCGATATTGTTTGCATTTTGATGAAACTGTTTGCTTAACATAATGTATACGCTTGAGAATTCCGCTCATGTTTCCGTCAGTTTCAGTTTTTATTCAACTTGCGAATGTTTCGAGCGATGCGAACAAGTGATTCCAGCGTCCTGTCCACGTCCGAACAAGAAGTCCATCTGCCCAAAGTCAGGCGCAACGCCCCACGCGCCCATTCCTTCGGAATCCCCATCGCCTGCAATACGTGAGAAACCTCCTTGGATTCGCTCGAACATGCCGAACCCGAAGAAGCGAAAACGCCCAGTCGGTCCAATTCCAACACCAACGTCTCGCCTTCCAACCCCTTGAACATTAGCTGAACATTGTTTGGCAGACGATCCTTGGCGTCTCCGCATAGCTCCACATCCTCTATTTCTGAAAGCGCGCGCTGCACAAGACGGTCGCGCAGACTTGTCAATCGCTCGTTCTCAGAGGTGAAGTCATTCATTACGATATCAACGGCTTTGCCGAAACCCACGATGCCTTGGGTGTTCAGGGTGCCTGATCGAAGTCCCTTTTCCTGTCCTCCTCCATGAAGAATTGGGGATATTGGGGTTCCCTCGCGGACATAGAGGCATCCAACCCCTTTTGGACCATATATCTTATGCGCCGAAATGGAAAGGAGGTCGCACTGAAGCTTTTCCACGTCCAAAGGGATTTTGCCGAAAGACTGTACCGCATCCACATGGAATATCGCACCCTGTTTTTTGCAGATCGCGCCGATCTCCTCCACAGGTTGGATCACCCCCGTTTCGTTATTGGAGTGCATCACGGACACGAGAAGAGTTCGATAATCGATCCGTTCAAACGCCTCTTTGACTAGAACCTTGCCATCCGAACCCACTGGCAGGGAATGAACCTCCGCCCCTTGTTTCGCTAAAAACTGGCACGTATCAAGAACGGCGTGATGCTCGATGGCGGAGTGGCATATCTTCTTTCGCGAGGCTTTGTCGGAAAGGAACCAGACTCCTTGGATCGCCAAGTTATCGGATTCCGTGCCTCCGGAGGTGAAAAAAATCTCCTCAGGGTCGGCGTTAATAGCTTGGGCTACTGTTTCACGAGCCTTTGAGATTTCGTAACGCGCCTTGACTCCTACGGTGTGAATTGCCGAAGGATTTGCGAAACTCTCCTCGTAACAAACTCGCATCGCTTCCAAAACCTCAGGCAATATCGGGGTGGTTGCGGCGTTATCCAGATATATATTTTCTGCCATGGGAATCCAACTTTCTAGCCTTGTATAAAGACGTGTATCCGGATGAAACTACCGTAGTGGAGTGATTCGCCAAGTGGCGGGAATCCCTTCTCGTGACCAGAGGTAGCGAGAGATGGGCAGGAACTCCGTTCGAGTGGATAAGGGAGGCACTTGAGATTCAGGAATTTTTTCGATTTTATCCGGCATACGAGCGATAACAAGAATACCCATTTTCAAATCGCCTTTGAATTTAGCCACTTGCATCAAACGAGTGAAAAGAGCTATATCCCACGTGGACGCTATGAAAAGCGCGATGATGAAGAGTAAATCGATACTTTCCAGATGGATATAGACTTGCACCAAACTGTATGCAAACCAAGCGTTCATCAAGAGTGTCATGAGCAGATTCTTGCGCAGAAGAACGCGTATGTAGTGGATCAACTCCGTTTTTTCGTCGGATGTCATTTGTCGTTGATTCACATATGCAAGATCGTTTCGCTTGGGGTCCAGCGGCATCACCCAATCCGCCGCGATCGCGGCGTAACTGGGTTCCTCAGCCGTTTCCACAATGGGTGCTGTAAGCCAAAAGCGTTGACGAACTCCGTTAACGCTCCAGATCAAGCCTGAGATGGCTAGCACTTCCATCGTTTGGGGTGTGTCCTTCACGGGGTAAAACAGACCATTGCGAATCAGCGTTGTGATACTACGAGTGGCATGCGTGTTTTCATCGAAACGGCCTTCGTAGCTTTCCATACGGTTGTTCCTAAGATCGCGAAAAAGCGAGACCACGCGCATGAGATTAATAACAGTGAAGGTCAAAGCGCCTGCCAAGAATATGGGGAGGGCAAACCCCATAACGTTAACAAACTCTCGCGTGTAATCCCTACCCATCAGGCGAAGGATTGAAACTATACCAGCAAGTAAGATGGAAACCCCCGGGATGGATGCTAGACTAAACAAGCTAAATAACGCTTTTTTAAGGATTATCGCATTTAGCTCCTTCTTTTCCCGCATGGTAAATTCGCGTGAACCCGCAAATTTTAAACCGGCTCTCCATTTGGCAACGCCGAAAGACATTCCACCCTCTCGCAGGTAACTACTTGCAGTGCTCTATGATATTGTTGTATCTAACAGGGCAGTTATTACTCGCTTTGGAGCCGCAACGCAAACATATCTCCTCCGCCGCCTCCTTGTCGTCTCCCACGGCGGCGAGAATGAAGCTGGAAAGTCCGTGCAAAAGAGATTGACGATCCTCGTCGTTCATCTTTTGCAACACCTCGCCCAAACGCGAAACCCGCTCCTCCTCCATTAACGAGGTGAGATTCACCCCCTGAGTGGTGAGTTTCACCTCCACTTGGCGACGGTCCGTGGGATTGATGATGCGCTCAACGAGCCCTTGCTTCTCCAACCGGTTGACCATATTTGTCGCCGAGGGATAACTGATCATCAAGCCCTCGGCGAGATTACCTATTAATACGTTTTGGTGTAACCAGATGTAACGCATTGCTTGGATTTGAGGAAGGCTGACTCGCGCATCGGATAACTCGGCGATCAGGCGCTGGCTTAGTGTTTTGAACAGAATACCGACGAAAAGGTCCGACACTCGAGACGCTTCGTCCGTCCAATCTTCCGAAATCATGATTGCCACCTTTTGATTAGCTAAAATTTACCTATGATAATTTTACCATCCTTTCCCGAAAGAATCAAAATTTTCAAGGTCTTTGGCAAGAGGAGCTTCGCGTTCATACGGGTTCCCATGGACGTAAGGCGTGATTCGCGTCGGATCGTTCAGGGGGGCGTGATAGGTAATCGTGTCCGCTCGATAATCGTACCATAACGGACCAATATACTCATGAGCGAAATGAAGCATTTGAGCGAATTGCGCGTTCGTTAGCGTGTGATTGGGTCTGAAATACAGCTTCCCATCCGGCGCGAGTGCTTTGCCATAGTCCCACAACTCACTATCGATATAGGTGGCATATAAAGCCTCGGCGGCGTTGGAAACGGGGGTTCCGGGTTGCAGGTCTTCGTAATACGAGGCTCCCTCGGGCGCTTTCCAACCCATGGTGCGAGCCAGAAGGATGGCGCAATCTCCACGGCTGATCGGCTGATCCTCCATTCCGGCGGGGATGGGGATTTGCGCATTGGTATGGTCTTCTCCATGCTGGTACGCCTCACGCGCCAGCAGAAAGAGCAAAAGCCTCTTCGCCTCACCCCAGGTCAACGCAGTGTAAGGGTGGAATGGCGCTGCATACATGGTTGTGGAAGCGGTCCATTTCGCTGGAGGAGGGCAGGGGTAAAAGCCTCTCGCTGCAAGCCATTCTATATCCTGGAACTTATCGGTTTTGGGAGTCACATCGGGAAACTTGTAAAGATAGCCCGCATCCCGGCACGGTCCTGGATTCGCTATGCCGGCGCGAGCGGGATCCATTCCATTGCCTGCGTCGCTCTTGAGAAGTTCACGCTGGATTTGACGCACAGGCACATCCGCTGGCTCCATGGAATAATGTACGCAGAACCACGCGGCGATCCCCGCAGCTTCGCCGAAATTCATTCGGATCGATTCAAGTCGGAGTGCGCCGAACGCCACATGACTGGATGACACCGCCATCGGGACGATGAGATTATTCACCTTTTGCGGAATCATGATATCGTAAGGTATCTGATGCCATGGGGTGTGTTGTGGGAGATAGAATTCACCCTCACCAAAATCCGGTCGGTTCCAGTGCAGTTTTGGCTGGCATGCATGTGAATCCATCGGATAGTCTCCATAACCGATGGCGTTTGGGCGGATGACTTTCCGTGCGTCGGAGATATCCTCCTCGTCAAGCCATTGTTTTCCAATAATCCGTCGCGCTTCGCGAATGTATAGCAGGGGCGGCCAATTGTCCGTATCACGGTAGTCATCCTCCGAAAGCCCGATGTTCTTTTTCCCCTCAACTGTTTGGATGTAATACAGGTATCCTAAATCGTGTTCCTTATATAGCTCCTCGATTTTTCTGCGTTGCGCATAGGTGTCGATTGGATATTTGTAATTCACAGCCTGAAGATCGCTGCCTTGAGGATGCTGGTTGATCTCGAATTTGTGATTCGGCATCACCCCGCTGCTCACCGCCCAGCTTTTATCGAAAGGCACGGCGTGGATATAGTTGTTCACATCGTAACCGGGAGGCTCGGGGATTGTTTTATCGGCGCCCGGACCGTAATCCTTTACTGTCATGAGGTAAGCGTAGGCTTGAATTCGCTTATCCCCTTTGCCAGTGCTTCCGGGAAGAAGGGAATCGGTGTATCTATCATAATAGATGAAACCATTGTGCGGTTCTCGTTTTGTTCGGTTCTCTCGTCCCAAGGCGTAGGGTGCCCCCGCCCATGCCGCGACATCCCCGCAGTCGGTGGCGTCAATCACAACCTTGGCGTAGAATCGCGAATGCATGTGAGACGGCAACTCCTCCATTGTGACGTAAGTGATGCGTCCATCCACCTTCTTCACTTTGATTGGTCGCACCTGGCGAAAAACGGTCAGGTTGGGCGTGTTCCAAATGATCTCCTTCATTGCCTGCTCCGCAACTCTGGGTTCATAAGCCATGCCGTTCCCTTTGCCGTATATCTTCTCAACCTCTTGGCGAAACTCCTCGAAAAAGCCGCTTGCATCCTGGCTGTTGCGCATATCGGTGGATCCCAGACCGTTTACCGGCATGCCTCCTAGTCGGCGAGTCTCTTCGGTTAGCACCACATGCAAGCCGTAACGCGCCGCCGAGACGGCAGCCGCCACACCTGCGGACGTTGCTCCCACCACCAGCACATCGCAATGGAGCGATTTCGGATAGGGCGGGAAGGCGCGTTCGAGATATGGGGCCCCAAAGCTCTCATCACCGTTTGAATCAACCGCAGCCACTTTGTAAGTGACCTGCATTCCCGGTTCGGGGAGATTGTCGGTCCATTGAGTGGCGTTCGCCGGTGCTTGACCCACAAGCTTGTTATCGCGGTAGATGCGGTAGGATTCGGCGTCGGGGACGGCGTTCCAATAGACCCGTATGATTTTTTGACCCAGCGCGACGGCCTCGACCGCCTTGGGCGAGGGGAGAAGGGAATGTGTTTGCGCCAATAGAGGGTTGGGAAGAAGCGCAAGAACGAACAGCGGCAAAAAAAGTCTCATCCGGATTGTGACTCCTCGGGATAGAACGATAGGTATCCGTCATCCGCAGTTTTATGGATCCGCTTGAACAATGGAGGATACCAATTACATTCTACTTCAGGCGCGTGTAAAAATCGAACGTTTTTCCTCCCTTCTTCGTTCTCCTCCAAGGGGAATCGTGCAATCACGCCGTTATGCTCCCTGGTGATAGCGGCGGAACTGTATGAAAAATCATCATGCCGCTGGCTTTGACTGAAACTTGACAATTTCGCGGGATGCGGATATAATTTCAAACAGTAAGCGGGAGTAGCTCAGTGGTAGAGCATCTGCTTCCCAAGCAGAGGGTCGCGGGTTCGAGTCCCGTTTCCCGCTTTTTAAAATCTCCTCTTTAGTCGTCACCAATGCCGAACAAACCCATTTGAACGATGGATCTATGATACCGCCGCAAGGGCGGAATCAATCCGCCCTCCTATTCCGCTCTGCCACTGTCGGAGCATCCTCATCACCTCATAAAATTTTTCCGGATTCTCATCTTTTAGAATAGATAGATAAATAGGACGGAAATTTCATGGAGGAATCGAAATGATGAATGATAAAGACGCACCGCGTAACGATTCGGAAGACAATTACGATCTTACGGATTTCCTTGTGACCTACTATGGCGAAGATATGGAACCCTATGAATCAGATAGTCCTGGTCGATGGATAGAAGCCGCCGAGGATGGAGATCCGGAAGCGCAATGCAACATCGGTTTTTGCTATCGCAGAGGTCTGGGAGTCAAGAAAGATAGTCGCAAAGCGGTTGAATGGTATCGCATGGCTGCGGAACAGGGGCATGCAAGGGCGCAAAACAATCTCGGATATCTTTACCAGATTGGAGATGGCGTTAGGAAAGACTGCGCCATCGCCGCCATGTGGTACACCAAAGCGGCGGAGCAGGGATACGACGCAGCGCAATGCAATCTTGGTGTTCTATACCATAACGGGGCGGGGGTTAAACGGGATTTTCGCAAATCGGCGATGTGGTATCGGAGAGCGGCGGAGCAGGGTGAGCCGAGAGCGCAATGTAATCTCGGGGATATGTACCAACAGGGTCATGGCGTGGATCAAGACTATCACGAAGCGTTTAAATGGTTTCAACGATCGGCGGAAGGTGGGGATGTGGAGGGCCAATTCCAGCTTGCTCTCTTATACATTCAAGGTTTGGGGGTGGAGGAGAACAGGTACGAAGCCAAAATGTGGTTGAGAAGAGCAGCCGATGCCGGACATCCGCATGCCGGCGGGCTATTAAAAGATATGCGCCGTGAGGATGAGGATATATGGTAGTATTGCGCCTGGGGTTGAAACCGCGCCTAAAAACACGAAACCCGCCTTCGCGGGTTTTCGGGTTTTAAAATCCATTGAGGTGGATTTCGTGTATTCGTTAGACGCGAATTTATCCGCCGGATGGAACTTCCAATCTTCCAATCATGCGTTGGCGCCAATTCGGCATCTCGTGGATCGATTTCGATGCGTAATAAACTACTCGATTTCACTTTTAATATGAATGCATTGGAATAATGTAACCGGATGTTATATCTCTTTCAGTGACACTGTGCGCCTGATTTGGTAAATACTCAAATGTTTCGGAGCTAAGAATCATGATTCATATTCAACTCCGCTCTGCGAATAATTTCTCTTGCCATGCCTCGAAAAATCAAAATATGCAAAGGCAGCAACAGATACCAATATATAAACCCTGGTAACCCTCGCGGAAGGAAATAGGCTGTTTGTATGAGTTCGTTGCGCTCATCTCTCGATTTAACCTGAAACTCCAGCCAGGCTTTTCCCGGTAATTTCATCTCCGCCCTTAGTAAAAGTCTTTCCGTATCCACATCTTCCACTCGCCAAAAATCCAGGGCATCGCCAATGCGCAAATTCCGTGGATCACGTCGTCCCCTTCGAATGCCAACACCTCCGATCATTCTATCAATCAATCCCCTTATAATCCAGAGGGCATTATGCGAATACCATCCATTATTTCCACCTATCCTCATAAAGGTATCAATTATCGCGGATTTTGAATTTGTCGTAGTCAGTGTTTGCCTATCGCTTAATACGGGAATGCCGGTGTGGATTTGATTTTCGAAAGCGTCGGACAGCCTTGAAAGTCCAGCCCCGGACCAATTGGTAATGACTTGGTTATGCTCCGTTGCCGATAATGCCAGACGCACTCCTTCCCTAAAGGGCGTGAGCTCAACCTCTGGGATTAATCTTTTTGCCAAATCACTTTGACAAACCGTCTTCACGCGCAAACCGTCTATTAAAGGGTAGGCAAGTGAGGCATGTACTGGCGTTACAAGGTGAACCCACCATGCGGATAATCGAGGGGTGAGGACAGGGACGGTGATGAACAGCCTCTTGCGCCCTCTGACCTCAGCGTATGTTTGCATCATTGTGCGATAGGTTAGGATATCCGGACCGCCAATATCTATCACCCTGCCAGAGGTCTCCGGATGATCCAGGCAACATATCAGATACTGCAAAACGTCGTTGATAAAAATAGGCTGTGTTGGCGTATTCACCCAACGGGGACACACCATAACAGGCAATTTATCTGTGAGCGCGCTCAGCATTTCAAACGAAAAGCTGCCTGACCCCACTATAATGGCTGCTCGGAATTCCGTAACTGGAACAGAACCTTCCGAGAGAACACGTCCCGCTTCCTGCCTGCTGGAAAGATGCTGGGAATGATGTACGCCTTCCCCTCCTAATCCTCCAAGATAGACGATTCTTTCAACCCCGCATTTCGCTGCGGCGTCACGAAAATTCATGGCGTTGGATCGTTCCCGTTCCAGCAGATGCTTTTCATCACCCTCCATGGCATGGATGAGATAATACGCTATATCAACCCCCTTCATGGCTCTTAGAAGCGAGGATAAATCCTCAGCATCCGCTGACACGATCTCCGCGTCTTGCCATCTGCCCTCCAATTTTCGGGGGTCACGCGTCATGCACCTCACGGTCATCCCTTTTTCGATAAGAAGCGGTACCAGGCGCCCGCCAATATACCCACTGGAACCCGTGACCAGCACTCGCATCCTTCTGGAACCTTCATCAATCATTTATGCCTCCTAAAATAATCCGCAACGGTTTGGAGATCATACTATCGCGTTCGTTTTTTGGGGACAGATTCAATTCGCCGGACATAAGATTCGGAACCACACGAGCATTCAATTCCGGCTTGAACGAGCGACGACAGCGTTTTTATTATATCCATACGTATTCTTGCCGTTTGGATCACACCATTGTTATGAAATATGGGGGTTATTCAAAAAAAAGCACGGATTACAGGAAACCGGGCAAGAGGAAGGCTTGCTGGAATCGGCAAGACACCTATGGATCTCTCGCCTCTCTCTTGACTAAAGAGAGGCTTATCCGCTATACTAAGGAGGTTTTTGGGCGGTTAGCTCAGGGGTAGAGCGCTTCGTTGACACCGAAGAGGTCACAAGTTCAAATCTTGTATCGCCCATGCTTTTCCCTCGTTTCACACTCATCTCGACCGCAATAATTAAAACGATGCGCTCCCTTCCACCCACTGAAAGGGGCGAAAAATGCGGGAATCACCTCATAGTTACACGATTTCCAACGTCTCCGTACTGACCGCTAAATTAAAAACAAACGCCAGGCGATCATAAAAGAATGCGAAATCATCTCCCGAGGGTTTTATAAAATCACCTTTGATATCGCTGAGTGAATCTGGGGAAAGACATCTTTAAGAAGGTTATATTCAATTTCCCTGAATGAGCAGATCGTAACAGGATTGAAGGCGCTTTCAAAATATAAAGTTTTCATTCCATTTTTAGGTAGTGGAAGTGATAGCTTCCCCCATTCAATTCTTGGTCATCCTTTGTTGGAGAACCTAACACTTGTTGTACCGAAACCTACTTGGTTATTGGACCTTGCAGAACAAAGAATGAAGCTTCCAATAGAGGTAATTGCAAAATTCAGAAAATGAGGCTATTATCGCTCATTTCACGCTCGGCTAAATACCTGCAAACGAATTTTGCAATTACCTGAATATTATGTCTTATATTCGATGCCGTTTCTTCAGGTTCCTAGTCTTGTTAAACAAACCGACTCAACATGCCACAAGTAAAGTATATTCACTAGTCCCTATTCAAGATTTTAGTGAGCCATGGACAGATGAAAAGCTCTATAATAAATATGGTTTGACTCAGGATGAAATAGCTTTCATTGAATCCATGGTGCGTCTAATGCCGGAAGATGATGATAATGAATGCCAAGAGTCCGTGGATGAATAGAGACTTTTTTCCCAACGCCCGAAGATTGAGCCAAAAATCCACGCTTACTATAAATATGATCTAACCCAGGACGAAACCGCCTTCATCGAATCCATGGTACGTCCCATGTCCGCTGATGATGAAGAGAAAATTGAGGAATCTGCTGATGACTAACCATCTTTCCACAATCAGCTACAATCAACTCAAAGAACAAATCGGCGAATTGCTTCGCCAGGGGCGAGAACAGGCAGGCCGGGCGGTCAATGCCATACTGGTGCAGACCTACTGGCAGATCGGGTGCTACATCGTAGAGTTCGAACAAAAAGGCAACATCAAAGCCGAGTACGGCAGCGAACTGCTCGACCGGCTGTCCAGAGACCTCACGGCGGAGTTTGGCAAGGGGTTTAGTCGCTCCAACCTTTTTCAGATTCGGCTATTCTACCTGAAATTCCCAAAAATCCAGACACTGTCTGGACAATTAAGCTGGAGTCACTACGTCGAAATTATCAAAGCCGAAAGCGAGCTTGAAATCAGTTTCTATACCCGACAATGCGAAAAGGAAAACTGGAGCGTGCGTGAGTTGAAGCGCCAAATGAGAAGCATGCTCTTTCATCGTCTGGCGCTGAGTAAAGATAAATCAGGTGTGCTTGAAATTGCAGAAAAAGGGAGCGAGGTGCAACAGGCAGAGGACCTCATCAAGGACCCGTATGTTTTTGAGTTTCTTGGAATTCAGCCAAAGGAACAATATCTGGAAGGTGAACTGGAGCAAACGCTTATTCAAAACCTGGAGTTATTTCTGCTGGAATTGGGCAAGGGGTTTGCCTTTGTGGGCAGGCAATACAAAATCTCTCTGGCCAACCGGCATTTTTATGTGGATTTGGTGTTTTACCACCGCATACTCAAGTGCTTTGTGCTGATTGACCTCAAGCGCGGCGAGATTGAGCATACTGACATCGGGCAGATGAACATGTATCTGAATTATTTTGCCAAAGAAGAAAATGTGGAAGGCGATAACCCGCCCATCGGCATCGTGCTGGGCGCCTACAAAGATCATATCCTGGTGGAATATGCTACGCAGAACATCACCAATCAACTCTTCGTGAGCAAATATCAGCTCTATTTGCCTGATAAAAAGCAATTGCAAGAAGAACTGGAGAGGCTTTTGTCCGATGGCTAATCAAGAATTCTTTCCCCAACGCCCTAAGATAGAGCCGAAAATCTACGCCTACAATGATACCAACCCGCAGTATTCCGGTTTGCTCAAAATCGGCTACACGACTAAAAGCGTGCAGGAGCGGGTGGCCGAACAGTATCCCACGGCACGACCGGGCGATCCACCCTATCGGATCGTTCTGGAAGAGCCCGCCATCCGAAAGGACGGCACGGCTTTCAACGATCATGATGTGCATCGGATGCTACGAATCAACGGTATCAGGAAGGAGGGCGGCGAGTGGTTCCGTTGCACATTGGAGCAAGTAAAGACGGCTATCAATGCAGTGCGCGATAGGCAACTTTATGAGGATTCGCGCTTCTTAGTTTTGCAATGCGGCCGGAGCAGGAAGCGGCGGTGGAAAAGACGATGGCCTACTTCCAGAACTACCGTCGGGAAAACGATAAGCCGCCCCATTTCCTGTGGAACTGCAAGATGCGCTTCGGCAAGACCTTCGCCGCCTATCAACTGGCGAAAAAGATGGGCTGGCGCAAGGTGCTGGTACTGACCTTCAAGCCCGCGGTGCAGAGCGCCTGGGAGGATGATCTGGAACGCCATATTGACTTTGAGGGCTGGCAGTTCATCAGGCCCGGCGGGCTGACTTACGAACAATACGAACAAGCTGATAAAAGTAAGCCCATCGTCTGCTTCGGTTCATTTCAGGACTATCTGGGCCGCAATCCAAGCACCGGCGGCATCAAGACCAAGAACGAATGGGTGCATGCCACTAACTGGGACTGCGTGATCTTTGACGAATACCACTTCGGCGCCTGGAGGGAGAAGGCGAAGGACCTTTTCGAAGCCGAGGACGAACAGGAAAGAAAAGCCGCTGAAGGTGAAGCCATTGACTACTTCGATGAGGATATTCTGCCCATCACCTCCGATCACTACCTCTATCTTTCCAGCACCCCGTTCCGCGCCATCGTCACGGGTGAGTTCATCGAGGAGCAGATTTACAACCGGACCTATTCGGATGATCAGAAAGCCAAAGAGGAATGGCAAGGGCCGGACAACCCCTATCTCGCTCTTCCGCGCATGGTGCTGATGACCTATCAACTGCCCGATGCCATCCGGGAAGTTGCCATGAAGGGAGAGTTTAACGAGTTCGACCTGAATGTCTTCTTCTCGGCGGAGGGAGATGACGATCAAGCACGGTTCAAGTATGAAGATGAAGTCCAGAAATGGCTGGATCTCGTTCGAGGAGCCTACCTTCCCATTAGTCTGGACAACCTCAAACTCGGCGCTTCGAAGCCGCCTTTTCCTTTTTCGGATGTTCGCCTTTTGGATACGCTTTCGCATACGCTTTGGTTCTTGCCCAGCGTTGCATCATGTTACGCAATGCGAAATCTAATGAGGAAAAGGCAAAATCGCTTTTATCAGGACTACAAAGTGGTTGTGGCGGCGGGAAATAAGGCTGGCATGGGCGTGGATGCATTGCCGCCTGTTTTTGAGGCGATGGATGACCCGATCAAAACAAAAACGATCACACTTACCTGCGGCAAGTTGACAACCGGCGTTACGGTACGACCATGGAACGGGATATTTATGTTGCGGAACTCATCCAGTCCTGAAACTTACTTTCAAGCGGCGTTTCGTGTTCAGAATCCATGGACGATTAAAAATCCCGATGGCGTATCGCCAAACGATGAGTTGATTTTAAAGGAGGAGTGTTACGTTTTCGATTTCGCTCCCGACCGGGCGTTGCGGCTAATTGCCGATTACAGTTTCCGCTTGAACTTAAACGAGGACAACCCTGAAAAAAAGGTGGCGGAATTCATTCACTTTTTGCCGGTCTTGGCTTATGATGGAAGTTCGATGAAGCAGATAGACGCCGCCGGGGTGCTGGAAAGATAGAGGTAGTGAT
>JAJZOL010000108.1 GCA_021811565.1 bacterium | reverse complement strand
GAAGAGGAGGAGATTAACGAGTTCGGAACCGATTGCCTGAATGCGATTGAGGGGGAACTCCAAAACGCTGAAAGGAGAATCACGGTTTCGCGCTGGGGCAGACCGGGCTTGCAACCGGGTGACTGGGTGATGAAGGGAAAGGCGAATTATTGGAATTATGTTAGAAGCTTCAAATGGGATCCATTTAAATGGAATCAATTCGCTCCGTTTAGTAGTGGTCAAGAATACGATGTGCCAGCATCTTCAATAAGATGGCCTACCGGATTAGGAATTGATGGATGGTGGAAAGGGCTTATTTATGGCCAAAGAATCTATGATCCTAGTAATATTTTAAGGTGAGTAATGAAAATTATAGAATATGTTATAGAGATTATATTATTATTATTTTCCATCTATATAATTTCAATAAATCTGATTATTCTAATACTATGGCTCATACGTAGAAAACCAGTAGCATCCATGGCACCACTCTTTGGCGGGATACTGTGTTGCGTAATAATATTAATTCAGCCGATTCATATTGTAAAACATTATTGGTGGATACCAATAATAATAGATCCATCAAACTATGGCATTGTGTATTCTATTATATATAGCTTATATCATATGCGTTCACGTAGGTAATACTAATCTCTTGTTTAATTTGACGTGTAACGGTTCAAAAAATCAAATAATCTAATAATATTTAAGCGGCTGACGAGCGTCACCACCGTCATCGGCACCTACTCCTACACCGTATCCTACGCGTATACCGGGGACGGACATGTGGCCTCCATGACCTCGCCGGTCGGCGTGACCACCTACGGCTACGACTCGGACGGCAGGCTCGTCTCGATGACAAACCCCTTCGGCGAGACGACGACATGGGCGTATGATCACTCGGGAAGAATGACCTCGCAGTCCGTCGCGACCTCGGCCGGGGCGACCATCGGCACGAATTATTCCTACGGTTCGAGCGGGCAACAAGGAGACACATCCTCCGCGCCCATCGCCATGGAGCGCATGGCGTAGACCGGAACGGGACGATAGGAGGCTCCCTCTTGAATCTGCTGCACGCCAACGATTCGAACCCCTGCGGTGGCAGCGAGTATGTCCGCTTTGCTTTTCGCGTTCTTCACGGCGTCTGCGAGCGCGGTGTTCTCGTATTTATCCTTATTCTCGATGTCAAAGGAAACCCCCTGAACGTTATTGGCTCCTGCGGCGAGAGATGCGTCAATCGTCTTACCCACCATCGTAAGATCATGGATGCACGCCCGCACGGTGTTGTTCACATCGTATCCGATGATACTTTGCGCCTTGCCCGGACGATTATCATACCGGGGGTAGATGCTGTATTGAGAGGTTTGAATATCCTTGTCCGCAATGCCGAGCGATTTCAGAGCCTGAGTGACATTCTGCGTGAGAGATGCATTCGCCACGGACGCCTCCTGAGCCTTGGTGGCTTGCGTAACAACCCCAAGAGTCACATAAGCGACATCGGGTTTCGCCTTGACTTCCCCGGTACCGTTTACAGTAATTGTTCGCTGCTCCGTCTTGGTTTTATCCTGCGCCATGGCAGATAAGGACGCCATCGAGAGCAGTAAGGCTATCATAACAGTGAAGCTTAGTATCCTCATTATAGACCCTCCTATTTTTTCTACATTCTATCATATTTGAGCGCATCGGGAAAAATTCGTATTTGAGAGCTACGATCAACGGCGAAAATGACGGAACGAATGGGTTGGGTCGGACATACATGGCTTGGCTAGCCGCGAGGAACCATCAGTCAAGGATTAAATGCGGAGCCAATAACCGATTATCCAGTGAAAAGAGAAGAGACACAGGATAAACATATTCGAGGGAATGATCCGAGATCAATTGTTTTAGTTCACCTTGAAAAATCATTGACACCATGGCATTAAAGTGTTAATATACCATTGGTAGTCATTCCGCATGAAGGATAAACGATAAACACTCATATGATACATGAGCGGGAGATCTCCATCTTGCGGAATTATCCGTAAGGTTTTTCACACCTTGTGTTTTCCAGATGACCCTTATGTTGAGGGCGCGATTATGCTTGCGGAAAACGATTTAACCTCTATCGTAATAATCACCCTTCCCAATTACCACGGGGGGGGGGGGCGTATCTAGCGTCCCATCCATCTTCTCGGCATCCATCGGATTCTGAACCCATTGCATCCGCCTTAACGAGGCGCATCTTCTTACACAAGGCGTATATTCCCTCTTTGATTTGTAAACCGAGGATTGGATGGATGAGCTTTTACCAGCGATACGAAATACAAAGCCAACGATTCATCCGAATAATTGAATTCTCACGATTGTATTGGATTTCAGATTGGTGTTCATACTCAACAATTTATACGGAGAGACATGATGGGTAAGGTTACATAATAACTAACTGAAAGGATATTCCTTCGAATGTCGAAAATCAGCAGCGATTGGCTCTATCATGAGCAAAAACCGGAGTGAAACCGTCTATGTAAATGGTAATCATTGTAAGGGAGGATCAAAGGGATGTGTCAAGAACTATCCGCAATCCGAGAGAAATATAATACAATCGCTTTGGAGAATAAACTACCACCGATCGGGTCAAAAATGATTAACAAATACGGTATAGAATGGATCGTATACGGTCACTTTTTTGCACCCACTCTTTCATCCATGGCTCGTGATTATGGAAATGTCATTTCCCACGACCCACGTGATCTTCTCCCTGTTATTATTCCCCAAAATATGTCACCGCGGCTGAATGACTTTTTCATCCAGGTTGATCGTTGCACCAGCAAACACCTTATCCCTCTCGATACGATGCCGAATCTCCATCCAAACCAATCCCATCCGGACGGGCATAGCGTGGACGCCTGGTCCGACCCCAATAGGATATTGTTTTTCTTCGACGCAGTTCATCTACACGAAACCATCTTTGCGCATGAACTGGGGCATGTGTGGATTGATCTGATTGAAAATTGCGAAGACTACCGTATGATGCGCGACCTGTCCGATACGAGCAGAGTTCGCCAGTTCCAGTATATTCAATCGTTTGTTTTAGATCGGAAGGTCAACGATGTTATTGCGATGCGAGGATTCGATATGACGATCATCCACGACCAGCAATTTGAGGCGATCCATTCCATTGCTCAAGCGGTAAACGCCGGTTACCATCCCCCTTCAAAGCGAGAGGCGGCGTGTTTGGCTCCAATCATAGCCGCCGCGATTCTGGATCAAAATCGGCTTTCAGAATCATCATTACGGGATTTTAATGTCGCTATAGCCACGTTGAAGCAAGGCATACCTGAAATATGCCGCTTGGCCGAAGAATTCGTAAACAGTGTTAGTCAACACGGGGTTGACGACGGCGGTTCGATAAAGGAAGTCATAAATGAGTGCGCAATCTTATCATTCCGCGCAACCGGCGATTCATTCGATATAGCGAGGGATTTGGAGGAAGTTATCCCCACCGAATGTTATCAGGATAAATTTCCCAAGTTCTTTCCAGGCTTTTCCGTACGAGAGAAGCTGGAGATTGGAAAGGCAATGGCGAAGCACGATATCGGCGCGAATGTGCGATGGCGAATATTCTGCGCTCCCAACGGAAGTGCACAGATACGGTTTCTCGACGCCTCCTATCGCTGGACGGAGCCCACAATATTAAAGCAATTGGGCTGGAGGCTTGATCAAAAGTCTTTTGGGCAGGCGGAACGGCTCTCCTTGTTGCCGTACAAGGGAAGTTCATCGGCTTCATCGTCTCGCTTACAGCGAAAGCGTCACTCTGCCAGAAACTACATGCCCGGGATCGGCCTCTGGATGAGCAGGATTCGTCTGGCGGAACAGATTGGCGCCGAATCGCCATACAAGTATGCGTATGACAATCCGGTTAGCTATGTCAGCCCGTCGGGAAGAGCGCCGATCTCACGCGTTCACAAAAAACCTTCCCCCCCGAGTCATAAACATAGTTGCAAGGATGTTTATTCATGCCTGGAAAATACGGGAAAGTATAATTGCAAAGGGCACGGGTGCGGGTGCAAGGCGGCTCCTAATCAACATCAGGTTAGTAAAGAGATGATGCTTTGCGTCTTTCATGTTGAGTGCGAAATGATGGATCAGGGTTGCGGAGGAGATAACAAGGGAGGAATAGGTCAACTTATTTGCTCCACAATTGATACGTTAGCCAAATGTGGTTGCAACCGCGGTGTTTGTTGTAAAGGCGGTAATAAGGAGGGGGTTAAAGGCAAGGATTGGTGCCAAGGGGCGAAGGCTGCCTACATCAATTTGCAATGTCAAGGATTGAAACGCTATGGATCGCCAAACTACAATATTTCAAAGATGAGGAAATGCGAAAAATGTTTGAGAACGGAGTGGAAAAAGCACAAAGACGAAATGACTTGCGATCATTGCCTGCGATACGCTAAATGAATATGGAAAGGGTGGATAGGAAATGTTCATCAGGAATGCTGTTGCGTCCCTCGTTATCGTTCTCAGCGCCTTGACACTACAATCGCTTGCCGTTCCGCTCACGCACAAATCACCCAAAAATGGGCAAGCGCATAATATCCGTCAAGGCCCCTCTAAATTTGCTATAACATCATCGAAATACCATTTTTTTGAGTGGTTTCCCGATAATGAAAACGCCGATTTCTACGTTGAATGGCATCAACGAAACATTACCGATGGCCCCATGGTAACGATTAGACGCTGGCCCACAGGAGAAGTTTTATATCGTTTTCACCAATACGCCGTACAGATGGAGGGAGTGATGCCTTGGGTTGAACCAGTTGAAGCTACCGCTAATACTGAGCCCAGAGTGGGAGTTATCCTTATTTTAAGCGGAACCACCAACGGCAAGGTATGGGTGATTATAGGGAAGCAATACAGCGGCAAATTTTCGATCGTGTTTGACGCAGGAAGCATGCGAACCGGTTTTCAGTGCATGCCGGAATTTGTCGATATGGACCAGAATACCTATCCCGTTTATTCCGACGAGGAGATTATAACGGTAGATTATTTTCCCCCTACGTTGAATTTAAAACGTGCGTTGCAAAGCATGACCGCCAAAGTGTGGAAATGGTCTCCGGCGAGGTTTCGGTACGTGCTGGTCCGTCACTGCCCCTACACCAAACGTCTGGAGCCATTGACGTTCAAGCATTGGAGGTAGGGAATTTGTTCCTCTGTGTCAACATAAGCGAAACAACCTCTCCGCTACAATCGGTGTAGAGATCAAGGGAGTTAAATGATGAAAGGAAATGGATTGAAGTCAGGCGAGAAACTGGGCGAGCAGGGATCGAAGCAGTTATTGCGAAAGCGTCACTCTGCCAGAAACTATCTGCCCGGGATCGGACTCTGGATGAGCAGGATGCGCCTGGCGGAACAAATAGGAAAAATCCGCCTAACTGCGCACGATTCGGTACCGGATGCAAACCGGTTTACTTTACCCATTACCATTCATGTAATCCCAAGAAAAACCTGCTGTCTATTGTAAGCCTGATAAGTTATGCGGGCCCACAAAACATTGTCCGCAAGATTGCTGTAGTACGTTCTGCAAAAAGTGCGCCGGTTCAACCCTTGGCGGCGCCAGCACACCAGTGTTTGACATTAATGAGTGTGTCCGCATTTATGGGTGGAACGGCACTGTATATAAGCAAGTCAATGATTGTGGTTGCGGACAAAAGGACGCCAATAAACCCAATCCTAATAATTGGATGGATTATGGGGTATGTTCGGGAGGGTTTTCCGATGGATGGCGTTGTGTTTGTCCGGCCAAACACGATAAATGCAAGGCTAATGTTGGGGGGTGAGAGGAAAAAATGAAGAATATCCATTATTCTCTCTTTTTTAGAGGAATTTGTCTTTTCCTCCTTGTGAGTTGGCCGGTGTCACTCATTGGTATGGAGGCGTTCGGCAAGACTTCCGGCGCCTATTTGAAGACCATTTATTCCGTTCGGACTCCCATGAATGGAGGAAGTTCCATAGATTGGGCCGTATCCCCGGATGGGAGGTTTATCTCCGAGGGCAATGAGATCATCTCAGTGGCCCATCCACATATTGTGGCGACACTGCCCATCAATAATGGTGGTCAGATATATAGCGCTGCATAGTCATCGTCGGGAAAGTGGCTTGCTCTCTGTTGCGGAAATGATGGGTATGTTATTCTTCTGGCTCTATGGGGAAGTTTGTGGAAATCCCCGGGAATTATCCATAATGATACATTATGAAAGATACCGAACTCTACACACAAATATTGGGAATATCTTCTCCCTGGTATGTCGCCGGCATCGAAATGAAAATGGAGGAGGAGTCGATTTTCGTTCATCTGGCGTATGACCCCCTTGTCACCCAATGGCCTTGTCCGGAATGCGGTTCACCTTGCAAGACCTACGACACTCGGGAGCGTCGGGCGCACCTATTATCTTTTCAGCATGGTGTTAGGTTACTCCCGAGCTCAATACGCGGAGTTTCAGGATGGATGCGATCTTCCACGATTTCTCGATGCGCATCAGCGTGCCTTCTCCCACTTCGGCGGCGTTCCAATGGAGATACTCTACGACAGGATGCGAAACGTCCTGGTTCGCGAGGGATTCTCACGCAGAGCCGCAGAGTCGCGGTTGTGTTTGAGCTTCCAATTTTAAGTTACCGCGATGACCAACCAGCCATTTAGAATTTTGATTTCCGTCGGAACAACCAATGTATGGGGGATCCGAATCGAAACAGGGAATGACGCTTCCATTTAGATTGGAACGGCGATATGCGGGACGATACAGCCGAACCCCGATCCCCCTATCCTGTCGCTCCTTTAATCCCTTAATCTTGTTCTAAACGTTCAAGCATCACGCTATTGACAACCCCGACGGACGCGAAGTAAAATGTATTTGTGATTGATTTCAATCTCATGCCGCGATAGCTCAGTTGGTAGAGCAGAGGACTGAAAATCCTCGTGTCCCTGGTTCAAGTCCGGGTCGCGGCATTTTTTGCACCATCCCTTTTCCGAACTCCCAAGCAGACGATAGCCATCAGGATGAAGAGATACGGCTCCCACCCCCCCCAGCGCACGTATGGCGTCTCGCCGTTCGGCAAAGTCACATCCCTCACAAGCGATCCAACCTCGTATCGCGGCAGGCTAATCACTCTCCCTCGTGGGTCGGAAATGAAGGTGATGCCGGTTGTGGAGGAGGCGGCGAACCATTTTCCCGTCTCCACCGCGCGAAAGACTCCCATTTCGGCATGTTGCCATTGCACCTTGGAGCGTCCCGCCCACGAATCGTTGGTGATGGATACAAGCAGGTTCGCTCCCAACGCCACGCGGGCGCGAGCGAGTGAGGGAAACGCTGTTTCGTAGCAGATCAGGATGCAGAGCTTGGCGGGATTCGTCGCCACGGGGGTGTTGTCATGTCCCGCCACGTCGTCCACGCTGAAGAAGTGGAACACGCCGCCGAAGGGCTTCAACTCCTTCCTCCAAGGGATCCATTCCCCGAACGGCACAAGCCAATTTTTATCATACCGCGCAGTCAATCTTCCCTCAGGGCTGAAAACTGCGGCGGAGTTATAGGGGCGTCCCTGGTCATCCTCGTATTCAGTGCCGACCACCTGCCAGGTCTTTTCATGCGAGGATAGGTCCTTGTAATAGGCGCGTAGGTCATAGTCATTGATGGCGTCACCCGGGGCGATGCTTTCCGGCCAAATCACCAACCGTTCCGAAGATGCATGCCAAACAGGATTGTAAACCATCCCATCCATCATCCGCTGGAAAAGGGCTAGGTCTCGCGTGGGGTTGGGAACCCAGTGGCGCTCGCTATGGATATTAGGCTGCATCACCGCAACCGCCATTCGCTTGCCCGGAACGCTCCGATCCAGTTGAACCCACCCGTAAATCAACGCCAGCGCGATGAGGATTGCCGCTGGAAGAAGCGTCCTCGCCTCCCTACGATACAATTCTCTTCCCCCGCCTGCGCATATTTGCAACCAGCGTGCGGCGGAGGCGTTGAAATACACGATCAGGAAGGAGACACCATACACTCCAAACAGGTTCGCCACCTGGATTAAGGGAAGGAAACGAAATTGCGTGTAACCCAGCAGAGCCCAGGGCATCGAAAGATCGCCTAGCCCTCGCAGCCATTCCACCGTAACCCAGAGAGAAGCAACGCCCAGAGGTTGAATGGAGGGAGAAGCCCGACGGATCATCCACCAAGCGAGGACTGCGAAAAGCGCGTACCACCAAGATTCTATCAGGGTCAGCCCCAGCCATGCGAACCATCCCACCGAGCCGCCAGCCCAACGCACCACGGTATCCCCTATCCAACTGGTGGTCCATCCCCAATGAATCACCCCGAACAGATACCCCGCACCTAGGGCGCAACGAAACCGTCTGCACCGTTGCAAAGCGATCATGAAAGGAACCAAAGCCACCCATGCGAGAGGCTCCAGGTCGGGCGACGGAAACGCAAGCGTCATTCCAGCGGCCGAGAGTATTACGAGGAGTATCACGGAGTATTTTCGCACGAGATGGGATATAGTATACATACATCATCTTCCAATTCGATGAAATGCCCCCCGCCCGCATGGGATTTGACAAGGAGAGATATGCATGAATAAAGGCATTGTTTTGTTGGCGATTTTGTCCGTTCCGTTCCCGTTCGTGTTGGCGGGGTGCGCTCGATCACCGGCGGGATTGACAAGCGGAACGCAACTGATCGTAACAATGCAGATGAACGGTCCGGTGAACCCCAATTATCACTATTTCTTTATTATTCGCAACGCAGCTGACCCGAACGGAGAGAATGGTCCCATCCCCGCCGTGCACGTACCTTATGGCGGCAACGGTTTCGCAACGGGACTGCACGGATCTCCGGGATGCTTCACGGATTTCGTGGAGTGGGGTCAGAATCAGCCGTTTGTGAACGCCTCCGGTTATACACTATACCACGTACTGGACGGTATGAACGGCGATCCGTCCCAAAACGCCTTTATCCCGCGCGGTCAGCCCGTCGCAACCTACCCCCCAAATGGCGGCAACACGCTGCAGTTCACATTGGATATCTCCCAGATCGCCCCGGTCATATCGCAAGGCGATCCCGATCCGAATAACGGCAATCCGCCGCGATATCTGCAGATCAACATGATCACCACCACCACCACACCGGTGAATACCGCTGCGGATGATCCTTACAAGATCACGGACGCATTCGGCAATCAATCCAACGAAAACTCCCCCACTTTCAACGAGTATCTCACGATTGACGTGTCACAGCCAAGGATGTACAGCAGCACCGACCCCGCCGGCATTCCCGAGACCGCCAATGACACCTTTAATACGGATGGCAAGTACGATCCTGGCGTGGACATGGTCTACTGGAGCGTGCAGGTGGTGACGCAATAGAAACCAAATGATTTTACGCCTTGAAAAAGGAGAACACAAGTGATGGGATTTCGTTTCCAAAGAAGATTGCGTATCGCGCCGGGTGTATCCGTAAATTTTAGCAGATCGGGAGCATCGCTTTCCGTGGGACCTCGCGGGGCGAAAATGACATTCGGACCTTCAGGGACGCGGATGACCTTGGGGTTGCCTGGAACAGGGTTATCCTACACACATAAAATCCCAAGCGCGACACGCGTTTTGAATGGTACGAGTCGTCAGCGAGCACACATCGCCTCTCCGGCTCAAGCTCCGGCACCCGCACCCGCACCCAACCCTGTGCAACAGGCTTTGATCAACGGAGTTAAGGATATGGAGCGCGGCGATAACGCATCCGCATTGATGCATCTTCAAGGCGCAGCGGAATTACCGGACGCGGCTTTTCTCGCTGGTATGATCCTCATGACCATGCATCGGTACAGAGAGGCGGAAAACTATTTTTTACAAGCTCTCCAATATCCTTGGGAGATTGGCTCCTCATTCAGCGCCTTTCAAATCCACACGCAGATAAATCTCCCCGTCACTCACGAATTAACGGTTCACATCACGCCCACCGTCCACGGAGTCAATTTGATGCTGGCGGAGGCGTACCAGCAATTGCAGGAGTGGGATAAAGCGATCCATCAATTGCGAGAAATCGTCAACCACGATCCGAGCGACATCGTCGCGAAGGTCTTCCTCTGCGAACTCCTTGTGGACACTCATTCGAACGATCCGGAAGTCATGCAGGAGGTTGTGCGCATGGGGGAAGGGGTGGAAAACGAAACGGATGTGCATGCCGCCATGCTTCTGTACAAAGCCAGAGCGTTGGCGCTGCTCCGCATGCCGCAAGCCGCCCGAGACACACTCACTATGGCGCTAAGACGGACCAAGGATCGCTCCCAGCATATTCTGCTGGCGTTACGATATGAACGCGCTCGGATATACGAAGAGCAGGGACAGCAGACGATGGCGCGAGCCGATTATGAAAAAATCTACGCTATAGACCCCGATTACGAGGATGTGTCGACAAAACTAGGGATCGGCGAAACGAATTCCTCACAAAACCAAGGACCGGCGTAGTTCGTGTGAAGGAAACGCTTAAGGGGCAGACTCAATCCCGACTGAACTCCACGGAGCAGGTTGCGGGGAGAGCCAGCCCCGCAGCCACTTGCATCGCCTTGAAAATTCCGCAGGGCACCACGCAGCCTGCGCAGCAGCCCTTGATGTTGTCCCGAACGACTTTTTGAATCACTCCATCGAAACCTGCCCCTATCTCCGCATAGCCATCCACCTGAGATAATTCCTTCGCAATTCGCTTGATATTGTCGCAATCGCTCTCGATCCGCAGCGTGACGTTTTGCATATCCTCCGAATCGGCGCTCACCGTGGTGACAAACCCGCAAATCCCTGCGTTTATCGTGGCATTAATCATGAGAACTCCTCATACTCCTCTCATTCCCCCCGCGCGGAAATGGCTTCCGAGATGGCTTCTCGCAATGTGTCCATCGTCATCGAGCCGTCCGGACCATTTGGCGTTTGGTAGATGCGGCAGGTTAACCCATATTCGGTGTTGTCTCTCGCGGATTTCTCCACATCCACTCCGTTAATACGGATGGAAGGCGATCCTAAGAATCGGGTATGCAACGCCTCCTCCTCCGTGTTCACCTGGATCATCTCAACGGGAGTGTCCAAACGGTACTCATGGAGAACCGCGTGCAACCTTTCAAGTGCCCTTTTATAACTGGGACACCCCTCAAAATATAGAAATTCGATTTTCGCTCGTTCAACTCCGATTCCTGTGCAATGTTTTTTTGAAAATGTTATGCCTTTAATTGGACCATTGATAATCACGCAATCAGGCTAATGCGCTGCAAGTCCGAAATGCATGGTACGCCTCGCATTTTGATATATCCATTATTGCATATCCGGTTCGCCAAACGCCACCCACCGCAGGCGATGACAGGCGATATGCTTCATGGTCCTTTCGGGAGGAAATAGGTGCTTATTTTCCATTGACCGTCAACCAACACCAATCCAAACGAGGGATTGGTTTGGACGGGTTTTATGGATACCGGGGCATTCACCGGAGAGACGGTTAACGTAGTCCATACGGTGGCTTTATCGCCATTGATTTGTGATTTTTTCACGGCGAAACTTGTGATATCGATGGAATCAAACAGCGGACGGATATCATGTTGGACAATGTAATCCGGATTGGATTCATCCGGATTGGAGGATTTCGGCTTTAAATAGATAATGCCGTTCAGATCGCTCCAGTTTTTGGATTGGATGGATGTGAAAAATCGGTTCACCACAGAGATAGGATCTGCCTGGGGCGCTCCCTGGGTGTTCAATCCTTTTCGAAAAAACACACCCCACACAAGGATCGCCAACGCCACAAGGACTACGACTGCAATCACCCCGATGATTACGCCGCGATTTCCGGATGAGGATTTGTAGGGACCGTGTATGCGAGACGCGTTAGGATTCACGCTCATTTTTTGACCTCTCCTTTCGTAAAAATTAAACTGATATTGTTTGCAATATAGCCAAGGACACTATCGTAGACGAACCACAGGGACTTCCCAGTATGAATCCATTCTCATTGGATATCATAGCATGCTTGGCGCCCTCTTGCAATAAAAAGCTCATCACTACATCGCGTATGTAATATTATTTGCGGTTCCTCGTTCTATTACATGGGTAGCCCAAAATCTAGTTTTCCAGCGATTAGGTAAATGATCGTTTTGAGATATCTATGATTGCGATAGCCTCAGGTCTTCGCCTTCGCAGCTTGGATAAAAGAGTTAATCCCCCTCCATCAATCCTCTTGTAAGATGATCCGGGAGGCAATCAAGCATCCGCGCGGCATGAGCTTTAATCGTATTCGCCAGTCTTTTCCTGCTCGACCCGATATCGCCACTCGAAACCCATTGAAAAAAGGAAACTCTCTTTTTTTACCAAACGAACCCAAGGATTCTTCGGAGATGCAAAAAGTCATCCCGCTTTGTTTGAAAAGCCGATCTTAACCGATTCTTTTTTCATATATAGGTACGGCAGCACCCCGTTTTACTATCTTTTTTTCGAAAGGCGAGGGCAAGAAATTAAAATTCAGGCTCCGAGGTCATCATGGCGACGCCCGAATGATGATGCCGCTTATTGTCCTCAAGCGCCGATTCGCCGTCATGCGAGTATTCTCGTCTTCAGTGTGATAGCCGGGAGGAATACAAACCCTCGCGACGCCGGAAATCGGTGTGATTACCCCATGGGATGCAATGATGGGGGAACGTGGATATGTATCTGTAGCTCTCCTTATTCAAGGTGTAATTTCATCTTTTTCACCTGATAGTGGATGTGCAAGCCCAAGGCGGCTGTGAAAAGCTCATTCTTGACGCACATTTCACTTTTGTTCTCCATTTTGTTTGACTGGGGTGATAGCAACTCTCAACCATTGTAAATAATATTATCCACACACAACAGCGAAAAACCTATGATTTTAACCCCGGAGGGGGACTATGTGTTTTTGGAGGTGAACACTGCGGGACAATGGCAATGGGTTGAACATTTAACTGGAATGCCGATAACCGATTCCCTTGTGAATTTACTTGTACACCGCCTTCCTCGCGACCGCGTTGAGAAGGCGGCGGTTATCCTGTTGTGGACCGGCATTCTGGCGTTCACCGTGATCTACTTAACATTATCCGTCATACGCGTGAACACCTTCCAGGCGGACGCCTTCGACCTTGGGATATTTGATCAGACGCTTTGGCGGATTTCCCATTTCCAGTCTCTGTTCAGCACCGTTCGCGGGATGAACCTTTTCGGGGACCATTTCACCCCTATCCTTTTTTTACTCGCCCCTTTCTATCGGCTTTTTCCCGAGCCTCAGGCTCTCGTGTTATTTCAATCGGCGGCGGTGGCTATCGGCGCGGTTCCGTTATACCGTCTCGCTCGACATCATTCCTCCCCCCCATTCGCCGCAACCGGATTGTGTTTCGCCTATCTCATCGCGCCGACCCTGGCGTACCCGATCCTCTACGATTTTCACACGAACATGCTCGCCATTCCGCTTCTCCTTTTCGCCATCGATGCCATGGAGAGGGAGCGGTACAAGGCTTTCGCCGCGTGGACCGCGCTCACGCTTTTATGCCGCCAGGATTTGGCTCCGAGCGTGGCGGTTTTAGGCTTGGCGATCGTATTGCGAGCATTCGCCATTAAATCGCCCCCTTCAGCGGACGGAATAACCTTGCAACGCCGAAGAAGAATACGCATATGGGCGGGCATTCCTGCCTGCAAGCGTGGTGCGTGAACGCCGGATGTTGCTTGCGAATAATCCAATTCCCCGATCCGCATCCGTATCCGCCTCGTGGGGCATGGTCGTTTCCTTCGATCACCGAAATCGGATTTACATGTTCCCCAACCCTTTCATCAAGGCGTGGTACGGTCCGGGAAAAGAGGTGATCGAAGCGGAGGCAATGAACGCCCATACTCCGATGCCAACCAGATTGACTCTTCTGATCCGCGATAATCCCGTGGATTATCTTGTGATTACCGATCCCGGCCCGTACCGGCGATTATTAACCAAGGCGGTTTCCTCGGGATATTACCAAGTGGTTGCACACGGCGGCGGAGTGACGATATTCAAGCGTGACAAAGGCATGAAAGAATGAAAATGCACATTAAAATAAAATCCAATAATGCATTCACCTTAGTTGAATTATTAGTTGTCATAAGCATTATTGCCATACTAGCAGCAAATCTCTTTCCTGTTTTTTCGTCATACTCCCTTATGCAGTGTAATCCCACTAAGATTTTTCCCTTATTATCCACGGTTGATATATTTATGTTTGTCCGTTAGGTGAAATATGTTCCATAAACCGTTCCTGGAAGGCTTTACAATCGTCTTCGAATCGTGTATTATCTATATGATAATATCATGGCGATGGGGACCGCCAAGACGATCAAGTTCGTCTAAACCTCTCTTGATGAGATAATGGCTCCTGTTTCGAAGCGAAAGCTTTGAAGCGGGGGTTTTTTTGTTGCTTTTGATACAAAGAGGATGCCATTCATGGTGAAAGAGGTTAAGGAACTGAACGACGGGCATCGAGGAAGGCTTTCCACATCTCTAATCCAGTTGGAGGAGACCCAAAGGCAGATTCTGATGGCGATCCGGGATGGAGTAAGTCCTAACTCGGGACAGCGTCTGACGCCTTTGCGGGAAGAGGAGTGGAAAGCGGTGGACGCCGAACTGCAAGGGATGCACAACGCGATGCGGGAGACGGTCCGCCGTTACACCCCTGATTGGTTGAAGGATCGTGAAAAAGCGGAGGAGCGCACATCCACTCTGTTTTACCTCTCGACACTGATGAACGAATTGGAGGATCAACTGTTGCTGGACCTCTCCCCCAACGAACTTCAATCCAATTACGGCCGCCTGACAAAGGACGATGTGGATGTGTTGCAGAACCTCCACGAAACGCTTGCGTATCATATATTAAGGATCAAAGAGATGTTGCGCAACATGCGCGAAACGCAGGAAGAACAACGCTAATGGGAATTATAACCATATCTCGCCAGATAGGCGCGGGAGAGACCGTGATCGCTAAAGCCGTTGCGGAGGAGTTGGGCTGGGAATGCGTGGACAAGCAGATTCTGAACAAGGAGGTGGAGGATACGGGGATCAAGCTGCCTTATATCGTCCATTTCGATGAACGGGTGCCTCAAAAAGGCGAGGAGTCTCCGAATTTGAAGGATCACGAGATATATTTCAAGGCGTTGCAAAAAATCGTCAGGGATTTTGCAGACAAAGGCGATGTGGTGATTGTAGGTCGCGGAGCGAATTTCATCCTTAAGGATTATGATGCTTTGCATTATCGGCTGATCGCCGATCTCCATTATCGATTACAGAGGGTGATGGAAACTCGATGGATGAATGAAGGTCCTGCGCGCAACATCATAGAACAGAGCGACAAGGATCGCGCCTCGTTTATCAGACACTACTTTCACACCAACTGGGAGGATCCGGTTCATTATCATGCCGTGTTGAACACCTCCAAACTAGGCTTGGATACCGTTGTAGATCGGATTGTGGCGGCAGCGAAATCTCGCTGGAACCTTTGACTTCACCTGCATTCAGTGTTGAGTCATCCCTGATCATTCCACCCCGCCAAGTAACAGCGTTTCTGGAAGAAAGGAAGAGGAGATGGGAATTTTTGACAAGCAAATGGTTCACGCACTGTTTTCGAGAATAAAGGACGGATCGTTCACGATTACTTATTGGGATGGATCCACCCAACATTACGGCGAAGGGGAGAGCCTCTTCAAACTGCACCTGAAAGATGCGAAATTACTTGAATGCATTTCGGATGACGCTGAGATGTGTCTCGGGGAGGCGTATATGGATGGCGCCATAGACGTGGAAGGCGACCCGGCGGATGTCATCGCGTTGGCGATACGAAATCATTTATGGGACGCTGTGGATACTCCAAGCGGTGTAACCAAAATCCTGCAAGGCGTAATGCATGGCGGCAGGCGATCCATCAAACAGCAGAAGGCGGATATCGTTCACCATTACGATCTGGGAAATGATTTCTTCCGTCTTTGGCTGGATGACACCATGACCTATTCCTGCGCCTACTTCAGAATTCCGCAGGACACCCTGGAACAGGCTCAGCGGCAAAAGATGGATCATACGCTTCGCAAGCTTCGGCTGAAGCAAGGCGAATCGCTCCTTGACATAGGCAGCGGCTGGGGAGAGTTGGTGATGCGTGCCGTGGAGAATTACAACGTGTCGGGGCTTGGCATCACTCTGAGCGAGGAGCAATATAAGGCATCGTGTGATGCCGTACGGCAACGCGGCATGGATGGCAAGGCTCGTTTTCTGTTGGAGCACTATGAAAATCTCGCCAAGGAAAAAACCGAGTTCGATAAAATCGTCAGCATTGGCATGATCGAGCATGTGGGAAAGGCGCATCTCCAGGAATTTTGCGAGTGCGCCTGGAAAATGCTCAAAACGGGTGGGCTGGCTTTGCTGCATCTCATAACCTCTCCCGTGGAAGGACCAACCGGCGGTTGGGTGAACAAATACATCTTTCCAAACGGATACATTCCGACACTAACGGAATTGCTCGGTCATCTTCACACCCAAGGGTTTCGCATATGGGACGTGGAAAACATAGGGCCGCATTACCGCCTCACTTTGGATCAATGGTCGAAACGTTTTGAGCAGTGCGCGGATGAAGTACGCACTATGTTCGATGAGAGGTTTGTGCGCATGTGGCGTCTTTACCTGAGAGGCGCCTCGGCGTCTTTCCGCGAAGGGAATCTTGAGGTGCATCAAATTTTGATCTCCAAAGGGAAAACCAATCTCCTTCCATTAACACGGGAGGATCTGTATTTCACGGATACTCGATAACAGAAAGAAGGGAGCGATCCTCATCAAAGTGGAAACCCTTAGAGGCGGAAACGGATTAAATTCGCTCGTTCGTTCCTATTCGGCTATGCAGAGTATAACAATTACGAAAAAAGGGGGATAACCGGCTGCCCACGGGCGGAGAATGCAAATCAGACTTATCCTGCGTGCCTGTAAGACATGCTTGGAGATTGAAATGAAAAATACGGCGAGAAACCCCCATGAAATAGAAATCTCTCCGATTGGCTTGGCTTTTGTGCCGCACCTGAAATATCAAATCTCTAATCATTAAGACGAACTCGGATATTCTTATAAAATAGAGCGTACCTATGCAAACACTTGCATTACCAATATCGGTCTGTTAGATGCATTTCATAAAAGGAAAGTGACTCAGCCTCATAATTTCAATGGCTGGCTCGTTCTGCGAAGGACGAAAATGATATAAAATCGAAAGAAAGAATATTTTTACGCATGAAGGATTTAACGAAATTTCTGGTGATTGGTTTAGGAGGGTTCGTCGGGGCGAATGCAAGATATGTGATCGGCGGATGGGTTCAGTCGCGAATGGGAGCGTCGTTTCCATACGGCACATTTGTCATCAATGTAACCGGTTGCTTTATTTTGGGGATATTCGCCACTTTGGCGTTGAGATACGCATGGAATGACTATTGGAGGTTGCTGATCGCCATAGGTTTTGTGGGGGCATACACAACTTTCTCGACATTCGAATATGAAACGCTCGGCCTTCTCGCTGAGGGCGGTCAATACCTTTCCGCCGCCATCAACATTATAGGGAGCGTTACCATCGGGCTTTTCGCAGCATATCTCGGAGTGGTTGCCGCCCGCATTCTTATGCGCGGCAGACTTTAAATACAAGGTGGCGGAATGGAAAGCAAACAGGTTTTGGCGCTCGCCATTTTTTCCCTTGTTTACCTGATTATTCTTGCGGGCGAAAACTCCCCGAGGAAACTGGACCGCCCAGCCGCAGGTTTGCTTGGTGGCGTGCTGATGGTGCTTTGCGGAGTTCTAAGCCGCTCCCAGGCGCTTCAAGCGATTGATTTCGGAACTCTGACACTATTGCTCGGGATGATGATTGTCACCGCGCCGGCAACCTCTTCGGGCTTGCTGGATCGCATGGCGATCAAGCTAACCGGGCATAGCGGCAACGCCAGAATATTGCTCCTATTGGTCTGCTTGGCGGCAGGTGGTCTCTCGGCTTTGTTCGTGAATGATACGATATGCCTGATCATGACGCCGATGATACTTGCCGCGGCGAGGTCGTCCAAGTTGCCTGCGGAACCCTATCTGTTGGCTCTGGCGACGAGCAGCAATGTGGGATCGCTTATGACCATCACGGGCAATCCGCAAAACATGTTGATCGGTCAATCCTCAGGCTGGATGTGGACCGCGTTCGCGATGAGAATGGTTCCGGTGGGGATCGTCTGCCTGATCATCAACTGGACGGTTTTGGACAGGCTATACGCCAATCAATTGAAGGGTGCGCCAACTCTTCCCAAACGCTCTGAAAACGGCTGGGAACGGCCATACAACCGAAAACTGGCGAGAAGAACGCTTCTCGTGATGGTAGGTCTGCTGGCGGCTTTCTTATTCGGCGCGCCCATGGACCTTGCGGCGATGACGGCGGGTGCGGCGTTGATTGTGTGGGCGAACAAGCCACCCTCGGAGACTTTCGCCGCAGTGGATTGGTCGTTGTTGATTTTTTTCGCCGGACTGTTCATCGTGGTTGGCGGCGTGACGAAAATGGAGACGGGGTTGATAACCCGTTTTCTCCCTGTGATCGAACGTCACTCCATAAGCATGATGGGGTTGACGGGATTTTCGGTTTTCTCGGTGATTGGCAGCAATCTCTTCAGCAATGTGCCGTTTGTAATGCTTTTGCGAGGTTGGGTGAGCCACATGCAACATGCGCCTCTTTTATGGCTCATGCTTGCGGCCTCCAGCACTCTTGCCGGTAATTTGACGCTGGTCGGGAGCGTTGCGAATTTGATTGTTGCTCAAGGTGCGAACAAGGAATGCCCGCTATCGTTTTGGAAATTCTTGAAAGTGGGTGTTCTTACGACCCCATTAACGTTAATCGCCAGTATCCTGATGCTCTGGTTGTATGGAAGATTCGGATGGGCGTAATCCATGTATTGAGAGGATGAAATCATCATGAAAATTCAAGGACAGGCTAAGAAAATATGCATTTACATCGGGGATTCGGACAGTTGGCACGGAAAAGCATTGCATAACGCGATCGCGGAGAGAGCGCGCAAGGAGGGAATGGCAGGGGTGACCATTTTAAGGGGAATTCAAGGATTTGGAGCCAACAGCAGAATCCACACATCCTCCATTCTCCGCCTATCCGAGGATTTGCCCGTAGTCGTTGAGATCATAGACACTGCGGAGAGGGTGGAACTCTTTCTCCCATTGCTGGATGAGATGGTGACGGAAGGGCTTATCACCGTTCAGGATTGTGAAGTTTTCAAGTACGTACACTCTCCAAAAGAGCCGGATAAGTGATAAACTTAATGGTAAGCGAATCGGGAAATTCAGTTGTTATTCACCAGAGTTTGAAAAGAATGATGTCATCGTCATTTACTGAATTTAGATTTCGTTTCGCTTGACAATTTCAAAGGGCGATGGAGTTCGCCCGAACCGCATTTGAAATGCTGATGACTCCTGTAGGGGTTCGCAAACCCCTACAGGAGTTTTTTTATGAAAAAACAACCAAGGAGAAACAGATGAAAAAAGGAGTGATTGAGGAGATTCGTGCGATGGAGATTTTGGATTCCAGAGGGAACCCAACCGTGAGAGTGTTTCTTAGGCTGAGCAATGGTATCTCCGTCTCCTCCTCCGTACCGTCGGGAGCCTCCACAGGCGAAAACGAGGCGGTGGAGCTGAGGGACGGTGACAAAAAGAGATATGAGGGCAAGGGGGTGCTGAACGCCGTAAGAAACGTGAATGAGATCATCGCACCCAAAATCAAAGGGATGAACCCCGCCAAGCAATCGGAGATTGATTACCTGATGATAGCCTTGGACGCCACGCCAAACAAAGGAAAACTCGGAGCGAACGCGATCCTCGGCGTATCCATGGCGGCAGCCAAAGCGGCTTCGACACAGGCGGATATACCTCTTTACGCTTACCTGGGCGGTGCTGGAGCGACGGTAATACCCGTACCCATGATGAATATTCTGAACGGAGGCAAGCATGCCGACAACAGCGTGGATTTCCAGGAGTTCATGGTGATGCCTCTGGGGGCTCCTAATTTCATCGAAGCTTTGCGTTACGGCGCGGAGACCTTCCACGCATTGAAAACCATCCTGAAAAAGAGAGGCTACGCCACTTCCGTGGGTGACGAGGGAGGTTTCGCACCAAACCTTAAAAGCAATGACGAAGCGTGCGAAGTAATCGTGGAGGCGATTAGCGCAGCGGGATATGAACCGGGAAAGGATGTGGCTCTGGCGTTGGATCCCGCTGCAAGCTCCTTCTACGAAAATGGCGTTTACAATCTCGCCAAATCCGGAAGCGGCAAGAAGACCAACGATGAAATGACGGAACTCTACGGGGAATGGATCGACAAATACCCCATTGTTTCCTTGGAGGATGGCTTGGCTGAGGATGACTGGGACGGATTTCAACGCCATACCGCGAAGCTCGGCGGACGCATTCAGATTGTCGGGGACGATATCTTCGTGACCAACAAAAAGTTCATTTCCCGAGGAATCAAGGAGAAAAGCGCGAACGCCGTATTGATAAAACTGAACCAGATAGGAACGGTGACGGAGACGATCGAAGCGATCGAGCTTTGCCGCAAAGCCGGATGGAGTTATGTAATCTCTCACCGCTCCGGCGAAACGGAGGACACTTTCATGGCGGACTTCGCTGTGGCGATGGGAGGGGGTCAGATCAAAACCGGATCCGCCTGCCGAAGCGAGCGAATTGCGAAGTACAACCGATTGATGGAGATCGAACAGGAACTTGGCGAGATCGCCCGATTTGGCGGCTCTCAGGTGATAAGAAAATAATGAGACAGGAATCCCTTCGACATTTGGAAGCCCTTGCGCGCGAGATTGGCGCGGAAGCGGTTGCCGACGAGGCGCGCTCCCTTGCGGAGCGCGCCTCGGAAGGGCGTTTTTACGTGGCGTGCGTCGGGCAATTCAAGCGAGGCAAATCCACGCTTGTCAACGCACTCGTTGGCATGGATGTTCTGCCCTCGGGAACCGTGCCGGTGACTTCCGTGGTCACTGTGGTGCGATACGGCGATACGCTTTCCGTCCGCATACGACACTCGGACAAATCCTGGGAGACAATTGAGCCTTCAAACCTCACCCAGTATGTGTCTGAGGAGCTTAATCCGGGAAACTCCAAGGGAATACAAGCAGTGGAGGTTTATTTCCCCGGAGAATTGCTCTCCTCCGGACTCTGCTTTGTGGACACTCCAGGATTGGGATCCGTATTCGAAGCCAATAGCGAAGCTACGACGGATTTCATCCCTCACATAGACGCAGCGCTTTTCGTGTTCGGCGCGGATCCGCCTATCACGGGGGAGGAAATACGACTCGCAGAGGATATCGCCAAGCAGGTGGAATCCTTCCTCTTCGTACAGAACAAGGCGGATCGTGTCACCGACAAGGAAAACGAGGAGGCTGCGGCGTTCGCCAGGAAAGTCCTCTCCTCTCACTTAAATCATCCCGTTGACCGTATATATATTATTAGCGCATTGGAAAAGATCAGCACGGAAAAGGCGACCAGGGAATGGACGCTCCTGGAAAACCGGTTAAAACAGCTTGCTCAGGAATCCGGACAGGTTCTCGTGCAGGGAGCCGTGGAGAGAGGCGTTCAAAGGTTGAGCCAACGACTGCTCAATATCTTAAACGAAGAGACGGACGCGTTGATGCGTCCCATAGAGGAAACCGAAAAGAGGCTCGCTCTGCTTCATGACGCCTCCAACGAGGCGGAGAGAGCCTTATGGGAGTTAGGGCCTCTATATGATGCGGAGTTATCGAAGTTAGGGCGTACTTTTACAATTCATCGCACGAATTTTTTAAAGGATGTAATGCCTAAATTGAACGAGGAATTGTTACATGACATCCGCACGAAAAGCCAATCCATTCGTTTCGGCCCGAAGCTGCGGGATTACGGTCTGCACCACGCCCAGGAGATCGCGAGGCGCGCAGTGCAACCATGGCTGAAAAAATCCGAACGGGACGCCAAGGATGCATATCTTGAGGCGGTGAACCGCTTCGCAGGACTTCTGAACAACCTGCTGGACAGACTGCATGAATCCGACACATGGATTTCCATTCCCCTTCCTGAATGCGTTGGGCGGGATGCCGGATTGAGAACCGAAAAGAGTTTCGTTTTCAATGATTTTCATAATATCGCCTCTCCTGCAGGGTTTGTGCCTCTCATTCAATGGCTCGCTGACGCCATTCTTCCGCGTTCTTTCACACTGAAATCCATGGAGCTGAACGCTCTCCAGTTCCTGCAAAAGCTTATGGAGGTAAACGCCATGCGCGTGGAAAACAGCCTGAAGCAGCGTCTTCAGGACAGCAGGCTTCGGATGGAGAGCGAGATTCGTTACACTCTGAGAGAAGCTCTGAAAGCGGCGGAACGCGGCATGGAGAATGCACGCAGGATGCGAGACGAAGGCAAAGAGGCGGTGGGTGCCGAGGTGCAGCGGCTGTGCAGACAAAAAGAGCTTTTGGGACAAATCGTGGATGACAAGATGCTCATGGAATAAGGTTGTTTTTCAAGATGGCGGAAAAATACTTTGAAATCGAATTTTGCAATTACCCGTCCTTACACTCAAATATCACCATTGCCTCTCTATTTTCCGAAACGGCTCCATCGCATGAAATATTCATAATCCTTCAGCTCATCCATATCAAACGCCAATTCAGGCGGAGAGTGTCTGATCGCATACCCCCGACAACGAAATAGATCGCTGCCTTTGCTTTCTATATCCGCAACTGTCAAACGCTTTGTGAGAAAGCGCATAATAAATCTTGGACCAAGAAGACATGCCATCCTGAACTGACTTTTCCGTGCAGCGAAAACATCCTCCAGCCTTGTACGTCGCCCGAGCAGGGTATCCGGATGGACTAGGAAGACACCTCCCATGGTCCAATGTCCGTCCTTCAAAGGAACGTAAGTGTTATCACTCCCCGGGAAACGAGACTCCAATTCATCCTCGGTGAGAATCGGGATACAGATATCGCCGTCTTGAGGACACGCATCCAGAAAAGCGTTTACGGATTCGCAAGAGAGAAAGGGAAGATCGGTGGTGACAATCAGGACTTTTCGCGAAATATCGCTTTTCGCCAGCCACTTCAGCCCGATAAGGCTGTTTTCCGCCCCGGACTCCCCTTCAGGCAGCACCATATCCGCCCATTTTACGGAGGGATGTCCCTGAAGATTCTCAGGACCCACCACGACAATGCGTCCCATCGTGTTCGTCTCTTTCAGGACGGAAATGGTATGCTCCAGAACGGTTCCGTGTTCGTGAGGAATGAGCGCTTTGAGTGAAACGCCCGCCATCTGCTCGAAGGCTCCGGTGATTCTCCCCCCTGCCGGTAGGACGGCGTCGTATGGCATATCCATTTCTCTTTCCCTTCGCCTCCGGGCGATTGGCATTTCCGTATTTTGACATCCCCTCCATCACGAAGGTTCCGATAGTGAATTATAACACCTTTTTCACATCGCATGGAATGAACGGCTTTCACGACGCAAACCGGACGAGTGAATCGTATCGTTCGGCGGATATTATGATATTTCATCATTCCGTCGCAGGATAACCCTGATATGTGTTAGAATTTCATGTGTGCAGGGGCGCATTCCCTCCATGGGAGCGCCTTTTCCCTGCAGTCTGCAAGCGTGGTTCGAAGGGATGATGCTGACACCATGAATACTTTTAGCAACCAACAAAACACCGCAATGAAATACGATGATTCGCAAATGCTGTTTTCTGACGATTCGCCAATTATAACTTCTGATTTTAACATTGCCCTGTCGCATTATCTCAATAACGATTGCGTCTCTCCTCTGTTTTTCAATGGAGACGCGATTCATGTGTTGAAATTGTTACCAAGTGAATGTGTGGATTTTGTTATGACATCTCCACCCTATTGGGGGAAGAGGGAATATGAAAACGGAGGCATTGGACTTGAAAGGGATTTTAATGAATATATTCGCAATCTTTGCCTAATTTTTGCTGAAGTTAAGAGGGTTATGAAACCAACTGGCTCTTTCTGGTTAAACATGGGGGATAACTACGATAATAAAAAGTTGCTCGGTATCCCGTGGCGAGTTGCGATTGAATTAACTGACACCCAAGGATGGATACTCCGAAATAGTGTAATCTGGAACAAGGTCAAGTGCGGCATGGATACCTCAAAGGATCGTCTTGGCAATGTGCATGAAACTGTGTTTCATTTCGTTAAGCAACCAAGGGGTTACTATTACAATTTGGATGCAATACGATCCAAGCCGCGCAAGGCCAAAGTTATCAATGGATGCGTTGTATCCGCGACGGGTGTTTCAGGTGTAAGGTATAAACGCCAAATAGAGTTGTCCACCGCCCTTTTCCCCGAGGAAAAAAATGAAGCACTGAAAGCACTGGATAAAATCTTGTCGGATGTGATATTGGGGAAACTATCCGATTTTCGCATGGTGATCCGTGGACAGCAACGCACAACGCATTCGGATAGCCAGAAACTTTCCGGGAGGGCTAAGGAGTTACATGAAAATGGTTTTTATTTCCTGAAATATCATCCCAAGGGAAGCAAGCCGAGTGACGTTTGGGATATAATCCCAGAAGACACGCAAAATAGAAAAGTGCATTTTGCTCCTTATCCTATGGATTTATGCCTAATACCAATACACGCCACATGTCCGGCGAAAGGAGTGGTACTTGATCCCTTTGCCGGTACGGGTACAACTCTTGTGGTTGCTCGTAATCTTGGTCGAAAATCAATTGGCATCGATCTCTCATACAAATACCTCGAAATAGCCAAGGAAAGGTTGGATGGATTATTTTGAACACGATCGCAGAACTGTATGGTTTTTCCACGGAGAATGAAGGAGTTGACTGGAATCATATTATAAATGAACAAAACTGCCCATATCTGAAAAATAAATGTTACAAAGTAAGAAAAAGCAATCCTAATATAACTATCGGAAGCTGTATCATTCATCAAAAAAAGAGAGTAAATCCTATCATTATATGCCCAGCCAGACTTATTGCTCAACGTCAGATATTTATAGATTGCATTCCATTCCTCAGGAATCATGAACCAGGAAATGAGTTCCATATCATTTCTGAAGTATCGATTCCAGGGGGGAATGTTGATTATTTTTAGTATCAACCAAGGAAAACAAAATTATGGATTTTGTAGCGATAGAACTACAGGCAGTTGACACAACTGGTTCAATATGGAATGAACGTCAGAGCATGCTGAATAATCTGGGTATTCATCAGGATGAATTAGATGTCGATCAAAATAAATCATATGGTATGAATTGGAAGATGACGGCTAAAACCACTTTGATTCAATTGCATCATAAAATACAGACTTTTGAATATGTATCGAAAAATTTGGTTCTCGTTATTCAGGATGTTTTATTCGAATATTTAAATCGTCAGTTTAAATTCAATCATTTAAATAATCCTGCAATCCAAAACGATTCCATGCAATTTCATATCTATAAGATTGAGAAACAGAATGATCATACTTATAAATTGAGAATGCAATCCAGATTAAGTACGGATTCACACGGAATTGAGGAGTGTCTGGGTTTGAATATGAATACGAAATTGGAATTAGATCGCATATTACAGTCTTTAGAGACTAAAATATCTCCCGACAATTATTTTAACCCAATTTAGGTAATCGTTATTTATAATTATTACTCATACAACCATAGGAGGATAGCATTCATGAACCGCTTCATGCGACTCGCCTTTCTAACGCTTCTAATTGGCATCTTTAACCTTACGTTGGCTCTGGGAGCCAAAGCCGGAGAAAACGGACTGGCGAAAGGGTTCACAAGCCCGCCGGACTGGGCCCGCCCGCAGGTTTGGTGGCATTGGGCGTCCGGAAATGTTTCAAACGGAGGAATAACCGACGACTTGAATGCGTGGAAAAGGGAGGGGATCGGTGGCGGAACCATCTCCAATATCGGTGTCCTTCCCGAAGGTCCCGAGCCATTTCTCTCCCCGCAGTGGTGGGGATCCATCAAGCACGCAGTGACGCAGGCGCATCGCTTGGGACTTCAACTCGGCTTCTTCAATTGCGAGGGATGGAGTTCTAGCGGTGGGCCGTGGATCACGCCAAATATCGCCATGCAGATGGTGGTTTGGAGCCAAAAGCGGGTTCAGGGTCCAGGCAAAACGTCGATCAAGCTTTCACAGCCATATACCAAGCTGGGCTATTATCGCGATATCGCGGTATTGGCTTTTCCCAGTCCACAATCCGATTTGGCGCCGACAATTGCGGATGCCAAGCCCATCGTCACCGGTGGAGACGGATCTCAGTTGGATGGCGCCCCCCTATTCGATGGCGACGCGAACACCTACCTCACCGTCCCTTCAAACCCAAACGGCAACCCGTACCTTCAGTTTGAATGCGCCCAACCCTTCACCGCCGCATCGCTGAAGCTATTGCCGGGACCCTCCTGGGTTGGAAGGGATTTCACCTTGATGGCGTCGGACGATGGTCAAAATTACCGCACGGTTCAAACCTTCGGATTACCTGGAAATCTGACGGACGGCATGGGAACGCAATGGCTGACCACCGGAACGTTCACTCCCGTAACCGCTCGCTATTTCCGACTGGTGTTCAATGGCTCCGGAACCATGACTGTGGCGGAACTCAGCATAGGCGGATTGGAATCAGCCAATCCCACGCCAATCCTCTCCAAAGATATCGTGAATCTAACCGATCATATGGATTCCAATGGCGATCTGAACTGGAACGTTCCCAACGGATCCTGGACGATAATGCGCTTCGGATACACTCCGGTTGGGGTGCACAACCATCCTGTCACGAAATACGGTGACGGCTTGGAGTGCGACAAGCTTAGCAAAGCCGCTCTGAAGGATCATTTCAAGGCATTCGTGGACAAAGTAATTGACATCGCAGGACCTTTGGCGGGCAAAACACTCGCGTATTCAACGATTGATAGCTACGAGTGCGGAGATCAAAACTGGACTGCATTGATGCCTGTGGAGTTCAACCAAAGAAACGGGTACTCCTTAATCCCTTGGTTGCCGACCCTCGCAGGGGAGATTGTGCAGAGTCAGAGCGAGACACAACGGTTCCAGGAGGATTTCAACCAGACCATCGGGGATCTCTGGAGCGAAAATTACTATGGCTATTTCGCACATCTCCTCCATGAAAAGGATCTGAAGGGATCGGTGGAGGCGTATGGCAACGGCGGTTTTGACAACCTGGAATCCGCCGGATTGAACGACATGCCGATGAGCGAGTTCTGGTTCGGCAACTCCAGCGACGGCAACTGCGCCAAGCAGGCATCCTCAGCTGCGCATACATACGGCAGACCGATTGTGGGGGCGGAATCGTTCACATCGGGAGATCTTTTCAATTTTTATCCAGCGAATATGAAAATCGAAGGCGATTGGATTTTCACCAACGGGGTTCAACGTTATTACTTCCACAGCTACTGCCAGCAGATGTACACGGACGGCAGGAAGCCAGGAGTGGTTTGGAGCAATGGCGTCCACCTCACTCGCAATTTGACATGGTGGAATCAAGCCGGAGCATGGCTGAAGTACATCGCCAGATGCGAGTTCATGTTGCAAAAGGGGCGATTCGTTGCGGATGTGCTCT
>JAJZOL010000128.1 GCA_021811565.1 bacterium | reverse complement strand
TTATTGATTCCGATGAATTAAGAACTCCTTCATTATATAGAATTCCACAAATGAAGTCAAGATAAAAAAGATTTCCTAAAAAAATATCATATTTCCCTCAACGAATATATCGGAATATATATATTCATAAATGGTATTCCATGAATGCAAGCACAAATAGAAAATACTCAGAGGCATAAGCTGTAAAAAGATAAGACGAAGGTTTTCGTCGGGAAGGATTGAAAGTCAACAATGCTTATTAGATTTGGCGTTTCCATGCCGGAGGATTTGATTAAAAAATTCGATTTTTCAATTAAAAGAAAAGGATATAATACTCGATCGGAAGCAATAAGGGATATTATCAGAGATTATCTAGTGGAAGCGGAGTGGGAAACCGAAACGGAAAATGTTATCGGAACCATCACCATCGTATATAATCACGAAGTTCGGGAAGTTGCCAACACGCTGACGGCTCTCCAACACTCCTACCATGATGCCATAGTCTGTACCACACATGTGCATTTGGATGAACACAACTGCCTTGAAGTGATCATCGTCAAAGGATCTGCGGATCAGGTTCGCATCATCGCGGATAAGCTCATCAGCACCAGAGGGGTCAAGCATGGCAAGCTCGTTTGCACCACCACGGGCATGAATCTCGCCTGATTCTTTTTCAAGACTTGTGTTAATCTGACTCGTATGTCATAATGGTGTTACTTTTTTAAATATTGTGTTACTCTTTTCAATAGGAGATTTCAATGAAACGTAATACGATAAACGCTTTCACACTGGTGGAGTTACTTGTTGTTATTGCAATAATTGCGATATTGGCGGCGATTCTGTTTCCCGTTTTCTCCCAAGCGAGAGAAAAGGCGTTGGAAACCGTCTGTCAAAGTAACCTGCATCAATTAGGTCTGTCTTTCGATATGTACTGCACGGATTACGATGACATGTATCCTCCCGCCTATAATTGGAAGACCAGGCTTCAGCCATACATTAAAAACACGGATATCAACAAATGCCCCGCGCGTCCCAACCTACCTTGGTACTACGGCCAAGGATACAATATCGGCTGCCCATATCCCTACGTTCAGGGCTTTCCGCAAATGCCGGAGGCAGCGATCATGGATCCAAGCGAGAAAATTCTCGTCGCGGAGTGGGATCGATGCAACGCAGGACCTCCCGTTGGTCCGGTCGGGCTCTTCGCGGGGGGTGCGACAAGCTTCTGGGCGGTTTGCCGTGTCCATAACGGAGGCTCAAACATCCTCTTCGGGGACTACCATGTGAAGTGGATGAATCCCGATCAATATCATAGCAACACGGATCATATAGACGTCAATGGAATCCCTATTCCCATAAACGGGGAGCCGCTTCGAATTGTGCCGGAAAGCGTATGGCGCACGTTTTGGGATACGAGTTACGGGGAGTGAACGAAAATGAAGCGACTATCACTGCTCTTTTTCGCGTTTTCCCTAATTCTTGGGGGATGCGCGTCGCGCCAATCCACCCGTTTGCGTGTCGTTGCCACCACATCCATGCTCTCCACCGTGATCCAAGACGTTGGAGGCGATAATGTGAAATGTGACGTATTGGTGCCTCCGGGAAGTTGTCCGGGGCATTACGACATACGCCCTGGAGATATAGTCGGCATTCTTAATGGCGGGGCGCTCTTTTGGCATGGGTATGAATCTTTTATCCCCGCGCTTTTGAATTCCCTGGGGAAAAAGAACCTTAAGGTTTGCAAGGTGGATGTCTCGGGGGATTGGCTTATACCGTCTGTGTACATACACGCAGGGAGAGTTGTGGAACGGATGTTATCCAGTATCGATCCGATACATGCAAAGCAATATTCGCGCAATTTCAACGCGCTTGAGATTCAAACGCAACAGACTGGCGAGGAGGTGTTGAATGAGATTCATTCCACTGATGCGAAAAACATCCGCTTGCTTTGCTCCAATCAACAAGCCCCTCTTCTAACATGGATGGGTTTTGATGTGGTTGGCGTTTATGGCAGGGCTGAACACTTCACACCTGAAAACCTGCATCGTTTGCTGACTATTGCTAAGCGTAACCGTGTGAGTTTGGTGGTGGATAACCTGCAAAGTGGTCCGGACTCCGGGTTGCAACTGACGCATGACGTGGGAGCAGTACATGTGACACTCTCTAATTTTCCAGGAGGTTTCAATGGCACCCCCACATGGGCAACCTGCTTGCAAAGGAATGCGCAAATTCTAATCGATGCCATTCGGAAAAAAAGGATGTCAAATCAAAAATGAGCCTCATTTTGGAAATCAAGAACGCTTGGATTCGCTATCCGCAAAAAAACGCTCTTGAGGACGTATCACTTCGCGTTGAGGAACGGGAGATGCTTGGCATCTTTGGGTATAACGGCGCCGGTAAATCCACGTTGCTTAAAGTGATCATTGGCTTGAAACGACTTGATTCCGGAAGCGTCATGGTGCACGGTTTACAACTTACCCCCCGCGCCTTGCTCGAAATACGAAGGAAGACAGCCTATCTTCCACAATGCCTGGATACGGATATCCGCATGCCCATCTCCGCATGGGATGTCGCCATGATGGGAAGATACGGAAAAATAGGGTTATTCAAACGCCCAAGCCGATCAGACAGGGAATTCGTAAGAACCGTTTTACGGCAAGTGGACGCCGATAGTTACGCAAACACTCCATTCGGAATGCTCTCGGGAGGTGAACGTCAAAGAGTGATGATCGCCCATGCACTTGCCCAGGAGCCCCGCTTGCTTTTGATGGATGAGCCAACCAACTCCCTGGATTTGAATTTCACGCGTAATCTCGGCAACATCATCCGGGAAGCGCATCGCCGCCTCCAACTAACATCGATAATCGTATCGCATGACGCGGAATTTCTGTCCGAAATATGCACCAGAATACTCCTCATGCGCGACGGTAGGATTACGAGGAATTTACTTCCCGATGAGTTCAGAGATGACAGATTGGTTGATCGCCATTTTCGCGAGGCTTTACAATGAACATATCCATTATCAATGATCCCTTTATGCAACACGCCATTCTCGCCACTCTGCTTGCTGGTGTGGTGTGTCCTTTGATTGGAGTTCTCGTGGTAACCATGAGACTCTCCTTTATAGGGGTTTCCCTGGCGCATGCTGCATTCGCCGGAGCGTTGCTCGGACTAATCCTTGGCGTGAACTCGGCGATAATGGCGTTAATATTCAGTGTAATCGCCGCCGGGATTTTAGGACCGCTTGCCGATCGAGGGGATTTCTCCCCGGATACGGCAATGGGGGTGATGTTCACCTCCGCACTTGGGCTTTCGTTTCTTTTCCTCTCCTTAATTCCAGGACCTGAGACGGAGGCTCTGGGTCTGCTTTGGGGAGGCGTTTTAACGGTAACCCAAACCGAGTTGGGGTTTTTGGCTGGTGTCACTCTTGTGACTCTCCTAACGCTCCTGCTTTTTTACAAGGAGGTGTGCGCGGTTCTGTTTCAACGCGAGATAGCCGAGTCCACAGGCATCCCCGCAACGACGATTTTTTATGGGATTCTTCTCTTCTGCGGTTTGGCGATCACCTCATCGTTGAACATCATCGGGGGAATGTTGGTCTTTTGTTTGATCATAAATCCAGCTGCGGCGGCGTATCAATTGACATATCGCCTCAGCACAATGTTTGGGCTTTCCGTTCTCATTGGCGTGCTTTCCGGGTGGCTGGGTCTCATTTTCTCCTGCATTTTCAATTTGCCTACGGGCGCGTTAATTATTGTGACCTCCAGTGCGTTTTTTCTCGTGACGATAACGTTCTCACCCAAGAGGAAAGTGCATTTTCAGACAATACCGAAGGATGGCAATTATGGATAGAGTGGATTTTTTTGACGATCTCGCCTCTCATTGGGATGCTGACGAGGTTGCCGACATCGATGAGCGGCTTCAAAGGGTCGTATCGTTATCCAGGATATCGGAGGGTGAATCTGTTTTGGATGTCGGAACAGGTACAGGTATCTTAATTCCGCATCTTTTGGGGACGTTGGGGCCTTCGGGAAGAATCATCGCCATCGATATCTCCTCGGAAATGATAGAAAAGGCGAAAGCGAAGAGATTTCCGCCCAACGTGCGTTTCCTGCTCGCCAGCATCGAGAATTCATCCCTGCCGAATGAATATTTCGACAGAATCTTTTGCAATGCCGTCTATCCTCATTTTGAGAACAAGCAAAGGGCGTTATCGGAATTGAAGCGTCTTTTGCGTTCAGGCGGGACTTTGATTATCTCTCATCCAATCGGCAGAGAAAGAGTGAATTCGATACACCGAGAGTCATCCTCAATCGTGGCGGAGGATCGCGTTCCATCCGCGGCAAAGATGCGGAATATCCTTGAAGAGGCGGGTTTTGAACGGGCTTACGTTATCGACGAGCCAGAGTTCTATTTCGCACACGCCCTGAAACCCCGTGCAAATCGGATTTAAAGTTGCCTTTCTCTCTCAATATCGCGTAAAATAAGATGGATAATGTCCCCACTCCATTTGAAAACGGATAGGGGGCTGAAATCCTTGAACCTAGGGGTGGTTCCTGCAGAGGAGCCTGAGATCATACCCGTTGAACCTGATCCGGATAATGCCGGCGAAGGGATACAGGATTTTTTCTCCCGTTCCTCCCTGCTCTCGAACCCTCAATATCCTCCATTGGAGAAAAATGGATGAAAGCTTATCCGTTTCTGGATAACGTGCGTAAGATCAACCCTTTGGTGCATCATATCACCAACTGGGTCACGATTTACGATTGCGCTCAGGTGGTGAAATCACTTGGCGCCTCCCCTGTGATGGCGCACGCCGCCGAGGAGGTGGAGGAGATGTGCGGTATCGCCTCCGCCTTGGTCTTGAATATCGGCACACTGACTGCCGAAATCATCAAAAGCATGAAATTAGCCGCAGTCGTAGCCAATGAACGCAAAATCCCGGTGGTCTTGGATGTCTGTGGCGCTGGCGCGACATCTTTCAGAGACAAAATGAGTTTCGAACTTTTGGATACGGTTCACATAGACATTTTGAAAGGAAATTTCTCCGAAATGGCGCGCATTGCAGGGCGGCAAGTGCGCACGAAAGGTGTGGACGTCGGGGATGTTAACGAGGACTTATTTGACATTGCCCGAGAGATATCCATGCAAAGAGATTGCACGGCGGTGATCACAGGCAAGCGGGATGTGATTACGAATGGAGAAAAATGTTTTATTGTCGATAACGGAACGGAGATCATGACACGGGTGGTCGGCACGGGATGCATGGCGACATCGGTTATCGGAACTTTCGTTGCAGCCACCCCAGGAGATTTGGCTTCCGCAGCGACCGCCGGATTGTGCTGCTATGGCGTCGCCGCCGAAATTGCGGCGGAATCCGCGAAAGACCCCCTAAAATTCAAGCACACTCTTATCGATAACCTCCATTCATTGACCGAGGAACAGGTTACCGGGATGCAAAAGGTGAGACAATGAGGGGCTACTACTTTATCACAGATTCGAACTGCAGTCGACTAGGAAATGAAGAGGATGTAAGCCAAGCGTTGAAAGCTGAAGTGGAAATCATCCAGTACAGAGATAAGACTGCAAATTCAGGGGATATCTACCGCGAAGCGAAAACGCTGCGGGCGATTTGTTCAGGAACAAAAACGAAATTGATCATTAACGACAGGGTGGACATCGCATTGGCTGTCAATGCCGATGGTGTGCATTTGGGTCAGGAGGATCTACCATGCGAAGTGGCGAGGCGATTGCTTGGCAGGGAAAAGATCATCGGCGTCACGGTTCATAACTTAAAAGAGGCGTTGAAGGCGGAAAAAGCTACGGCGGACTATATTGGCGTGAGCCCGATATTCGCCACCCGCACGAAATCCGATTCCGGAACCCCATGCGGATTGGAAACACTGAGGGAAATCCGCGCCAATTGCAAAATTCCAATTGTCGCCATAGGAGGTATCAATCTCCAAAATGCGTGTGAGGTGATCGAGGCGGGTGCGGATATGATTTGCGCCATCTCAGCGGTGTTAACCAAGGAGGATGTCGCGGAGGAGATAAGGAGATTTCAAAGGAGGTTCGAAAAATGACTCAGCTTGAAGAGGCGGTCAGAGGGGTGATCACCCCAATTATGCGGCAGGCGGCTCTCACGGAACCGCTGGACGAAGAGGAGATTCGAAAGAATATCGCCGCAGGCAACACTGTGGTTCTAAAAAGCCATAGCCACGATTGCGTACCCGTCGCGATCGGCAAGGATCTGAAAATAAAGATTAATGCAAAT
>JAJZOL010000214.1 GCA_021811565.1 bacterium | reverse complement strand
GAGAGACAAGGTGTGCGGCGTGAATTTCTCCACATGATTTGGGTCACACCCGACGGCTCCGTTATATTGCCTTTTCACCCTCTAGAGTGTATAATGGACTGGATTTACGTGGAGGTTTGTTTACATTGCGCGCTGAAATTATCTCTGTTGGAACCGAATTGCTGCTTGGTCAGATCACGGATACGAACGCTGTGGCTCTTTCCCAATCGCTGTCCAAAATAGGCGTGAACCTGTATCGGCGCACTACCGTTGGGGATAACCATGCGCGGCTTTTGGCGGCGCTCCGTTCCGCTTTGGCGGATAACGATGTTGTTATCACCATCGGTGGGCTTGGTCCCACCGAGGACGATATCACCCGCGACACCCTTGCGGAAGCCATCGGGGACACCTTAAGGCGAGATGACGCCATCGCAGCAAAACTGACGGAGTTCTTCCAGTCGCGAAACGTCCCGATGACGGAAAGCAATCTGCGGCAGGCGATGGTTCCGTCGCACGGTCGCCCTTTGGACAACCCCAACGGCACCGCTCCCGGGCTGTTGTTTGAAAAGGATGGGAAAATCGCGATTTCCTTGCCCGGCCCCCCAGGTGAATTTTTGCCCATGCTTCAAAACCATGTGATCCCCTATCTTTCCGCTAAAACAGGCGGCAGACGAACCATAAGAAGCAGAGTTGTGAGAGTGTGCGGCATCGGCGAGGGATTGGCGGAGGACCGCATTCGTCCGCTTCTGCGGGATGAGAAGGTGACCGTCGCACCCTACGCGAAGACAGGCGAGGTGCATTTCCGTGTCTCCTGCCTGACGGATGATCCCGATGAGGCGGATCGACTGATTGACGAACGGATCGCACGAATGCGCGAACTGCTCGGGGATCACATTTACGGTTTCGACGAGGAAACATTGGAGCAGGTGGTGGTTCGCACTCTGATGGAGAGGCGCTTAAGTATCGCCACCGCTGAGTCTTGCACCGGCGGCATGCTGGCAATGCGTATTACCTCCGTGCCAGGAAGCTCCGCAGTCTTCCCCGGTGCCGTGGTGACCTATTCCAATCGAATTAAGAATGAGCTTTTGGGAGTATCCGAGGATATTCTGGCTCGAGTGGGAGCGGTCAGCCGTGAAGTGGCGGAGGACATGGCGAAGGCGGCGCGGGAGCGATTCCACGTCGATTACGGGATCGGTATCACGGGTATCGCAGGTCCCGACGGAGGTACGCCGGAGAAACCTGTTGGATTGGTGTGGATCGCGGTTGCCGACTCGGGTGGAGTTGTGGCTGAGAGGAATCAATATCTCGGGATACGCCATGAGGTGCGCTATCGTTCAACTCAAACCGCGCTCACGATGCTTCGGGACAGGCTTGCGCAAAAAGCAATCAAACCAACGACGGATGGATAATGGCACAAGAAACGGATAAAAGAAGGCTTTTTTTCGCCATCATACTTCCCGATGATATCAAACACGCCATTGGTGAGGTGGTCTCACGGTTGAACGAATCGGCGACTGGTAATACAATCCGCTGGTGCCGCGATGACCAGTGGCATTTCACGTTGAAATTCCTTGGGGAGTTACCCTTCAGCCAGAGCGTCAAAGCGGTGGAGGCGGCGGAAAGTACCGCGCGAGTCACCCCCCCGTTTTCACTGAAACTGAATGGCGTCGGCGCTTTCCCGAACGCCCAAAGACCAACCATCCTTTGGCTCGGCGTTTCGGAAGGTGCGAAGGAGATGAGCGATCTGGCGAATCACCTGGATACGGAATTACTTTCCATGGGTTTTCCCAAGGAAAACAGAGCGTTTAAGCCACATTTGACTCTCGCGCGTATTAAATCATATGAACAGGAGAAGGAAGCCGCCAAGTTGCTTCAAAATCCGACAACTGCGGAGTTCGAATCTGTCTTGATTTCTTCCTTTGCCTTAATGCGCAGTTATTTGCTTCCTGATGGGGCTAAATATGAGGTCACGGAGGTTTTCAGCCTCGATGGATAGCCGGCGTATGCACCGTTCCTCGCAATAACCTCCCCTAGACGTGATTTACGTACAAGGTTGGGTGTGGGAATAGATTGGCGATTTTTATCGGAAGGAGAGTTTTATGGAAAAGCAGAAAGCTCTGGATATAGCGCTTAGCAACATAGAGAAGCAGTTCGGCAAGGGGTCCATCATGCGCTTGGGGGAGACCTCCAAGCTGGACATAGACTCCATACCCACGGGATCCATCGCGTTGGATATGGCGCTTGGCGTTGGCGGGATCCCGCGCGGGCGCATCACCGAGATATTCGGTGCGGAATCCTCCGGCAAAACAACCTTGGCGCTGCATATTATCGCCGAGAGTCAAAAAAGCGGAGGGGTTTGCGCCTTCGTGGACGCCGAGCACGCTCTCGACCCCGAATATGCAAGCAAACTCGGAGTGGATGTGGATAGCCTGTACGTCTCTCAGCCCGGGACGGGGGAGGAGGCGTTGGAGATCATGGATTATCTGGTTCGTTCCAGCGCGATCGACGTGGTCGCCTTGGATTCCGTGGCGGCTTTGGTGCCCAAGGCGGAGATCGAGGGCGATATGGGCGATTCCCATGTCGGGCTTCAAGCGCGCCTCATGTCTCAGGCGCTGCGGAAACTCGCCAGCAACATCAGCCGTGCCAATTGCGCCGCGATTTTCATCAATCAGTTGAGGGAGAAGATCGGGGTTATGTTCGGCAATCCGGAAACCACCCCGGGGGGAAGAGCATTGAAGTTCTGGGCGAGCGTTCGTCTGGATGTGCGTCGCGCGGAATCCATTAAGTCCGGAACGGATATCATCGGATGCCACACCAAGGTGAAGGTGGTCAAAAACAAGGTCGCTCCGCCGTTCCGAGTTGCGGAGTTCGACATCCTGTTCGGCGAAGGGATTTCGCGGGAAGGCGGCGTGCTGGATATAGGCGTGGAGATGAACATCCTTTCCAAAAGCGGAGCCTATTTCAGCTACAATGACCTCCGCTTGGGCCAGGGCAGGGAGAATGCGCGCGTTTTTCTCAAGGAGAATCCGCAAATCATGGAGGAGATTGAGCTTAAAATCCGGGAATCCGGTCAGCTTCCAGTGGCGCTTGCCTCTTCGAAAGATGACGAGGAGTGAGTTCGTTTTTCAAGTGTTTCTATATTTTTTGAGCGCTCACGCATGGAATTCCCATTGGAATGACTTAAGGGGAGGGGAAACGGATACCCTTACTGTGGTATCCTAATATGTGGAGGGATTTTTATGAGTTCGCCACATCCCCTTCTCGCCAAATTAAATCCCCAACAGGCGGAAGCGGTTCAATGCACCGAGGGCCCACTCCTCATATTCGCGGGAGCCGGGTCGGGTAAAACGCGCGTCCTCACTCATCGCGTGGCTTGGCTCATACAGGAAAAGAGAGTTTTTCCCTCGCGAATTCTCGCCGTCACCTTCACGAACAAAGCCGCCCAGGAGATGCGCGAGAGAATCGTATCGCTGGTTGGCCAGGATAGCGCAAGCATATGGATCGGTACTTTTCACGCCATTTGCGCACGCATACTAAGAAAAGACGGCGATAAGATAGGCATTCCCCGCGATTTCACGATATACGACGATAACGATCAGATGTCGCTCGTTACCGAATGCCTCCGACAGCTTAACATCGACGAGAAAAAATTCCCCCCGCGAGTCATCCTCTCCGCAATCAGCCGCTCCAAGGAAAAGCTCATCGATTCCGAGGAATACGCTCGGCATAATATCGGATATTTCGAGGGGTACTGCCATCGGGTCTATTCCCTTTACGAGGAGAAGTTACGGCAGAACAACGCTCTTGATTTCGATGATCTCCTGATGAAGACGGTCCGACTCATGGAGCAACGAACGGACGCGCTCCAATACTATCAGGACAGGTTGAATTATCTTCTTGTGGATGAATATCAGGATGTGAATTACGCGCAATACATGCTTCTCAAGCTTCTGGCGAGCGCGAGGAAAAATCTGTGCGTCGTGGGGGATGACGATCAATCCATCTACGCTTTTCGCGGGGCGGACGTTTCACTTATCCTCCGGTTTGAGAAGGACTTTCCCGAAGCGAGGATCATCAAACTTGAGCAAAATTACCGATCCACCTCCCTGATCCTGGAAGCAGCGCACCATGTTGTGAGCAAAAACTCGGACCGAGCCGATAAGAGGCTTTGGACGGCGAACGAGGGCGGACGCCCTCCGGTGCTGCATGAATCGGAAAACGAGCAGGAGGAAGCGCTGTACGTCGCCCTTCAGATCAGTCAAAAGATATCCCGCGAGAATCGCAAATACAGGGATTTCGCCGTCCTTTATCGTACCAACGCCCAGTCCCGATCGTTCGAAGAGGTTTTCTTTAACTTTGGCATTCCTTATCGCTTGATTGGCGGTATCCGGTTTTATGAGCGCAAGGAGGTAAAGGATATCATCTCGTATCTCCGTGTGATTCAAAACCCGCAGGACACCGTGAGTCTGAAGCGAATCATGAATGTTCCTGCGAGAGGCATCGGCGCCGCATCTTTGACCCACATGGAGGAGAAGGCGAGGGAAATGAGAATGCCCCTTTGGGAGATAATGCGGAATCCCGGTTACGTTCCAAATCTCACCGCTAGGGCGAAAAATGCAGTCCACAGCTTCGTTGCGCTCCTGTCGGATATTCAGTCCGTGGCGTCCCAAAAATCCGTCACGGAGATCACGCAGGAGGTTCTCGAAAAATCCGGATACATACACGTGCTTGAAGAGGATAAGAGCCCTGAAGGACAGGGACGCTTGGATAACGTAAGGGAGATGATCTCCGTGACCACGGAGTTCGATGTTTCCTCGGATGATCGCAGCCTTTCAGCCTTTTTGGAGCAAGTATCGCTTGTCTCGGATCTGGACGCCATGAATCAAACGGCCAACTCCGTAACTCTGCTCACGCTTCATGCGGCGAAAGGGCTGGAGTTTCCAATCGTATTTCTTGCAGGTATGGAGGAGGGAGTCTTCCCGCATTCCCGCTCTCTTTACAACAATTCCGACATAGAAGAGGAGAGAAGGCTTTGCTATGTCGGCATAACGCGCGCCAAGGAAGAACTTTACCTCACCCATGCGTATCGGCGCACTCTCTTCGGCTCCTCCTCTTATAACCCCCCGTCCCGTTTCATCAAGGATATTCCCTCTGAGATTTTCGAGGGATCCTCCGGGGTCACCGGCTTCAATCCAACGCCTCAACCCGTCAGGGCGGAAAAGTTGTGGGTGGATTCGCCGGTCAGCCCGAGTCGGATGAAAGGGGTCTCGGAGGAAGGGGATTACCGCCCTGGATGTAAGGTGAAGCACGCCACTTTTGGCATCGGTGTGGTGTTGAGCGTTCAGAAAAATCAGGATGACAGTATTTTATCCGTGGCGTTTCCCGGTCAGGGCGTTAAAAAGTTGGCGCTTTCCGCAGCGCCGATAGAGCCATACAATCGGTGAAAATATCGAGCGGGTACGCCTGCCAGCGGAAGTTTATTCCTAAAATGGATTACGATTTTGACTATATCGGGTGATCAGGATTTTTGCTTTCGAGGTTTTTCTTCGAGTGCTGGACAAGAGTTCATAGCCTCATTTAATCGAATTTCGCAGTTAACCTGGAATCTTGTTTTTAATGCCTGATCATAATCGGAGAAGGTGATATAATGCCTGAAAGCGTTCAGCGAAAACTATCCGACGAACCATTTTGGTACCAGGAACACATCGCACTGTTCATCAGCACGTTCAAATGGGCGGCTTTAGGCGCCCTCGTGGGACTTTCGGTTGGATATGCGTCTCACTTTTTCATCTGGTGCCTCGGTCTGTTTTGGGGCTTTTCCCAACGTATGAATATCGGTTTCCTCCATTTTTACTACTTTATCCCGTTCGGCATTATGTTATGCGTATGGATCGGAAGAACGTTCGCTCCTGGGGAGAAAGGCGATGGCACGGAGATTATCATCGCGGCAATCCATCAGAACTATGGCAAAGTCAAATGGCAATACACGCCAATTAAGCTTTTCGGAACGGTGATGGACATCTCTCTTGGAGGCTCCGTCGGGAAAGAGGGACCGTGCGCACAGATGGGCGCCTCGATAGCCAGTTTTTTCGCTGATATATTCCGTATGAGCAAGGAGGATCGAAGAAAGCTCGTCATTTGCGGTATCAGCGCGGGTTTCGCAGCCGTATTCGGACTGCCAATCTCGGGTGCCATTTTCGGTATCGAAGTGCTCTATTTGGGACGCATCGAATACGCGGTGATGTTTCCAGCCATACTTGCGGGGATCACTTCGCATATCACCTGCGGTTACGAACCGTTTCTTCCTCGTTTTCACGGGGATATATTGGCTTCCATGCATCAAACCACTTGGATTCTCTACGCGATGCTTTTCGGAGTTATTTTCGGATTAACCTCTTTGGTTCTAATTGAGACGATGAGGGCGCTTGAGAAATATCTCCTGCGCTACGAAAAGCATCCCTATGGCATTGCCTTCTGGGGCGGGGTTGGGCTGGTGATCCTTTACCGTGTCGCAGGGGACCAGTTCGCAGGTTTGGGAGTGCCAATTATCGAAGATACGATGCAGGGCGTGATGCATCTGTTCTTTTTTGCATTCCTCATCAAGATCATCGCCACTGCAATCACTTTGGAGACGGGTGGCAGCGGCGGAATCGTCACCCCTCTGTTTTTCATAGGCTCCACTTCCGGAGCAGTCTGGGCGCATCTGCTGCATCTTCCCATAAGCACATTCGCCTCATTCGGCTTCGTAGCTGTGATGACATCGGCGACGAACACCCCTCTTGCCGGCGCCATTATGGGGATGGAGATGCTCCCGACAGCTTTGGGCGTGTATGCCGCCTTGTGCACCTGCATCGCTTTCATTATCGTAGGGCACCGAAGCGTTATAGCGTCCCAAAAAATAGGGCTTTCCAAATCCGCAGGATTGGATGTGAAGCTGGGAGAGACCATCGGGGAAATATCTCATGCCGATATCCGAATACGCAAGGGTAGTCTCGCGGAGAAAGCGTTAAGGCTTGGCGAGATAAGAGTGCGAAGAACGCATCGTCGCAAACCGGTTCCAGGTTCAAATGAACCGCGTGAAAAGGATAACCAGGATAATAACGATGCCTCCTCCTAATGGGACTCGAATGGATCAAACGGGCAAGGGGTTCTCGAACGAAAGTGTCCAACGATTTTATGATCGCTTCAGCGCTTTCTACTCTATGGCGGAGAGATGGGATTCCCCTCCAAAGCGATTTCTATTGGAGCAATTGGATTTAAATGAATGCCATCTGGTTCTGAATATCGGAACTGGATCGGGGATCGATCACAGTCGGATATGCCAAATCACGCCTGCGAAGAGGGTAATCGGCGTCGATATTTCTCGCAAGATGCTGCTGCTCACCCGCTCACACAGCGGCTCCCCGGTTTGTCAGTCTGACGCAAGAAGGTTGCCATTCAAGAACGATGCGATCGACAGTATCTATTGCTCTTACCTTCTGGATATATTTCCTCCCTGGGAGGCTCCGCATATCCTCTTGGAAATGTGCAGGGTGCTGAAACCGGGAGGAAGGGTGGGATGGATCACTCTTTCGGAAGGGGTCACGCCGCTCAGTCGGCTTTTCATATCCGTATGGAAGGGATTTTATTCGATTCACCCCTCGATTTGCGGGGGGTGCCGTCCCCAACAGCTTTCCCTCGCATTGCCCGTGGGTAGGTTGCGTCTTTTCCGGTCGCGCGTTTTTCTCCAAATGGGGGTACCGAGCGAGGTGGTGGTCGCTTCGAAAGCGGAGGAATGAATTGATTTTATCGAGGCGACTGTGAAAAAGAGACAAGAGGCTAGTGCCTCATGCTTCAATCACGGTTAACTACGTTAATGGCGAATTATACAACAGTCCGAGTTTCATCTCTTTTTCATATTTACAAGGTATAAATCGAATAATGAACTTCAAGGAGATAAAAATGTTTTTAAAAATCGGGCGAAGCGGTAGGAAGTACGGTTTCACATTAATCGAATTGCTTGTGGTTATAGCGATTATCGCTATTCTTGCCGCCATTCTTTTCCCTGTTTTCGCGCAAGCTCGTGAAAAGGCGCGTCAGGCATCCTGCGAGAGCAATATTAAACAGATCACATTAGGCGTTATGCAATATGTGGAGGATTACGACGAGCAGTACCCGTACCTTAACTGGGGCGTCACCCCGCATAACGGCAGCTGGGAGACCACTTTAAATCCCTACATCAAAAGCCAGCAAATCTGGATATGTCCGAGCGCTTCGCCATCCTTGGCGACCAACGGGAATTGGGACAGCTACGATCCCCCATCGGATTATGCATGGAACGAGGATGCCTGCGCCAACGATCAGAATATCGCTGCGGACGGCCATCCCGCGAACACCTATCTTGTCATGGACAAGGGAAACTCCATGTGTTTCACCCCTTGGTACGACTGGCAGGGCAGAGCTCAGAATTCATGGAACGGCGGGGAGATTCCCGGAGTGCATTCCGGTGGGAAAAACGTGGGTTTCGCGGACGGTCATGTCAAATTCATGACATCCTCAAGCATCACCGCCGTGGATTTGGGGCAAGCCAACAACGGCGGACCGATGATCCCCGGCTACGATCCCAACTCCACCTTCTACGCTTATTTGAGGAACTAGGGGCTTGGAAAAATAAATGCACGGAGACGCCCCACTCGGACGTCTCCGTGTTTGAATGGGTTTCGCGAACGATTTACCGTCGCTTCTCACGCACTCTGATTACCACCTTTTGGGAAACCTGAGAGACAAACGGTGAGCCGGCTTTAACGTTCACTTGTTTCCCCACGACGAAGTAACCTCCAACCAATCCGATAGGCCCCAGCAACAACGCCGCTCCCCCGGATGCGTAAGCCGCTTTGTCGCTGCGACTCCCCGTGTATTTCCCTTTGGTTTTCGGTTCCAAGGGAATTGCCGTACCGAAAACGGATCTCACAGGGTTGAGCGTGATTTTGATCCTTGCACTCACACCGAAGCGTTTACGGTGATCCACGCCGCTTATCACCCCTTTGACATAGGTTCCTTTCCTGATTATAACCTGTCCGTGAACTTTTACGGGCAGAGCCACATGGAACGGTACAATCTCTCCCACCTTGGCGGTCTTGGAGCTTAAAGCATGTACGAAAACCAACTTCACGGGAGTGCCTTTGGGAACAACGATGGTTTTTGCTTTTGCGAAAAGGGATAAAAGCATAATCGCAACGGTTATTCCCGAAACATAAAACGGACGCGTTAACTTTTTCATTGGAACCTCCTCCTCTAATGAGTAATACGAATGATATTCTTTTTATTTCTTACCCCAGTCCCGCACACGGCATGGCATACCGCGAGTGAGATCCGCTGCGATAGGAGCGCGATGCATCTGCGCGGCTTGCAAATCCAGGAAATCCGCGGAGATATCCGGCATGGAGAAGAAACGAAAACGGAACGTATGCTCCCCCTGATCGCTGAAGGTCAGCCTCGGAGCAACCCCGTTGTGCGGGATATGGTGCGCCATAATGGCGCTTCTCAGCAATGTGAAGCGGATGCGCTCCCGGGTGCCATCCAAGGCGAACACGTCCGGAGATACGATGCCGACGGATTCATCTAGAAGAATCGTATCTCGCAGGGGAAGCTCCCTGCCGTCGAAGGAGCGTTCCAACCAGCCGTTCATGATGCCGTCAAGCCGCATGGAGGGTTTCCATGGGGTCGGCAATACGAGTTTCAAGATCTTTCGCCGCTCGCGCCAACTCACTTTCAAGCGAAGCTCCGCGAAACCGCTCGAATGCACTCTCCATTCCTCCTCCAAATCGCTCTCCCCTATGACACCGTGACGGATCCAAGATCCCATCAACGGACCGTGGTCAACCACTTCTCTTCGTCCCCAGACCGCGTGAGCGAGAGCCTCCTCGCCGTAACGGTCCATATTGTGCGACCATGTATCTGACATATCCTCGTATAAAATGGGTTCTGGGAGCGGCAAAATCGCACCGTCGGGAAAAGCGACGCCCTCTTTGTTGACCCTCAATCCATTGGAGGTCGCGAGCGTCTCCTCGGATGTCATGACGGATTTGGGGGTGACGGCGCCCTCTCCGTCGAAGTTAATCCGTAAAATGCGCAACCCGGATGGCTCGATATGGACTGGGAAGAGGAGATTGGTCAATCCGTTCACGATTGCCTCCGAAGCGATGATCTGATAGGGAACGGGGGATCCCTTTTCATCAAGCAGATCCCATTTCTCCCCCCACCTCATTCCGTCTAGCCACGGCATGAACTCCACCGGCCCATCAAAGGGCTTCTCCGAGGCGTTATAGAGCACGATACGCTGCATGGGGTCGTCGGGCAATTCACCAAGCTTCCTGCGCAGCCCCTCTTGAAGCAGGTCATCGGCGGTGTCCTGCGCCCATCCCAGTTGCGCCAAGGGTTTGTCATAGGCGGTTGGGATGCAGGTACCGCCCATGATATCGTGGAAATGCGCGAAACAGACGCGCTTCCACCCTTCCTCAATCCGATCCTTCGCATCCGATGGCGTGTGAGATGGCTCGCTTTGAGTGAAGACCTCAGCCTGTCGCAAGAGATGCTCCGCTTTTCTCGCCTCCGTTTTGATGGGGCGATACACCGTGAAGCAACCGACGGCGTGCTGTTGCAACTCTCCCACCACCAGAGGGAGAGAATCCTTTTGCTCCCAAATGGCGTCAAAGAATCGCGAGGTCGAGGAGAAGATCAGCTTGATATCCTCGAAATCCTCGCTGTGTTCGAGCAGCCATCGAATCTGCCGTTCGGTGGGGCCTCCGCCATGATCCCCCGCTCCGGCGAACAGCATGGTGTGGTCGATCCCTTCCGGAAGCTGAGCCAACGTGGCTCGCACCCGACTTTCGTCGGGGATACCGCTCATCGTATAGGAATCCACGATACGAAATACGATCACTTCCTGACCGTCCTCGTACCCCCGCCATCGAAAGAGGTTCGCCGGCAAGTGCATTTCATGGGGCTGGGGACGCATCATCACGTAACGATCCTGTCCATGCGCCCGCATCAACTCGGGAAGGGAGGCGGAATGCCCGAAGCTATCCACGTTATACGCCACACGAGGGGTGAAGCCGAAAGTTCGCTGGAAATAGCTTTGCCCGGTTTCCATTTGTCGCTCCATGGCGAACCCGCTTGGAAAGTTGCAATCCGGTTGAAGCCACCACCCGCCGACCACCTCCCACTGACCCGATTGAACATGTTTGCGAATGCGCTCGAACAGCTTGGGGTCGGTTTGTTCGATTTTATCGTAAATCCACGCCTCTCCTCGGGTGAAGGTCGCCTCCGGATGGACGTCAAGACGATCGCATGCGCTGCGGCAGGTTGCAAGGGCTTCGTCCAATCCGCTTTGCCAATGCCACAGCCAGATGGGGTCGATATGCGCGTTGAAAATCACATGAACGGTTTTCATTCTCCATACTCCCTTCAAGTATCCGTCACCCTTCGCGGAAGGGATGAACGAGTTTGAAATGATTTTATCCCGAAAGCGATGGTTGAGTCTTGTTTGAATACGGATGTCATATCACGCTCCACGTTGTTTTATCGCCGATCGCCTCCACCAGCGTAACGACTCTCCAGCAACGCCGCAGCGGAAAGAATATTCACCGTGTCTGCGCTGGTGGTTAACTGCTGCGATCTGCTTCCATTCCTGCTCCATGCGGAATCGTATCCGTCAGGAGGTCCATTCCAGCTTCCGCCGTAGTAACCATCAGGAGTGCGATCATGAAGGAAGATGGATTTGGCAGTGCGCAATATCAAATCATTGTCCCAACGTGGCATCCCTTTCAAGGGTAGAACATGAGACACCCACTCCCCCGCGAATGCTCCGTCCGTCCATGCATCCCGATCATCCAAAAGGATACCCTGCTTGGTTAGATGTGCGGATATTGCATGGGCGGTGCGCAGGGCTTCGCGGCGGTAACGTTCTTCGCCTGTGATTTGATAGAGCAATGATTGAATCACTCCCATCGCCATATCGCCCCCTAGGAAAGTCACGCTCGACGATTGATGGATATCGTTCGGCCTTTCTTTGCCAATCGGACCATCCTTTCCGAAATCGCACCAATACAAACCATCGGATCGAAGCAGATGGCTCTCCATCCATCCGTAACAGGAAAGAGCCGTATGAAGAAGAGATGAATCATGGGTGAGACTTTGGATTTTTAAGGCGGCGAGAATAATTCCAACTTGATAGAGCGACTTGATTTGTTTATGATCGTCGTACCACATTCCGCCTCCCAAGTCGTTATCCAGCCAGCGATTGAAGGAGCTTTGCACCAATTCCCTGGCGTATTTCAAGGCTAACGGGTCTCGCGTATCATGATAAAAGGTTAGGTACAAAAGCGCATCCCACCCTGAATCGTCGCATGCCGGTTGCACGCTATTTCCCGCTGTTGTGAGTTCACTTGGAGTGTAAACTCTTTTGATCCAATTCCATTCCGATTGAATACGGTATTTCACAATGGGATCCCTTGAGCTTCGATAATACGAGTCCAGTGCGAATATCATCATTCCGCGCTCCCACATCCCGCCTTGAGGGAAAAAATGACGCGATTGCCATCCATTCCATGTGGGAATGATATGCCCTGTTCCCGGACCGCCCACCCAATAATGATCCACAAGATCCCTAATCGCTTTATCAGCCAGCAAAATATTGGATTTTAATTCATAGGGAAAAGAGGAGACATGGATATCCGAAATAGTGGTTTCAATGGCGTGCGTTTCCAGACCGATGCGCTTGATTTCAGAAAGAGTATGAGATGAAAAAGAGGGCGTTTGGGTGACATAAGAGAAACTCCCCTCCCCATAAACTTCCACAAGGAAAAAAGGAGCGCGGAAAGGCTTGATGATCCTTAAGTAATAACAGTCTCCCGCTTCAGGCATCCATCCGCTAGCGACCAATCGTTCTGTGCGTTGGTGCTTGTATGATGCCAAGTTTATCTCCACCGCACTCACGCCGGATACCATTCGAACAATCCGAAAGAGAATGATCGGTTTGTTTCCGCTTGAGCCTAAAACCAAGCTAACGGAGCCTGGCGTATTTCGATCCGTTTTTGATGGACTCACACTCGAATTTTGTATGAAGACCTTAGTGAAAATCATCCAGGATTTGCCTAAATCCGACTTGCACCAAGCGTCGCAGTCGTTCTCCACGTTCGATTGCAACATCAAACCCGAAGGAGTGACGGAGGATGACATCCAACCCTTGCCGAGCAGCCAATGTGTTTTCGCTTCAAAACTCCCCGCCGTTGTAATAGTGTGCGGATAAGCGAAACAGTACGAAAAGAGAATGCATCCGCATATCAAGGCGCAACGAATTGCTGTAGGAAGAAACTGTTTCATGAATACTCTTTAACAAAACCAGCGATAACGAGTGATTGAGAATGCTGGATGAATTTGGGACATCTCCCCGATGGAACTAAAAGGAGCAGCCCCTTTTCTCGGCAGGCGTCCCGGCTTGTCTCAATTGCCGAGAAACCGGATACGGGGTATCATATCTTCACAGGTTACCCTAATTCATCATCCACTGGGATGTTATTTTTTGAGTCGTTTGGAATGGAGATATGACAGAGAAAAAATACTACATAACCACCCCCATCTACTATGTGAACGGCAGTCCCCACATCGGATCCGCGCTCACCACGCTCTGTTGCGACACGCTTTCCCGGTATCATCGCATGCGCGGTGAGAAAACTTGGTTTCTCACCGGAACGGATGAACAGGCTACGAAAGTTTACGAAGCCGCTGAAAAGGTGGGAAAAAGCCCCAAGGAATTCGTGGATGCGCTCGCGGCGGAGTTCAAGAGCGCTTGGAGTAATCTGCATATCGAAAATGACGATTTCATCCGCACCACGGAACCGAGACACGTTCGGGGGGTGCAGGAGTTTTTCAGCAGACTGCGCGATTCCGGCGACATCTACCGAGGGATGTATGAAGGATGGTATTGCGTCTCAGACGAAACGTTTTTTCGCGACACGGATGTTCAGGAAGATCATCTCTGCCCAAACGCCGAGTGTCGCAAACCTTTGAGGCGGGTTCAGGAAGAGAACTACTTTTTTCGCCTCTCCGCATATGCGGAACCGTTGCTGCACCATATTGAAGAGAACCCGGATTTCCTTCAGCCAGATTTTCGCCGCAACGAGGTGATCAGCTTCATTCAGCAGGGCATGCGGGATATGAGCGTCACTCGCGCCAATAATGGCTGGGGTATCCCGGTTGCGGATGAGCCGGATAAGGTGATATACGTTTGGTTCGACGCCCTTATCAACTACGTCACCGCCGCCGGGTGGCCTGACGACATGGAGCGGTTTCAAGAGCTCTGGCCCGCCGATACGCACCTTATGGCGAAGGAGATATTCGTGCGCTTTCACGCCACACTCTGGCCAGCCATGCTGATGGCTCTGAAGTTGCCGCTGCCGAAGCAGGTGTACGCCCACGGTTGGTGGGTGGGCAGTTCCGGGCAAAAGGAGGGGAAAAGAACCGGTGGTTTGCCTCATCCAACCGAGTTCAGCGCCGAGATCGCCCAACTTACGGGAGCCTCCAAGGATATCGCAGTCGATTCTCTGCGATATCTGCTGCTCAGGGAGATGCAGTTTCACGGCGATTCCGAATTCAATTACGATAACTTCCTCCGCCGATACAACACCGATCTCGCGAATGACCTTGGAAACTTCTGCAACCGCACATGCAATATGGTGGGGAGATATTTCGAAGGGGCGACTCCGGACGGTATCGTGGATCCGGAGATCAGCGGATTGGGAACGGAGGTTTTGGCGGATTACGACAACGCCTTGAAGGAGTTTCGGTTCAACGGGGCGTTGGAGGCGGTCTGGAGATTGGTGAGCCGAATGAATCGGTACGTGGAGGAGAAAAAACCCTGGACTCTCGCGAAGAAGGGCGAAACGACGGAACTCGCCTCCACGCTGCGAACCTGCCTTGAGGCGATCAGGGTGATGGCGACACTCCTTCATCCGGTAATGCCCTTTGCATCGAGATCGCTTTTGGAGCAGATAGGAGCGGATCATATTCCAAAGTTCGAGTGGAGGGATGCAGGCAATTGGTGTTTACTTAAATCAGGTGCAAAACTGCCCGAGCCGCAGCCCATTTTTCCGCGCATACAGGATACGAAGAGCGAAGAACCCGCCAAGGGCGGCAATTCGGTTAAACAGGAGAAAAAATTGAGCGAAGAGACAATCAAGCCGGTCCAAAAGGAGGAATCTCCGGAAACAACGGCAACCGCCGAATCGGAGACCATAACCATCGAGGATTTCATGAAGATTCAATTGAGAATCGCGGACATCCTCGCTGCGGAACCCATCCCCAACGCCACCAAGCTGTTGAAACTTACAGTGAGGATCGGCGAGGAGACCAGAACGATACTTGCGGGTATCGCGGAGATGTATCAACCCGAGGAGCTCATCGGGAAGCAAATCGCGGTGGTGGCGAATTTGAAACCACGCAAAATGAGAGGAATTGAATCTCAGGGCATGCTGCTTGCGGCGGACGTGGAAGGACAAGCCATTTTGCTTCATCCCGAAACCAAAGTGCCCAGCGGAAGCCGTGTGCGTTAATTTTTTCGCAAGGGAGGGAGAGGTCCATGAAACCCTATAATGTCGTGGTGATTATGCTTGATAGCCTTAGAAGGGACCATGTGGGGGCGTATGGGGGTGTGCGCGTCAAAACGCCGAATATTGACAGGCTTGCCGAGGATAGCGTGCTTTTCGATAACGCCTATCCGGAGGGGTTGCCAACGATACCGGTGAGAACCGCTCTCTTCACCGGTCAGAGAACTCTTCCTTTCCGTCCCTGGCAGCCCTTGGAGCGGGAGGATGTGACAGCGGCGGAGATATTTTCCGCCATGGGCTATGTCTGCGGGCTTATTACCGACACCTACCATCTCGCCCGGCCGGATATGAATTTCCATAAGGGGTTTCACTCCTTTGAGTGGATCCGAGGTCAAGAGGGCGATCCGTATATCTCCGCGCCCCATAACAAGAATATCAAGGACTACATCAAGCCGGAGATGGAGGGGGATCCGGTCGCTTGGATGCTGGAGCAGTATTTCCGCAACACCGCCAAGCGCAAGGGGGAGGAGGACTACTTCTGCGCGCAAGTGATGGGCAATGCGATTGAATGGGTCGAGGGAAACGCAGGCGCCAATGAACCGTTCTTCCTCTGGGTGGATTCTTTCGACCCGCATGAACCATGGGATCCTCCCGCGAAGTATGATGTCTACACCGACCCCAATTACAAAGGCAAGAGGCTTTTGCATCCCAAATACGGACCGTGCGACTGGATGACCTCCGAGGAACTGGAATTCGTGCGCGGTCTTTACGCTGGTGAAGTGGCTTTCGTGGACGCTTGGACGGGAAGGTTTTTGGATCGTCTTCGCGAACTGGGCTTGATGGAGAATACCATTATAGCTCTCCTTGCGGATCATGGTCATCCTCACGGAGATCATGGCTCCATCATGAAGACCGACAGAAACCTCTACAGCGAACTTCTGCGGATTCCTTTAATGATCCGCCATCCCGAAAAAAAGTACGCAGGGAAGCGCATCAAGCCTCTTGTGGAAACGGATGACTTTTTGCCCACCATCCTTGATATGCTTGGCATGAGCCGAGAGACTTTGGCGATGCATGGGAAGAGCGCTTGGAGGTTGGTGACGGGAGATGAGGAGAAGCTGCGTGAAGTTGTGATCACCGGTTATTATGAGTCCCGCCATCGCTGCGTGCGGGATGAGAATTGGAGTTTCATTTCTCGCGTGGATCCTGAACCTGATGAACTCTATAACCTGCAGGAGGACCCCGCCGAGAAGGTGAATGTTTTGGAGAAGTATCCTGAAAAGGCGGAGGAGCTATGGAGCAAGCTGGGGGTTATCTTCACCCAAAAGCGCAAACGCAACCTGAACATTCAACTGCGTTACGAGGTTCAGCACACTCCCGCCGAGAAATAGCGGCGCTGTGAGGATTTAAGAATCGTATCGGGTCAGTTCCTGCACCGCAAGCATGTATGCGCGAAGATTTTCGAAGGGGGTTCCCTCGTCAACGCTTCCCGCAGTGGTGCATGTGAGTCCGCCGTCCCCGCCTGCCGCGTCGAAGTCTCGGCGGACATACTCACGGATATCCTCCTCGGAGCCGTTGCGAAGGACAAGAGGCGGCAACTGGCCGTTGATATAAGTGGTCGGCATCGCTTCGCGAATTGCGGCGGGATGAATGGTCGGTCCGAAATTGACGCTGTTCACGCCAAGCGCATTGAGAATTGGCATGAGATGCCCCATGGCGCTGTCGGAGTGCTGGTATCTGTTCGCCGAGAGAGACGGCGCGAAGTTGTCGAACAGAACCTTGAGGACCGGTGCGCAAAATCGCTCGTATTGCCTTGGCGAGAAGAGGCAGGAGTTGTCATCGGTGATCCACCAACCCTCGAAATCCGCATGCGTCAACCTTCTCAGGATGCGGGCGTATCGCACGTATACATCGGCGAGCAATTCGTAAAACTCCTGAATAACTTCGGGATAGTCCATTAACCATAAACAGAGGTTGCCGGTGCCGATAACCGAGGCGCCCACCGTTGCGGGGCCTCTGCCGCCCGTTCCGAAATACACCTTGCGCCCCACTCTCTCTTCATATTGCGCCACCACCCGCTCCCAGCCTTCCGGAAGGAGGATATCCTCCAAATCCAAGCGAGAGACTCGATCGATCAGCCTTTGAAGATCCTCAATCGTGCGGATGTTTGTTTCAAGCCAAGGCGGATTGTTCTCCGAAAAGACGAAGAAGGATTCGAACACCTCCTCGATACGCATAGGACGTATGGGAAGCTCTTTTTCACTGAAGAAAGCGCGACCGATCTCTCGTTTCAGGATAGCGTTAGCTTCCCGATTTATCTCCTCGCGGTAAGGGGCATCAAGGTGATATCGTCGCATATCGAAGGATAGAACTCCGCAGAGATAATGGTCATCCAGCGGAAGGGAGATAGGCGCTCGCGGCTTGTCCGTGCGAAAGGAGTGTCCTTCGGATGCGCGATTCTCCTCCCAGAATGCTTGCAGGTTGAGTTTGTTCATGTATGCGAAAACCACCTACTTATTCAGGTAATTGCAACATTCGATTTTCAAGTATGTCACTGAAAGTGAAATGAGCGATAATAGCCACATATCCTGAATTTTGCAATTACCTCTATTGTTTGAGTTTTATTTTACCTAAACGATGAGAAGGACTCGCCGCTTGTTTCTCATTTTAATTGTCTAAACGGTCTACACTCACTCCGCTTGCTCCATGCATTCCGGCCCCTCGTAGCGCGGATTGTTGACCTTGTTGGACACCGGAATCATCTCCATTTTCTCGGGGGGATAGGGTGCGAGAAGGGACAACAAGTCGCCTGCGGCGGGATTTGCGCCCTCATCAAGCCATCGGTTTTCGTCTTCGGCAGACAGAATTGCAGGCATCCGATTATGGATTTTTGCAAGCAGGGCGTTTGGGGGCACGGTGATGATGGCGCATGAGCGCAAAGGGGAGCCATCCGGGGATGTCCATTCATCCCATAAACCAGCGAACGCGAAAAGCTCACCATCCTTAAGCCGAAATAGAAAGGGGCGCTTGACCCCGTTAGTGGACCGCCATTCGTAAAATCCATCCGCAGGTATCAGGCAGCGCTTGCGCCTGAATGCCTGCTTGAATGTTGGCTTTTCCGTGAGGCTTTCCATGCGGGCGTTTATCACTCCGCTTCCCCGTTCCCGCGCCCAAAACGGAACCATTCCCCACTGCATAGGCTCCATAATTCGAACTCGCTCCTCCCTCACCACCCAGATGGGCTGGCTGGGCGAGATATTGTAACGCGGAATCATATCCGCGATCACTTCGATGATTCCGAATCGGGAAACGAGGTCGGGGGTGGACTTGGAAAGCATGAAACGTCCGCACATGGCGTCTAACCTTCGAAAAAAGTTAAAATGTATCTTCAATTCGCTGAATATAGATTCAAGCATACCACAACCTTCGCCGATAATTGCGGTAAAATAGATGAAACAGGTGGGGTATCGATTACGGTATTGTAAATTGAATAAGGCGCACGCCACATTCCCTACTTCCGTTGCTCTTCTATAGATTTTGGAAAGCGGTGTCACTTTTGCGTTTGTTGACGAGTCCATCTAGGCGACAACTGCATCTTCAAACCACAATAGTAGGTTTCCTGTATCTCTTCATGGGAACCGTGCTGCCGCTTTTGCATAACCATTACGATGATAACGGTGCGCCCATATTTCATCGTCCCTGTTCGGTCGAGGAGACTTTCGACGCATATCAGAGCGGTGGCGGCATCGTTATCGAAGCCACCCCCGAGCCGTGCGCTTTTTGCGAATGGCAATCCAATCTGCTATCGAGCGCTTTGCCGCCTTACCTGATTCCGCCGGAGCCGTCGGTCTATGTCCCGTTTGATATCAACCCGGATTTGGCTCCCTCCCTGGAAATCCATTACACTCCCTCCCGCGCACCACCGTTGGCTTAACCCCTGTCATCTTCATATTTGGCTCTCTCTCGTCCGCTCAATTGGCGTGGAGTATTTAATTGTGCTCCTTGACGCCTAGAGCTATAGGGGTTGGAGACGAGCTTCACGTGATCGCATTTAGCCAATGCAGCCTAAGTGCGATGATTAACCGTGCCCATTATCGGCAATTGCGAAATTCGCTGTGGGTGATGGCATATTCCCTGTGGAACAGGCTGTAAGCGGTTCGCCGCACCCTGTTTCGTCTTGCGGAAGCATGCTTATCCCTTGGACGGCTCGAATTGCAGTTGCCGGATTACCGCATTTATTCATGGAAAGGAATCTATAATGTCCGTTGTTATTTCATTCATACATCATGGCGGGGTGATGATGTACCCCCTTATTCTGTGCTCCATTATCCTCATATCCATCGGTATCGAAAGGGCGATATCCTTGCGGAAAACCGCAGTGGACGGCGACGCTCTTATGGAAGAGTTGCGAACTGCGCGGGACAACGACGGTAATTTCAATGTCCAGAAGGGCCTCGAAATATGCCAGCAGTTCGGCGGTTCGATAGGCCGTGTGTTCGAGAGAGGGTTGAAAAACGCTCATCGCCCTCCCGACGCAATTGAGATGGCGATGGAGCAGGAGGCGGCGAACGAGCAGCCGCTTCTCGAAGCGAATTTGACCATCATTAAGACCATTGTAAACATTTCCCCGTTGCTTGGCTTGCTGGGAACCATTGCGGGAATGATCGCCGCCTTCCGAGTTGCATCGCAGATGGGGCTGTCCAATCCCACTCAAATTCTGGGCGGTATCGCAGAAGCGCTCATCTCCACCGCAACTGGCATCAGCTTGGCTGTCATTGGCTTTATCTTCTACAACTACTTCGCTAATCTCTCCCGAAAAATCCTGGAGGATATCGAGTTTTACGGCTCGGAGCTTGTTAACCTTCTGACTGGCAGAGTGGATTAAGGAGAGAAAACACCATGGAAATGCGAAAAAGAGTACGCATCGGACGAAGGAAACCTATCGAGGAGGCTGAGATCATCATCATTCCCATGATTGACACGATGATGTTTCTGCTCTTCTTCTTTATGGTGGCTTCCCTCGCGATGGTGGTGCAATCTGGATTGCCGGTCAACCTTCCGAAGGCGTCCACTGCCAATGACCACTCCTCCCAAAACATCACCATCACCATCACGAAGAACAACCAGGTCTATCTTAACACCCGACCGGTCACAATGGACGACATCGAAACCGGTTTGGAGAATCTGCATGCGGGACCTGGCAATCTGGTGATCATCAACGCGGACAAGGATTGTCTGCATGGCACGGTGGTAACGGCGATGGATGAAGCTCGAAAAGCCGGCATTGTCAATTTTGCCATCGCCACGGAGCAATCGTGAAAGGGGCTGTCATGCGCCGCAGAAGAAAAAATAATCCATTGCTCTTGCGCATTGTCGGCATCACGATACTCGTGCACATCATCGCCTTGCCGATATTGGCGCACTTCGAGGCATTCAAGGTCATTCGCCGCGACTTCATCGATACGCGTTTGATCAATCTTCCGCCGCCTCAAAAAATCGCGGAAAAACCCCAGCGGAAAAGCGCCGTCAAACATCCGCAGCACAAGGCGAAAGCCACGCACAAGTCGCCTGAAAAAGTCGCTCAGGCGCATCACGTTCCCAAAAGCAATCTGACGCAGCCCAAGCTTATCGCAAGTGCCCCAGGTACGGGAAACGGCGGATCAGACGCGAATTCCGTGAACGCCAATGGTTCCGGACAGATGGGGGTGGTTCCCACCAACTTGAAACCCACCGCCAAGCAAACCGGTACTCCGAAGGAGACCGTTACCAAACCGACGAAGGAAACGCCTCCGCCCCCACCGCCGAAGCCGAAACCGGTGGTGAAGCCTAAAAAGCCGGAACAGATCGCTCAGCTTCCGCAGGTTGTCAATACGCCTCCGCCAGTGAATCCTCAGCCGATATTCACCAAAGCGGTCGCCATTTCCGCGCCTGATCCCACCATCCCGGATGACGTCCGCACCAGCGATATCAACAAAACGCTAGTGCTTCTGGTTACCGTCACGGCGAATGGAGACCCGACGGATATGCAGATATTGCAGTCATCAGGGGTGGACGAGTTGGATCGGGAAACGGAGGCGGTGATTAAAAGGTGGAAATTCAAACCCGCCACTATGAACGGTCAGCCGGTGGATAGCCAGGTCAGGCTGCATTTTGATTTCGAGGTGAACGGATGAAAAAAATACCATGCCTCATCTCCGTTATGCTTGTCGTATTGCTTGCGTTCTTCGCAAAGCAGGCTCAGGCACGTGGATGGAGTGACGTGCAGTTCGTGGTCGAAAACGGTTTGACGCTCCTGCCATTGGCGCGAGCGACCGTCACAATACAGGATCTCAGTGGCAAGCATGCGCCGGTAACCTTAATGACAGGCTTGAACTCCTCTGCGCCGACCATCGCATTCAACGTCAAAACGTGGAAAATGGCGGACGCGACTCCGGGGGTCATCCCCACGATGATCGGAATTCCGGCGGGTTCCTCGTTAATTCTCAAATCCAAAACCGCACCGCCGGTTGAGGATATTTACATAAAAATCACCGCCACGAGATTGGAGATCCATCCCTCCGTTACAAGCTCCAGCACTCATATTAGCCACCAACAGATCACCACGTTCGTCAATCAGGCTGGTGGAAATCTCGAGGCGATCACGCAAGGGCAGCCGGGAGTGGCGTCCGATTCCAGTGGACAACAGCATATTCGCGGGGAACATGCGGAGATCACCTACGTGGTGGATGGCGTACCCATGCCTGACACTCTCATGGGGAGGCAGGGTTCCATTGTGGTTCCCTCAACCATTCAAAGCCTGCAGATGATTACAGGAGGTTTCGCACCGGAGTACGGAGGCCAAACCGCCGCCATTATGGATATCACCACTCTCCCCAGTGTCAAAAAATTCGAGGAGGATTTTTCGCTGCAAGATGGCGGGTATCAAACGACGAACGGGGATCTGACGCTGCTGGGGCCGCTGGGCAAAAAGGCGAGTTACGTAATGGATATCAACGCAACCCGCACCGATAACGCCGAAATGCCGCAACAGCCAAATGATCAATCGGCGCATAATTTGGGTTCAGATCAAAACTACTTCACAAAGTTTCGTCTGCTTCCATCCTCCCGTGACAACTTAACGCTTACTTTGAGCAGTTCCCCGGGAACCATGCAGATCAATAACAGTACCGGGCTGCCAAGTTCGTTCTCCGCCTATGGCGAAGGATATGGGTTCCTCGGCATGCGCAACGCCGACGGCACGATCCCAACCCTCACCCCTCAAACCGCCAATCTGCTCGGCGCGGCGCCCGAGGTTCTGCCATCGCAGCAGGCGGCGGGACAGGACATCACCCAACGGGAGGTGAGTCAGTTCGCCACCCTTTCATGGAAGAGCCGGATGTCCCGTCAGAATACCGGATTGCTTTCCATCACCTTGTTGCATTCGGGGCAGGATGTTTTCAATAACAATCCTGTGGTGAACGTGTTGAATCTGCCTGTGGACAGCTCCATCGACTACAATCCCACGGTGCATCGTAATGTCCATCAAACCCAGTTCACCGGTAGCATCACGATGAAACGCGGCACGCACACGGTCATGGCTGGAATATTGATGGACGATCAATACGGGGATGAATCCTATCAGTTAATACCGGCGAGCCAGCTCGCTTTGGACGAATTAGTGGCGGTCTCTCCAAATTTGGCGCCGGCAGGCTCCGTGCAGAAAAACGCTCAGGGACAGCCCGTAATGGATGTCTACGGTAATCCCGTCTACATCGCCTCCTCCGGAACGACCCCCAACCTCCTAGTGCATCGTTCCGGTTTCTATCGCGCGGCTTACGTTCAGGACACGTGGAAAGCCACGAAACCATTTACGATAAACTACGGATTGAGATATGATTGGTTCAAGCAGTCGCAAAATCTCGGTCAGCCAACGGTGGACACTGCGGAGTTAAGTCCGCGCCTTAATTTCTCCTACGCCTTGGATCGTCTGAGCGTGCTGAGATGGTCGTATGACAGGCTTTTCAACACGCCGCCACAGGCACAGGGATCGGTGGTCGGAGCGCCGATTGATCCGGAGACGCTGAACCAGTATGACGTCAGTTACGCAAGGCAGATCGGGCAAGGTCAGTCGGTGAAACTAGCGTATTACTACAAGCAGATTCACAACCAAGTGGACACCGGCTTGCTCATCCCGGGGGTGGAAAACGGGATATTCTCCGCAGTGAACTTCCAATACGGCGCCGTTCACGGATTGGAGTTCTCTTATGATCTCTCACCGCCCAAAGGGGTGGGATGGGACGGATATTTCAACTACACCTACTCCACCGCCATGCCGAACGGGCTGGACAACACCGGTGCGCTTGCGCCGGATTTCAACGACCACGACCAGCGAAACACCATCGGCTTCGGAATGGCGTATCTAACGAAGGGCGGAGGCAAGGCCGCAATGGTGCTCAATTACGGAAGCGGGCTCGCCAGCAGTCAGTTGCCCAATGGACCGAGGGTGGGGCATGCTCAGGTGGATTTGCATTTCGCCACGCCTAAAAGCATGCTTGGGGATAATTTGAGCTTGGGACTGGATATCCAAAACGTTTTCGACGACCGATCCATCGTAAACTTTCAGTCGGGGTTCAGCGGCACGAGGTTTGTGCAAGGACGAAACATCCTGTTGTCTTTGAACGGCAATTTCTAAGGAGTTTCGTTGAATTCGCATGGCGCCGCCCGTTTTGGGCGGCGTCATGGGATAAAAGATTGATTTTAATGGGCGGGTTTGGTTAATTCGTCGATTCGGTTCAGTTCCTCTTCTGAAAATTCCAAACGTTCCAACGCCCTTGCATTCTCCTCGATCTGTTCCACGCTGGAGGCGCCGATCAGCGCACTCGTAACGCTCGGAAGCCTGAGTATCCACGCCAACGCCATTTGCGCCAAGGTCTGTCCCCGTTTTTTCGCAAGGTCATTGAGGGCGATCAAAGTCTTTTTTTTCTCAGGCGAGAGGTTTCGCTTCACCCAGTCCTCGCCCCATCGCTGCGCTGCGCGGCTCTCTGCGGGGATGGAGTCGCCAAGATATTTGTCTGTTAACAAACCCGACGCCAACGGGCAGAAGGGGATGCAGCCCGTCCCCGCTCGCTCCAATTGAGGCAGCAGATCCCATTCGATGCCCCGACCGAGCATATTGTAACGCGGCTGATGGATGGTGATCGGGGTGAGGTGCATTCGTTCGACGACACGGGTGGCTTCCGCAAAGTGAGCCCCGCTGTAAGAGCTTACTCCGACGTAAAGAACCTTGCCCTGCTTCACTAGAAGGTCCAGTGCGCCCAAGGTCTCCTCCAAGGGGGTTTCGTGATCCATGCGATGATGGTAGAAGATATCGAAATACTCCAATCCCATCCTCTTCAGGGATTGATCGCAACTTGCGACGAGATACTTTTTGGATCCCCAGTCGCCGTAAGGTCCGGGCCACATGTAGTATCCAGCCTTGCTGGAGATGATAAGTTCATCACGAGGCATCTCCTTGATGATCTTGCCGCATACGATCTCGGCGTTGCCGGGAGGGGTGCCGTAATTGTTCGCAAGATCAAAATGCGTAATGCCCAAATCGAATGCGCGAAACAGGCAGTACCGTGCGACATCCTCTCCTCGGTATCCTCCGAAGGTTTCCCAGGCTCCTAACGAGATAACCGGCAATTTCAAGCCGCTGCGTCCGCAGCGACGGTACTGCATGTGCGAATAACGGTCTTCGGCGAATTCCTGACTCATGCTGAATATCCATCCTTTGCATTTTTATTTCATCAAAACATACGGAACGCCCGAACAGGCGTTCCGTATGCCCAAGTCCATGCCTGGTTGTGTCTACTTCAACGGGGGCAGGGCGGTCTCTATCTGTTTCAGATGGACGCCGAGCACCGCAACGGATATGGAATCAAGCTCCTTCACATTTCCGGTCAGGTGAATGGTTCTGTGCATATGCATGGCTGTTTGACCCGGAGCCAAAGCCAATGCCGGGGAGCTGCTCTCCACCTCGTAGAAATTGCCCATGCGCGTGCCGAGTTGATTCGGCCCGTCGTTGTAGCTGTTTTCCACGTCACCGCCGAAAGGATGCTTCTGGATTTTCCAGAGGGAGTTCACATAGCTGGTGATCCCCTTGGGCAGGTTGAGTTGAATGATGGTCAGGGTGTGGGTGCCGGCGCTGTAACTGCCAAGAACGCCTTTGGCGCGTCTCGGATTGACGCCGATCTTGCTGCGGTAATTGGCGTCCGCTCGGAAGAAAATATCGCCGTTCTTCATTTGGATTCTGTTGGCGGGAATCTTGCCGAAATAATCGGTGGTGGCGATTTTACCTAGTTTGGAGACCGATCCCTGTTTGTAAGGCACCACAACGGTGGTTGTGGGGGAGGCGTTGAACTGACCTAATATCCAGATGGAGAGAAGTCCGGTGGACTTATTCCATTTTTTATTTCCAATGTTGGTGAGCTTGTTGATCGTCTCATATCCCACCAGTTTCACGCCATGCTTCGGCGAGACATGAAGATCGCTCCAAACCTGCGAGGGACTGAGAAGTCGAACCTGACGAACCACGCGAACGGAGAAGATCGTGCCGTGGTAATTTTTTAACTTGAACTCCTTCCGAAACGTCGCCTGGCGAGAGTTCGCGCTCACCACACTGAAGGGCTGAGAATCGTAAGGCGCGGGAGTTTGCCAATGCTGCATATCGAACGGGGCGTGTGGCGGGAAGAAGAGTGCGAATTGACCGCCCTCAGGACCAATCCAAAATCGGTCCTCGCCGCCGAATGCGTTCATGTGCGGAACGAGTTTACCGGTGGCGATGAATTTATCGTTCACGAAACCATAGCTTAACCCGTTAGCCCCGTCCACGCTGCTGGTCATGACCCTTCCCTGATAGGCTGGAACCACCAGCACCGCCGGACCGTTTTTCCCTTCGGAGAGGATGATTGTTTTGACGTGCTTTTTAAGAAAAGCAGCCTCCTTGCCGAAGGTGTCCGCTGCGCGGGAGCGGCAGGGGAGAAGAGATGCGATCAGTACAAGAGATGAGAGAAGCAGAACGTTTTTAATCATACCGTTGTCTCCTTTACTTAGAGGTTCGAAACTCGTTGGGTTTGGGATTCGCCTCTTTGTTGAAAATCCGCAATCGCCTTAAGGGAGGAACCGATCACTGCAAATTGAAAGATGGCGTCCCGCTATTCCTCAAGTTGCGATTTACAATGGTATTTTTACCCTATGTTAAGGCGATTTGAATAGCCGTTGGATATCTTTCCAATACCCGATGGCTTGCAATACCGCATGGGAATCCTTCAGAATGATGAATAAAGGAGAAGATGATGAACCAAAAAGAAAACGCAGGTGTCTCCGAACCGAAGGAACAACCGAAGAGCGTTCGGTTTAAAAGCGTGAGAATGGGCGCCACCGCTACCGGCGCCTCCGCCACTGGAGCATCGACGACAGGCGCATCCGCCCTTGGCGCCGGCGCCGCCGGTGCATTCGCGACGGGTGCCGCAGCGTTCGGAGCGATATCCCTGGGGGCGTTGGCGATTGGAGCGGTTGCGATTGGTGCTTTGGCGATAGGCAGTCTCGCCTTGGGGCGGGTTCGGGTTAAAAAAATGAGGATCGACGACCTTGAGGTGAAAAGACTGCATATTTGCGAACTGATTAACGATTCGACGACTTCTCATATTTAACCATGTGCTCATCCCGTTCGACTATTTGCTGAGAAGGGTTCCATTCACCGAATGGGACGCAGGGGAAAATCGGCTGAGCTTGCGGGTTGAGCGACTAAAAAAGCGGGGACTTATATCGTCCCCGCTTTGGAAAAACCGATTGAGGTGGTTGTGAGAATCACCCGGCTAACGAATCCTATCCGCATAGGCTCTGCGCATGATCAAATCCGCAATCTCGCCGCCGGTAACATGGTAAGTACCATTATCTATTTGAGATTTGAGACTTTGCACCAATTCCTCGCGCGTGTCCGGGGAGTTGTTCACCACTTGCTTGGCGAGTTGGATCTCCTGCGCTCTGGAGGATAACTCCACGCTTGCCGCAGGATGTTGAGTGCCGACCTGCGCAACCGCAACCCCCGTGTTCAGGTTGGATGCGTTACCCGCAACCCCCTCCGCCTGCTGAGTGCGGAGAATGTTGCCAACCTCTTCCATCGATATTTTCATTGTTTGCCCCTTTCTCATCGGGGATTTCCCGTGCGGAAAATCCGAAGTCGAAAGACGGCAACCTGGCAGCCATAGCTTCCCAAGGGGTTCCCCTCAAGCCTTTAGGCCCATGGTTTTGCGTCCCTGCATTTCTGAAGGTTTGCCTTTTGCATCTCTTCTGAACTTATTATCGGCGGACTATCTCGAAATACTTAGGCCTCGGAACGTGAAAATGGGAAAAAGCTGTTATTTTGCACAGTCCGAACACCTGTTTCGGCAAAGTCCGAGAAAAACTTTCGTATCATACAAAATATCACAATCGGGATAGTTTGTCAAGTACGATAACGGCTACCTATCGCATCGTCTTCGCGGCGATGTCGGGCGATGAGAAACATATTTGACATAAATACATATAATCTGATAAACTAACTATACTATTTTCACGGGAGCCAATCGGAGGCGAAGAGTTGT
>JAJZOL010000011.1 GCA_021811565.1 bacterium | reverse complement strand
ATGAAAATCTCGAAGCCCCTCAAGAGGGTTATCACTGTTCGGAATCCGCTTCATTGTCCTCTTTCGCCTTTAAAGCGTCCCCAATAGTGAAGCGAGGAGCTCCCTGATCTCCGTTGGCGCGGTTATGGAACTCTTCGACCTGCTTCTGCTCCTGACGAGTTTCCTCTTCATGTCTCGCTTTGGCGATGGAAAGGGTTATCTTGCGTTCCTCGGGTTTCATATCAATGATCATGGCCTCGACCTCCTGTCCCTGCTCCAGATTTCCTGCAGCCTTCCCGCCTTTCTTGCCTGTCACTTCGGAATTTGGAATGATCCCTTCCAAACCCTCGATCTGCATGAATGCGCCGAAGGGGACTATTCGGGTAATCGGCCCCTTGATCATATCACCAATATGATACTTCTCCTCTATCGCCTTCCATGGGTCGGGCAGTATCTGCCGTCGTCCCAAACTCACTTTCCCCGTTTCCAAATCCATTTTAAGGATGATCACGTCTATCTCGTCGCCCTCTTTCATCTCCTCCTGAGGATGATTAATGCGCGACCAGGACATTTCGGAGATATGCAACAAACCGTCGATTCCGCCAAGATCCACAAACGCTCCGTAAGTCGTAAGTCTTCTCACAATGCCTTTGCGAATCTGTCCCACCGCCAAACTTTGCGCGGTATCCGCCTTGCGCTGCTCCCGCTCCTCCTCCAGCGCCAGCTTGTTGGAAAGGACCACCTTGCGACGCTCCTTGTCAACCTCTATCACCTTCAGAGGGATGGATTGCCCCACGAATTTATCCAAATTATTCTTCAGAGAGCCGTTCCCGACGTGCGAGGCGGGCACGAAACCACGAATGCCCAAATCCACCACCAATCCTCCTTTGACGCGATCCGTCACCAACGCCACAAGAGTCTTGTTCTGATCCTTCGCCTCCTGCACTCGCTCCCACGCCTTCTCAAAATCCGCGCGTTTCTTCGATAAGATGAGGTTTCCATCCTGGGTTTCCACTTCCAATACATAAACATCTATTTTCTCGCCAACCTTCACAATATCTTCGGCTGCGGCGCTTGCATCCCGGGAGAGTTCGTTGCGATGAATTATCCCCTCTGATTTCATCCCCACATCCACGAGAACACCTTCTCGATCAATATGCACGACGACACCCTGAACCACATCCCCTTCGGAAAATGTGGGGATGCTCTGATCGTAATCCATGACGTTTTGTACACCCATATCCTCGGATGGATTATCCTGGGAGGATATCTCCGCGGATTCGGATGTCGACGTCTCGGTTCGTTCAACCTCCGAGCGATCGGACATATCCGAAGGTGTTTCGCTCATCGCGTGGTTGATATCATCAGTCATTGCAACTCAACTCCTCTCATGATGCCGACTTCCATCAGCATCGCATACAGTCATTGCATGGTCGGCGCCATACCGCATTTAAACACAGCGAGGATCGAGAATTCACCCCACAAAAAAGCCACTTACTCTATTCTATATGTAATTCTACCTTTTTACAAGATATCCTGCATGAAATAAACATGAAATTATTAGCCTCTCAAAGCAAATACGGAATATATCGATCTCTTTTAACGAGGGAGTGGGGTCATCTCCATCCAATTTTCACCGTATTTGGCATCCACCCGCACCGGGACATCCAACGGGAATGCGCTTTCCATGATATGAGTAATCTTCCGACTCGCCTCCTCTACGAAGGCCTTATCCACGCGAAAAACCAACTCGTCATGCACCTGTAATTCCAAAAAACAATTATAGCACAAGTCGGAGATACTGTGATAGACATTTACCATCGCCTGTTTCATCATATCGGCGGCGGTGCCTTGAATCGGCATATTCACTGCCGCACGCTCCGCCGCCTGACGGATGCTGAAGTTTTTCGCGGATATGTCGGGAATATATCTTCTCCTTCCCAAAAGAGTGGCCACGTATCCGGTTGTTCGCGCTTGCTCCACGGTTTTCTGTGTGTATTCCCGAACTCCCGGAAACTGCTCGAAGTATCGTTTCTTGAATTCGCGCGCCTCCTCCTGGGGAATTCCAAGGCTGTTAGCCAAACCGAAATCGCTTTGGCCGTAAATTACGGCGAAATTCACGGTCTTGGCCCTGCGTCGCATCTCCCCTGTCACATCGCTTTGGGAGATGCCGAATAGTGTGGATGCCGTGGCGGCGTGGATATCCTCGTCCCGAGCGAAAGCCTCCATCATTCGAGCATCCCGAGTGTAATGGGCGAAGACCCGCAGTTCAATCTGGGAATAATCGCAGGAAAGTAAAACCTGCCCCTTGGGAGCTATAAACGCCTTCCGAATGCGCCGCCCCGCCTCGGAACGAACAGGCACGTTCTGAAGATTCGGATCGCTTGAGGATAGCCGTCCGGTGGTCGTGCCCGTTTGGTTGAACGTAGTGTGTATTCTTCCAGTTTTTGGGTTGATCAACTTAGGCAATGCATCCGCGTATGTACTTTTCAATTTGCTCTGCTCGCGATATTCCAGAATGAGAGCGGCTATCTCGTACTGGGACGCAAGGGATTCCAATAATTCTGCGTTGGTTGTGAGGCCGGTTTTGGTTTTTTTCCCGGAGGGTAGTTTTAACTCCTCGAACAATACGGTTTGCAACTGCTTCGGGGAGTTGATGGTGAATTCATGTCCTGCAAGGGAGTATATTTTTTGGCAAAGGGTGTCGATCTGCAGAGCCATCTCGTTCGAGAGCGTTTCAAGGCATTTTTTATCCACCAACACCCCTTCCCTCTCCATCGACGCTAAAACAGTCGCCACAGGCATTTCCAGTTTCAATAGAATGTCATGGAGATCATCCTTCACCAATCTCTCCGTCATCCGATCCTCCAGCGCAAGCAAAAGCGCGGCTTCCCGCGCCAAGGTTCGTTCAGGATCGAACGCATTCTCCGCTTCCCATTTCACTTCAATAATCCGCTCCGCCAAATCCATCAACGAACGGGTGGAATGGGAGGCGTCCAGAAGATAATCCGCCAAATAGGTGTCAAAATGAAAATTCATCGGAGGTAGTCCGTATTCCGACAGTAAACGTATTGTTTGCTTTGCGTCATGAGCGGTCCGTTTCACACTCGAATCCAAAAGCAATGCTTTCATATCCTCCAGCGTCAATGTGAACATCTCGGGCTTCGTCTGAAACAGCCCCCCCAGCGAGGAATCCGTCCCCTCCATGTCGGATTGTCCCACCGGCGCGTACCACCCGCACTCGGAGGTCGCCGCAAATCCAATCCCCTTTAGCTCCGCGTTGCCATCCGAAGAATCCATATGCAATCTTATCGCCACTCTGCCGGACATCCTCAACGAATTCAACGCATGATGAAACTCCTCGTTTGTGGTAATCCTGATGGCTTCGGCGCTGAATGCGGACTGAGGACGATTCCTCTCTCTTCCCAGCAATGTACTCTCACCAGGCGTCCGTTGAATCTCCTCCGCCGCATTTTCCGTTTTCGGCAGACGCCTAAGCAGGCTTTTGAACTCAAGGTTCTCAAACAACGCTCTCGCGTCGGCCCATCGAACCTTGCCCGGATCATAAGGCAAGATATCGCCTTCGAAAGGGATGTCGCATTTGATCGTCGCCAACTCCAGCGATAGCAGAGCCGTCTCCTTGCCGTTGACCAAGGCGTCCCTCACTTTGCCCTTGGGTAGTTCCTCCGCATGCTCGAGCAGGTTTTCAAGGCTGCCCCACTCCTGCAAGAGTTTCGCCGCTGTGACTTTTCCGACACCTGGCACACCAGGGATGTTGTCGGAAGTATCCCCAACGAGAGCCTTGAAATCCGGTATTCTTTCCGGACCCACCCCGTATTTTTTCCTCACCTCCTCCGCGTCAAACAACGCGGTTTCGGTTACGCCCTTGTGCGTCATCCGAACCCGCACGAGATCTCGGATCAACTGCAGTTGATCGGAATCCCCCGTGATAATAACCACCTCGTATCCATTGCGCGCACCGATGACCGACAGCGTGCCGATCCAGTCGTCCGCCTCCATGCCGGGTGTCTCCACAGATGGAATGCCGAACACCTGCATGATTTCCCGTGCCACTGGGAATTGCGTCTTCAACTCCTCCGCCACGTCGGGTCGATGTCCTTTGTACGCCTCGTATCGCTCCTCTCGAAAGGTTTTCCCAGGCGCGTCCCACGCGGCGTAAATCGCGTCCGGTTTTTCCTGATCAAGGAGAGTCAGCAGCATATTGGTGAATCCATAGAGGGCTCCCGTAGGTCTTCCGTCAGAGGTTGACAAGGGGCTGCTGGCGAAAAAAGCTCTGAATAGCAAGCTGTAACAATCAATAAGTATTAAACGAGGCACGGATTCACTCCTTTATTTTGAAACTCCCGCAGGCGGGATAACATGCGGACATGATTGATCGCTTGCGGATTGCGGTATTAGAAGAGTCTGTGGTTCTGATACCCTCATCAAGTCTTGACCATCATGTTCACTGGGTATTATATCCGACTCACAGGAGTTTCTCCCATATGCATAAACGAACTATCATATCGCCTCAACCCCATTTCCATCGGATACCATCAATGAACCATATAATCATCGGTACGTCTATACTTATACTTTTATCATCAGCGGAGATTGCAGAATTCACTTCATTAGGCTCGGTGACTTGCATCGCACACTGATGTGAAAGTCAAGAGAAATTCCCTCTATGGAGGTGATTGCAAAAGTCGATTTTCGGGCATGACGAAATGCCTTGCCGGCGCTATCCAAGCCCTTATTCCGAAATTTGCATGTTCATCGAGACACAGTTACACTTAGGAGGCTCAGTCATGAAATACCAAAAAGGAATCATACGCATAGCGTTCACTCTGATCGGATTGTTGGCTTTTAGCTCTATCATATTCGCCAAAACCGGCAGGTTTGTGCGGACAACCAATCGCATGAAACCCGGAATACAGAGAATTATGAGTGAATTACAACTGACTCCCCTGCAAAAATCCCAGATAATGCAAATATGGCGATCCTCGGCGATGCAGATCAGAGCCATTCGAAAAAGCCCGTCGTTATCTCCGGAACAAAAGAAGGAACAGATTATAGGCGTGCGCAAAGTGATGCGCAGTCAAATCCTCGTAAACCTTACGCCTAATCAGCGAATAAAATTGAAACGGATGTGGGCAGGCGTCAAGGTGAAAATGGGTGTTAACCTTCTCAGGAGAATAGGGAAGGAACTGAATTTAACATCCACACAGAGAACCGCAATTGCGGGATTGATCAAAAACTCCCTCGAAAACGCCAAGACGATTCGGGACAACACCCTCCTTTCCGTGCAGCAAAAGCGTGATAAATTGAAGGAGAATCGCACGGAGTTGATGACGCAGATACGAGGTCAGCTCACGCCCGAGCAACAAACGAAATTGGATTCCATCCTTGCGAAATGGAAAAAAAACAAGGCGTGATTGTGGGGAATCAACTCACTATATCCTCAGTTTACGGTTTAAACCTTGATAAAAAACCAGCCCGTGAGTATAATGAATAGGGCTATGAACCACCCCGCCCCGTTAAGGGAGCGGGGTTTTTTTGGGTTGATGCAAAATTCGGAAAACGAGGATCGCATCGCATCCATCATGTACTGTGAAATACCGAATTGTCGAATTTTGCAATTATCATATCCGTTTTTATCCAACCACCATTCGCTCATATCCCTATGTCATCCCCCCACGTCCGTTCATGGGACGAGCTCGATATGGCTGAAAGGATTATGAAATGACGAAATATATATTCGTAACTGGCGGCGTCGTCAGTTCCATCGGAAAAGGCATCACCACCGCTAGCCTAGGCAGGCTTTTACGCAATCGCGGGTTCAAGGTGACGGTGCTCAAACTTGATCCCTATATCAACGTGGACGCGGGCACCATGAACCCTTACCAGCACGGAGAGGTTTTCGTGACGGACGATGGCGCGGAAACCGATTTGGATTTGGGACACTATGAACGCTTCATTGACGTCAACCTCACGCGTCACTCCTCCGTCACCACCGGAAGCGTCTACAGCGAAGTGATTGCCAAAGAGCGCAGAGGCGATTACCTCGGAGGCTGCGTGCAAATGATCCCGCATGTGACCAATGAGATCAAGGAGCGTATCCGCCTGGTTGGTGAGGAGGCGCAGGCCGAAGTGGTTATCGCTGAAATCGGCGGCACGGTGGGGGATATCGAAGGACAGATATTCATTGAGGCTTTGCGACAATTCCGCAAGGAGGCGGGCGGCGGAAACACACTCTATCTGCATGTGACCTTGATACCCGATGTGGGGCCATGGGGGGAGATAAAAACCAAGCCCACTCAGCACTCCGTGATGAAGCTGAGAGAGATGGGCATCCAACCCGACATCCTGATCTGCCGCACCAAACGTCCGCTCAGCCCGGAGCATCGGGAGAAGATATCCCTCTTTTGCGACGTGGACCTCGACGCCGTGATCGAATCGCTGGACGTATCCACCATTTACGAGGCTCCTTTGCGTTTCGAGGAATCCGGATTGGCGGAACTCGTCACAAAGCGCCTTCATTTGCCGGAGCGCAAGGTTAACTTGTCGGAATGGGAGGAGATCGTCAAACGCATCAAAGAGCCATCCGGGGAAGTCAACGTGGCTATCGTAGGGAAATACACCGATAACGGTGACGCCTATATCTCCATCGCTGAATCCCTCAAGCATGGCGGAATCGCAAATGATGCGCGCGTCAATATCGTCTGGATAGACAGCGAATCGCTGGAAACCGAGAACTACGCGGAGCAACTCAAAAGCATGGACGGAATCATCGTTGCGGGTGGCTTCGGAGCACGAGGGGTTGAGGGGAAAATCAACGCCGTTCGATACGCGCGAGAAAGCGGAACGCCCTATCTTGGACTGTGTTACGGCATGCAAATGGCTGTAATTGAGTTCGTGCGCAACAAGTGCGGATTGCCGACCGCTCACAGCGAAGAGGTGGATCCGAACACGCCGCATCCCGTTATCCATATCTTGCCCGAACAGAAAAACATCCAGGACAAAGGGGCGTCCATGCGCCTTGGCTCCTACAAATGCCATGTCATCGCCGGTTCGCTTGCTGAAAGACTCTACAATGAATCCACAATTAACGAGCGTCATCGCCATCGCTACGAACTGAATAACGATTATCGGGAGCTTCTACACAAGAACGGAATGGTCTGTTCTGGCATCTCGCCGGATTATCGCTTAGTGGAGATGGTGGAGATCCCGTCCCATCCTTACTTCATCGCCACTCAATTCCATCCCGAATTCAAATCACGCCCGAACAGAGCCCATCCGCTGTTCCGCGGATTGATCGCCGCAGCGTTGGAGAGGCATTCGAAAACACAGGAGCAAATTGTGGAACGCACCATATCATCTAGGAAATCTGCATCCTGATTATTTGAAATTACAAATTCGTTACCGGAATGATCCGCAAAACCGTTAAGCCTTCCATGCAAAAGGGCGCCGCATAGGCGCCCTTTTCCTTTCCTGCCAACTCCGATACGATCCCGACATGTCAGCATTTACTGTCTTTTGTCACTATCATGGAGTGTGTTGCACAAATGTATTTGAACCGCACACTGATACAACATATGCATATTCAAGCCATTATATATCGAATATATTGTATGCGCACTGATTCTGATTATATTTATGCAACACACTCCAAGACAAGATGATTCCTCAGCCTCTCTTTGCCATTCACATCCGCTCCGTCAGCCCGTTCGGCGGGAAAGAACCCCGCCGAAAAGTATCATCAAACATGACAGCGGGATAACCTCCTATCATCTCTGTTCCAAAGCGCCGATTGTTAAAAATTCATGAAAAAAAAGTCGCAAAATCGCCTCTCCGCAGTTGACATATCTCAACCGAGTTGATACAATACATGGTAATCTTGTGGTGAGATAGTGGTGACTAAGTGGGGATAAATTCCATCAATACAAAATCCTCTCCTTCCGCCCCTCTCCATAACAAACATGATTCGGGAAGAGATACGATTGAAAAGCGATAAAAAGGTAGTGGTTTTTGGAATCGGCGCAATAGCGAAAAAGGCGGCGATTAGCGCATCCCAAGGCTTTCACAGGGTGGAGAGGCGCGAGGTCGATGATGCGGCTACCCCGCTCGCCGCATTCGCCAAGATGCTCGGCGGCGGAATCTCATGCGCGATATTCATCGGCTCTCTTGGCGGCGGTGAAACCGGGGAGAACCTGCTCCAATGGGTGACATCGTTTCATAACGCCATGATACCAATCATTACCATCGTTGCGACTCCTTTTCATTTTGAAGGCGCAATTCCGTGCAAAAGGGCGTCCCTTCTCTTGGAAGAGATTCTTCAACATTGCGACTCCTCCTTTGTAATCGAAAGCGAAAACATCCTTGCCGTCTCTGGAAAGCATATCACGATGGAGGAGGCTATGAAGCGCCTCGGCAACAAACTGGCGGAGGATACGCGCTTTATTGCGGATTCGCTCTGTTCCGGGGACGATCTGCGAATAGGATATTCAGGCACCGCAACGCCTATCCTCAAAGGAGGAATGTCGTACCTGCGCGAAAGCGACATCCATGAAGGGGTCGCGGGTATACCGCCGGCAATCGACGAAGCTTTGAACCGATCCATCATGGCGCTCCGTTCGGATACTTCCGCTCGCTATTACCTTCGAGTCATTACAGGGCCGGAGATATCGGCTTCCGATGTGAAGGACGCCTATCGCACAGCCTGCATCCGCTGGCACCTTGACCCGCATCGCTTGGCGCTGGGGTGGCGCCTGGAGCGAGATTTCGGGGACAAAGTTCAAGGAGTGGCGATCGCTATGGAAGGAGGTGCGCCGCCCAAACAATTCGCGCCCATGGCGTACCCCCTTTCGGAGAGCGGGGTCACATTGACTCTGCACCTGGAGGATCGCGTTGGCACAACAGCGAAACGAATGGGTATGCCGAAAGGCAGAAAGGCGACTCCTATAAAAGTGTTAAAAAGACTAGGCTCCTTGCATCATCCTGCTGTCGGAGCGTAGTTTCGGAACGTGACGGAGCCGTAGCTTTACTGATGTCGATACGAAGAACGAAAGCTGAAAAATATGGGGATCGGAAAATATCAAGTGGAGACCAAGCCACAAATTCAATCAAAATATTTGATATATCCGTTTTGAATTGACTATTTGGTGGTATTATAATGGTAAGTCGGTAGCAACTAAATCCCAATTATGATCAAATTACCCGAAGAATTCAATATTCAGTATTGCTGGGGGGAATATGAGCACGGCGTGGATGACAAAGGCCGTGTCATCGTTCCACAGGATTTTCGCGCCCCATTGGGGGAGGATATCGTCGCTACTCGCGGACCGGATCATTGCATTTACCTATTCTCCAAGCCGGTCTGGGATTACATCGAAAAGGCGCTGCGCAACTATGTCATGGAGCGCAATTCGGGGTTTCTGCTAAGGATGTTGGGTTCGCGAACGATCGTCAGAACGGATCCGCAGGCGCGCATCGCCGTCCCCAAGGCGCTTAGAGACTGGGCGGGTATCTCCAATAGTCAAACGGCGGTATTTGTCGGGCAAGGGTCGAAAATTGAGCTTTGGGGCAAGAAGGAATGGGATCAAGCCACCACCGCCTTCACCGGAGCGAACATGTACGACGCATTGGAGTCTCTTGAAATGCCGGCGATAATCCAAAAAGATGCCACCGTATCATGAGCCTGTCCTAGCGGAACGAGCGATCGATTTCCTGCATCCATCGCCCGGAAAAATCTTGGTTGACGGAACATTGGGAGGCGCAGGACATGCGATACGAATTGCGGAACATCTCGCACCGGGCGGAACCCTCGTAGGGATAGATCAAGACCCTGAGGCGATTGAGGAATCCGCGAAAAAACTGCGGAACGCATTGGTGGATGTAAGGTTGCTCCGAGGCAACTTTCGTGACATGCGTACGCTTTTAAAAAGCATAGGTGTCGAGCGCGTCGGAGGAATCCTGCTTGATCTGGGTGTCTCATCCCGAATGCTGGATTCAGCCGAGAGAGGATTCTCCTTCAGACTGGACGCTCCGCTTGACATGAGAATGAACCCGGAGACGGGCGAGACAGCCGCCGCTCTCCTGGCGCGTTTGAGTGAAAGTCAAATTAGGGAAATCCTTTATGCATATGGCGAGGAGCGCTGGGCATCGAGAATCGCTAGGAGAATTGTGGAGGAACGCCAAAAAGAACCGATCCTTACGACCTCTCAATTGGCTGAGATTGTGAGGCGGGCGATTCCATATAAGGCACAAAGAAAAGAGATACATCCTGCGACTCTCACTTTTCAGGCCTTAAGAGTCTTCTTGAACGATGAAATCGAAGCGTTGCGCCAATTTCTGGATGTGTGCCCTGATTTATTGGAACCGGGCGGGAGGATCGTGATCATCTCCTACCATTCCTTGGAGGACCGTGCGGTGAAGCGCAGTTTCCTAAGGGATTCAGGCAGATGCGTCTGCCCCCCGGGGACATTGATATGCGCTTGCGGAACAAGGAGTCTGCTCCGCATCGTTACAAAAAAGCCTGTCACGCCGAATGAACAGGAAATAGATCGCAACCTCCGCGCAAGAAGTGCGAAACTGAGATGCGCGGAGAAAATAACATTATCGGCTGAATAACCGCGCAAAGCGGATGAAAGCATCGTTTGGAGCTGCGAAAACCCCTGAGGACGCTTTCGTTGATCGGTGCATTGTCTTTGATCGCATAACGGAAAGCCAAGGTGTCATCATGGCGCTTACTCAAAGAAAAATACAGCCTGCAATCGACCATGGCATCGAGCGCGGCAAACACACCCGTCCAACATCGACGGAACTTGTGCATGGCGTCCGCCCGGACTCGTTAGTCAATTCCACCATGGTGTTCGCCGTTTTCATCTTCGCCCTGGTTTGCCTGTATGTCATTGAATGCGCCTATTTGCAAAGCTTAACCCACACTCGGGATCATCTGAAAGACCAATACAGCTTATTGAAGATCCAGCAGGATTCGCTTAGGTCAGCCATTATCAGTCAGAACAAACAAGAAGTGATTCAAGCATGGGCTGTCAAGCATGGAATGACGCTTGCTCCCAATTCGAAATATGTAGTGCACCGGCAATCGAACTGACGGAGATTCCAATGGCGGTAAGAGCTTCGGATCGCATCATCATCAACAAGCGCCTAAGGTTCATGATCCTATTAATTAGCTTGGGATACTTCATTTTGGTCGTGCGACTGATATATCTTCAAGCGATCAAAGGGAGGTATTGGCGAAACCAGGCGATTGACATGAGAGGAAGGGTCATCCCTCTGCCCGCTCAACGCGGAGCAATTCTGGATAGGTTCGATCGACCTGTGGCGGAGACCATTCAGCAATACGCCATGGTCTGTGATCCCACACGCATAAAAGATCCCTCCCAAACCGCATCCGTGCTTTCGACCATTCTTAATATCCCTGCGGAGCAACTCTATCCGCTGCTGGCAGGTCAGGAGATTCCGAAAGGAAGCGTTAAGCGAAACATTCTGCTGGACCCTAGCCTCATGCCCGACATGATCACCCAATGGAATGCAGCGAAACAATCATCGAAAACCCGCCCTCAATTGGACGGTCTGTATCTCGTTGACGACGCCAAACGCATCTATCCGCTGGGAAGAGACGCATGCCAACTCATCGGCATCACAAACGCAAACGCCAAGGGGGACTTCATCGGATGCATGGGGTTGGAACTCTCCCGTAACAGCGTCTTAAGCGGCAAGGATGGAAGTGAATACGCCCAACTGGACGCAAGTCGGCATATCATCCCCGGAACGCAGGAGCATAAGATCGATCCTGTCAACGGACTGAACATCCGCCTGACAATCGATTCAAACATTCAAAACATCGCGGAAACCGAACTGCTCACCTGTTTTAAAAAGCACAAGCCCGCCGGGGCGATGGCGATCGTCATGGATCCCAAAACAGGCGATATCCTCGCGAACGTGAGCCTGCCTAATTTCGATCCAATGAACCGTAAAACGCTAAAACCGCCTTACAGTTCGACACGAAACCGAGCTCTCATGAGAATCGAACCCGGGTCCACTTTTAAACTGATCACGGCATCCGCCGCTCTATCAGAAAATGCTGTCACTCCGGAGACCACATTTTATTGCGGAGGGGAGATTAAAATCGGCGGGCATGTCATCCATGATGTCACCGATGATCTCACGAACCATCATATGCCCAAAATGATGAATATCAAGCAGATCATCACCGTGTCCAGCAACGTTGGAATGGCTCAAGTCGGCGTTCGACTTGGATTTCCAAAGCTGATTAAATACATCGAAGCTTACGGACTGCTGGATAAATCCGATATAGGATTGCCAGGGGAGGAGCAAGGAACCCTGGGCTTTTCGAAATGGGACCGAAAAGAGACCAAAGCGAAACTCGCAAGAGTCTCTTTCGGACAATCGGTGATGGTCACTCCACTTCGCTTGGCTGCGGCATATTGCGCTATCGCAAACCATGGCGTTCTGATGCGCCCGCGGCTGATAATGGACTATCAGAACAGCCATGGTGATATCATTCAGAATTTTCCGCCTCAGGAGATTCGTCAAGTGATCTCCCCGGCAATAAGCGAAGAGTTAACGGATGATCTGATGAACGTGGTGCAAAACGGAACGGGCAAGGGAGTGGCGAATGTTCAGGGATACACTGTCGCAGGCAAAACAGGCACTGCGCAGATGGTGATCCCCGGCATACGAGGTTACGCACCAGGGAAATATAATGCGAGCTTTATCGGTTTCATTCCTGCTCATAATCCCCGGGCTCTGATATACGTCGTGGTGAGTCAGCCAAAGGACGGTTACTATGGCGCGGAGGTGGCGGCGCCTGTGTTTCAAGCGATTGCAAGGCGATTGATGTGGTACTGGAAAGTGCCGCCGGATGATCCAGGATCGTTGCAAAACACTAAAGATATTGCAACGAATGAATAGAATTTGTAATCTTCATCGTTTCAAGTGAGCGCGGTAAGTGCATAATCTCTCTCTTTCATGTCATAATTTAAGTGGTAGTATTGATGAAATCGGATGCGATAACCTTACAAGATATTGTCCGCCATCTTCCCGAAGTGCGCTCGATCAGCGGAGCCTCAGTATCCGTTTCCGGCGTGGCTCACGACTCAAGAGACGTACGCAACGGAGATATGTTCGTATGTCTGGTAGGATCGTCATTCGATGGGCACCGTTTTGTTGCTGACGCGGTTTGGAAAGGCGCGGAGGCGCTTCTGGTACAGTCGGATCGCTTCGATTACATCTCTTCTGATATCCCGCATATCGCGGTGGATGACACTCGTTCCGCTCTCCCCCTCGTCGCCTCTTGCGTCTATGGGCGTCCTTCAAGAAAACTGAAGCTTTTTGGCGTCACCGGTACGAACGGCAAAACCACCACCACACTGTTACTGGAGAGGATTCTACGCCAACGAGGATGGAAAACCGGGGTGATAGGCACCTTGGGATCTAGTTTCATGGGAGACCCAATTCCCTCCGAACACACCACGCCTGAAGCGGATCAACTGCAGTTTCTGTTGCGCGAGATACTCCTTCGCGGGGGCGACGCGGTGGTCATGGAAGTGTCTTCGCACGCCATCGCGATGAAACGCACCTTGGCTTGCGAATACGACGGCGCGGCGTTCACCAATCTAACCCAGGATCATCTCGATTTTCACTCCACCATGGAGGAGTATTTCCAAACCAAACTGCGCTTGTTTGCGCAATATCCATTGGATAGCGCGAAGACCTTCCACGCCTCCGTGAACATGGATGATCCTTACGGGAAGCGCATCCTTTCGGAAACGAAGGGGGATGTGGTGACCTACTCCGTGAGCAATGACGCCATCCTCACTGCGAAAGATATCCATTACGCCCCGCACCAAACTCGGTTTATCCTACGCTCCCCTGCGGGAGAATGCGAGGTAGCCCTGCAAATTGGAGGAGCGTTCCAAGTGAGCAACGCACTGGCGGCTGCGGGCATCGCATGGGGTATTGGCATGAACCTAAACGACATCGCCAAAGGGCTCGGCGATCTTCCAGCCGTACCGGGACGGTTCGAATCGGTGCATACCGGCAGGGATTTCCATTTGATCGTGGATTACGCGCACACCCCGGATGGATTACGCAACCTCCTTCTCTCGGCTCGGGAATTGAGCCCAAAGAGAATACTATTGGTGTTTGGATGCGGTGGTGACCGCGATCGCTCCAAACGCCCCGTCATGGCGAGGATTGCATCGGAATACGCTGATAGGATTTTTATCACCTCGGATAACCCCCGTCATGAAGACCCTATGGCGATCATCGATGAGATATGCGTGGGTGTTGAAGACAAAAACGCCTATACCGTCATCCCCGACAGAAGAGAGGCGATAGGATCCGCGATCCAGGAAGCCAAGGAAGGCGATCTGGTGATTTTGGCGGGCAAAGGACACGAGGATTACCAAATCATTGGTGACCACAAAATCCATTTTGACGACAGGGAAGTGGCTCGTGAACTCCTGGAGGTGAGTTAAGCATGTATAATCTCGCCCTTGGATTCACTCCCGCCTTCTTATTCGTACTCGTCTTCGGAGGCTCGTTCATAAAGAGGCTCAGGGCGATCGGCGCCAAACAAACCATTTCGAAGGATGCGCCTTCGCGACACCTCTCGAAGCAGGGAACGCCAACAATGGGAGGGGTGTTGATTATCGGCGGGATTCTTTTCGCATGCATCTTCCCGTTATATCAGGCGCCGGAACAACGCTCCATGCTGGGTCTATTGCTTCTAATGATAGGCTATGGGTTGATCGGTTTCACGGACGATCTTCTTATCGCGCTCAGAGGCAAAAACCTTGGTTTGAGAGCCAGAGAGAAAATGGCGTTACAGTTCTTGCTCGCTATCTGTTTCATCTTTTGGTTGCATGCAAACGAAGATCCGGGGTTCACTACCGCCATACATTTCGGGACAAGCTATCAATACGATCTCGGTTGGCTCTACTATCCGCTTGGCGTACTGCTCATCGTGGGGTTCTCAAACGCGTTGAATTTCACGGACGGCTTGGACGGTTTGGCTTCTGGAATATCGGGCTTGATCGCAGGCGCACTCGCACTTATATTTCTGCTTCTGCCCGGGGTGGGGCATTATAACGGTTGGCTGCCGATATTCGGCATGGCGGTGGCTGGAGCCTGCGCGGCTTTCCTGTGGTACAACGCAAACCCCGCCAAAGTCTTTATGGGGGATACGGGATCATTGGCGCTTGGAGCCGCGCTCTCCGGGATGGCTTTGTTAGGCAAGGAGGAGATCACATTTCTGATCTTCGCAATCATCCCTTTGGCCGAGATCGTATCGGTGATGATTCAAGTGACCGTCTTCAAGTACCGGACGAGAACGAAAGGGCTGGAATACGCGAAAAGCCACCGAGTCTTCAAAAGAACGCCTCTGCATCATCATTTCGAGGAGTTGGGAATGGATGAGTCCACAATCGTATGGAGATTTATCCTATCCACCCTGCTCTCCATTGGCGTGACGCTGTTGATAACACAGGGCAGATAACTTTCGATTCCACAGTAATAGCCCTGAGTAAACTAAAATCGAATCATTTCGAGAGTGGTACGAGGATAAATCGAATATCGCAAGTCTGATAAAAGAGGTGGACGGAGAAGGAAAATGACACCTTCCGCGTGTGTAAAGAGAATGAAAAGCATCGAATTCAAGGGATGTCGCATAGCGGTTCTTGGGATGGCTCGTACAGGGTTCGCCGCAGCACCAGTATTAAAAAACTTAGGCGCGACGGTGACATTGTATGATTCCGCATCCGCCGAAACATTACAGGAGAAACTAATGGAGGCGGAGCGTATGGGTATCGAAGCGGTTCCCAACGCCACCCCGGAGGATTTATTGCATGACGCTGACATCGTCGTCCCTTCGCCAGGTGTCATCGCCTCGTCCCCTTTTCTTCAGGAGGCTATTAAAAAGGGGGTACCCATCCTTTCTGAAATCGAGGTCGCCTATCGAATCTCCTCCTCCCCCATTCTCGCCGTCACAGGCACGAATGGCAAGACAACCACCACCATGCTCCTTGGCGAGATGCTGCAAAATCATCGTGGCAGGACCTATGTAGCCGGAAATATCTCGGCGGATGAGATCAAGCTACCCTTGATATCCGCAGCCTGGGAGGCGGAATCGGATGATGTGATCGTTGCCGAAATTAGCTCATTTCAATTGGAATGGGTGGAGAAATTCCGTCCGAAAATTGGAATTCTCACCAACATCACGCCGGACCATTTAAATCGTCACGCATCCTTTGCCGAGTATATCTCATGCAAAGCCCGCCTGTTTGCTGCTCAGGAGGAGGAGGATGTGGCCGTAATCAACGCCATCAACGCCCCCGCCCGCACCATCGGCGAGGGCGCGAGGGCGCAAACGCTTTGGTTTGACCGCAGGGTGGGCATGCGAGACAATTACGCATGCGTGGAGGATGGGCGAATTGTGGTGAAATGGAACGGAGAGGAATATCCCTTGTGCAGGCCGGAGGAATCCCCTCTTCAGGGAACGCATAATTTGGAAAACATCCTTGCCGCCTCGGGAGCAGCGATCGCATTCGGGGCGGATTCCGAGGCGATTAACCAAGCCATCCGATCCTTCCAAGGAGCACCCCATCGAATGGAAAGAGTGGCGGAAATCAATCATGTTCTCTATATCAATAACTCAATGTGCACCAATGTGGATGCCGCCGTACGCTGCCTTGAAGCGTTAGACCGTCCGTCTGTTGTTATCGCAGGCGGAGTCAGCAAAAAAAGTGATTTCAGCCGATTCGGCGTTATGATCAGCCGTAAGGCAAAGGCATTAATTCTCATCGGCAGAGACGCGGATGAGATTGAAAACGCCACACGACCAAATGGATTCAACGCAATCTCCCGGGCTCAATCCATGGAGGAAGCCGTCAGCATGGCGAGTGAAATAGCCACGGATGGCGATGTGGTCATACTCTCCCCGGCGTGTGCAAGTTTCGATATGTTTCCCAGCTTCGAGGAACGTGGAGCCGCTTTCCGAAACGCCGTGTATCGATTAACGAATCGGAGTTGAAAATGGCAAATCGAATCAAGCACTTAGCCCATCCTGACATGCTTCTAATAAACACCACGATTATTCTCGCCTTACTGGGGGTAATCACATCCTTTGACTGCGGATATTACAGTTCCATCATACATCAACATAACCCATACTATTTTCTCGAACGTCAAGGAATATGGACAATCATAGGCATCATCAGCATGCTCATCCTGAGCAACGTGGATTACAGGATTTGGCGCAAAATATCCGGGTGGTTGATGATTTTCGCTATGGTTTTACTATTCGCAGTTTGGGCTCCCAAATTCGGTATAGTGCTCAACGACGCTCATAGGTGGGTGGGGTTTGGTTTCCTGAGATTTCAACCCTCCGAATTCATGAAAATTTGCCTCATTCTCTTTTTATCAGCTTGGCTCTCATCAAGACTTAATCAAATCCAAAACGATGGTCTCTCTCTCGTTATCCCTGTGCTTCTTATCGGCATCACCTGCTATATCGTCGAAAAGGAGCCCGATTTGGGCACCGCTTGCGTTATCGCCTTCACAGCCATCGTCATTCTTATTTTGGCGGGGGTTCGGTTTTCACATATGTTTGGAATCATCATGGCTTTCATGGCATGCTTGGTACTCCTCACTCTTACTTCGGGGCATCGAATGCACCGATTGGATTCCTGGTTTAATCCCAAGGCAAACTATTTAACTCACGGTTTTCAAGTCTATCACGCTGAGGTGGCTATAGGCTCAGGCATGATTACAGGTATGGGAATCGGGCATGGAGAAGAAAAGTCGTTTCTTCCCGAAGCCAACACGGATTACGTGTTCGCCGCGTTTGGAGAGGAGATTGGGTTGATAGGATGTTTGACGATCATATGTCTGCTGGGCATTGTGGTTTGGAGGGCGTTCTATATTGCATGTAAGGTAACGGACCCGTTCGCTACGTTAGTGGCCGGCGGCATTGGCGGGCTGATCTCCATACAATCCCTTATCAACATCGCCATGGTAACCCGCATTGGTCCCTCGGTCGGGATTCCGTTACCCTTCCTGAGCTATGGCGGCACATCCGCTTTGATGTTGCTCTCATCAATCGGAATTCTGTTGAATATCTCCCTGTACGCCAAAGCTCCCGCTTCGGTAGCCGTGGTGCGAAACTCAGATTCCGTAAGATTGAGTAAATCCGCATGAAAATAATTCTGACGGGAGGAGGAACCGGCGGGCATATATTCCCCGCGATAGCCATAGCGCAAGCTTTCAAGGATTCGGAAAGCGATCATGAGATTCTCTATGCGGGGAGCAGGGACGGAATGGAATCGAAGATCGCTCCGGACGCAGGTTTGACATTCCAGGGTGTCACGGCGCGAAAGCTCCGCAAAGTGATCTCCTTGGACACCGTCCAAGTCATTCTCTCTCTGTTCAAGGGATACGGCGATGCGAAAGGGATTCTAAAGCAGTTCCGTCCAGACGTGGTCGTCGGTACCGGCGGATACGTGGCTGCCTCGGTGGTGCTTGCCGCCGCAAACAGCCGCATACCCACCATAATCGTGGAGGAAAACGCGATTCCCGGAAGAACCAATCTTTGGCTTTCGCAATGGGCTACAAGGATATGCGTAGGCTTTGAGAAAGTGCAAAAGGAGTTTCCGGATCATAAAACCCTGATGACCGGTGTGCCGATCCGTAACGATATCCTGAGCGATGCAACCAAACTTGAAGCCCGAAAGTCGCTTGAGTTGGATGCGGATCGCTTCACCATATTGACGCTCGGCGGCAGTCAGGGAGCGCAAAAACTCAACGAGGTCGTGGCGGAGATGGCAAGCGCAACTCAACTTCCGATCCAGATATTGCATCAGGTGGGAGATAAAAACATCGACGATTTCAAGACTCACTGGGGCAAATCGATTCGGGCGAACTCGACCGTTCGACATCGAGCCATCCCTTTTTTGAGCAAAACTCAGATTCCTCTGGCATATCGCTCTTCGGACTTGGTGATATGCAGATGCGGGGCGTCAACCTTGGCGGAGATCACCGCATGCGGATTGCCCTGCTTAATGGTTCCCTTGCCCACCGCTTACGCGGATCACCAAACCGCAAACGCTTCCGCGGTCGCCAAAGCTGGGGGGGGCGTTTTGTTGCCGCAAATAAATTTAACCGCAAAACTCTTGGATCAACAGATCAAATCGTTCTATGATGATAAAGACAAACTTTTCGAAATGGCGAACGCCAGTAAAAAAATCGGACATCCCGATGCAGCCAAAATCATCGCTGAATTGGCGTTGGAGCTCGCATCGTCCTAAGCAAGAGAGACCATGTTGAATCTATCCGAAATACATCATATCCATTTTATTGGAATCGGCGGCATCGGGATGAGTGGTTTGGCGCGCATCGCCGTTGAAAAGGGGTTTCGCGTGACGGGATCCGACCCAAACGATAATCCCGCAGTTCGTCGTTTAATCGCTCTTGGCGCCGATATCCACACTAGGCAGACCGCAGCGAATATCGAACAAACCATTCCTGATCTGGTCGTGATCACCGCTGCCATCCATGAGGACAACCCTGAATTGCAAGCCGCTCGCCATATGGCATTGCCGGTGGTGTCACGAGCTGAATTTCTCGGGCATATAATGGATTTGTACCCTGGACCCCGTATCGCAGTGACGGGCGCCCACGGAAAAACCACCACGACAGCCATGATCGCCACGCTCCTGAAGGAGGCGGGCAAGGATCCCACCGCGCTCGTGGGAGGAGAAATATCCTCTCTTGGCGGAAACGCGCTTATCGGCGGAGGCAATGTGTTCCTAACCGAGGCGTGCGAAGCCTACGGCTCATTCCTGTCCTTGCACCCGGATATCACGGTATTAACCAATCTGGATGTGGATCACCTCGATTATTACATAACCGAGGAAAATCTCTTCAACAGCTTCCTGCAATTCGTCTCTCAAACCAATCCTAATGGATCTCTGATCTGGTGCGCGGATGACCCTGGTGCGTCGCGACTGGTGGAAAGGCTCGAAGAGAAACATCACACAGCAAAGCGCATCAGCTACGGGATGCATCCCTCCTCGTCTTCCAATCATTACCATGCGCGCGGCATAAGTTGGTCGGAAGGAACGGCGAGATTTCAGCTTTGCAGGGGCGATGCCGATCCCTTGTGCGATGTCAAGCTTTCAGTTCCAGGGGAGCACAATGTTTTGAACGCTCTCGCCTCCTCGGCAGCTGCTATGGAAGCGGGATTAACCATTCCGGATATTGTCAAGGGGCTTGGAAAATACGGGGGAACTGCTAGGCGTTTTGAAATCATAGGCGAAGTGAAAGGCGTCACCATCGTGGATGATTATGCACATCACCCAAGGGAGATCACCGCAACTCTAAAGGCGGCACGCCGCATGTGGCCAAACAGAAGGATCATCATCGTCTTTCAACCTCATCTTTACAGTCGCACAAGGGATTTCATGCAGGAGTTTGCGGAATCACTCGCCGATTTTGACGCCATCATACTCACCGATATCTATCCTGCAAGAGAGAAACCGATTCCAGGCGTCACCATGGAGGAGATGATGCGAAGAGTGTCCAACCTGACCAAAACGAAAATGCTTCTCTTTTTGGAGGATAAAAGGCACATCGCAGAGGAACTGAAGCCTATTTTACACGAGGGCGATGTGGTGATGACCGTTGGTGCGGGCGATATCGATGAAGTTGGCGTATCATTGTATCGCATGCTTGGAGAGGAGTGACGCGACCATCATGCCTTCGCAATACGGATATCAGCAATCAAGCAAGCGTAACGCGCATGGCGCCGATTCCTCTACGGTCGGTAGTACGGGAAAACGAACTCAATATCGTGCAGTAAAAGCGAGAAGGATTATGCTGGAGATTCTCTACATAGTCTTCGCATTAGCACTAGCGCTTTTCATATTCAAGTCGCCTTTCTTCTATATAAGACGGGAAAAAATAACGGGGCTATCCGAACTAACTTCCACGGAAGCGAATACGATCGTGCAGATGGCATCCATATCCGCAAAAACGAATCTCTTCCTAATGAAATCCTCCCGTATTCAAAATGCATTATGCAGACTGCCTTTTATTCACGCAGTGACTATCCGCAAGTTCCCCCCGGGAACATTGATATTGCATGTCATCCCACGCGTCCCAGTGGCTGCGCTGATTTGCCCTGACGGAAAATGGGAGCTTGATGGAGCCGGAGACGTAATAAGGCCGCTCGCCCATGCAAATCTGCCCTGTATTCAACTGACCAGCTCAACCCCCGTAACAATCGGACAGCCGGTGAATGATCCTGGAGTGATGGGTGGAATATTGATCCTGAATCAATACAAGCCTGATGGAAATCCCGGAATCTCAAAAATCGAGGTTGACCAAAACGGGGATATATGCTTAAATATGCAGGACCATATTTTAATAAAGTTGGGGCCGGCGGATCAGCTCATTTCAAAAGTCGCCACATTGGAGCGCATTTATCAGTTGAATAGGAATATCGCCCAGCACTTGCAGTCCATTAATCTGATCTGCAATGACGCACTCGCCTGCACTCTGAGAGGAATGAGCAATTCAAAAAAAACCGGTATGTCCACCACTCCCGCAATCCCAACTCAATCGTCAATAGGGAAGCGTAATGGCAATTACCTTCCGGCAACTCGAACAAGAGGTTAATTTACTGCAAAATGAATATCTTCACCACCGGCTTCCGTCATCAGCCATGGGTGTGGCAGGTGACGGGTCTCTGCTTTATATTGGGGACTTTGCTGGCTGGTTCCATCCAGACGGTAAGTAGCATCAATCGCTCGGGAATCGCTGCGGTTCGTGTCGGCGTGCCGCCACCCACGGCGTCCCAGCTCATCGAATTCAAAAAATTACAGGACCAGATCGCTGAGCTGACAAAAAAGAAAAATGATCTCCTCACCTCGATCGCAAGCGGCAATAATCAGGCGAAGACGCTGGACGAGGAGCTGCAAAAGGTGGATATCCTTGCGGGACTTACCCCCGTGCACGGTCCTGGAATAATACTGTATTTGCAGGACAGCAAAAAAACTCCGCCGTCGAATCGCCTTTTTGATGCGGATAAATATATAATTCATGATGTGGATTTACAACAAGTCGTAAATGAACTTGGGGCTTCTGGGGCGGAGGCGATTTCAATCAACAACCAGCGCCTCATCGCGCGAACCGCCATCCGATGCGTCGGTCCTACTATCCAAGTGAACGGCATCCCCATCGTCCCCCCTTTCGAGGTGAAAGCGATAGGAGACCCGAATACACTAGCCGGAGGACTTAATCTTCCCCTAGGCGTTTTGGACGGTCTTCGCAGATGTGATCCGGACATGTACAAGCTTGAGGAGAAACCGGACATTCTTATCCCCGGTTATGCGGGAAATACGCAGACGCGTTACGCCAAACCCGTCATAGACCAAAGCGCCACCGGAAAGGGCAATGACAATTCATGACGCTTCTGCCTGTTATTGGAACGATCGCCGGATTCATTTTCGGCATGATCCTTTTTTCGCATTTGAATATACCCTGGGAAGTAGCCAACACCTATGCCACTTACCTGTCACTGGCGACCTTGGCAGGATTGGATACGATCCTGGGCGGCATACGAGCGGGTATCGAAGGGCGTTTTCAGGATGATATTTTTGTCAGTGGCTTCGTACTGAACACCCTGCTAGCGGCTGGATTGGCATGGTTAGGCGATAAGATCGGAGTGGATCTATTCCTCGCCGCCGTTGTGGCTCTGGGAACAAGGGTCTTCCTGAACCTATCCCTGATCCGACGATACTACCTTACGAAATACGCACTCAGAAAAAAGAAAGACACGCAAACATCCAACTCATAAGCTGAACGGGGTAAAAGCTATCCCGCTTCATGCATATCGTTCGGGAGATAATTGTGAATCAAAACGATGTGATTGCCGGTCTGGATATCGGCACCACGAAAATCTGTTGCGTAGCCGCCGAAGTCGGTGAAAATAACGATGTCCGTATTATCGGAATGGGTACTTGCGCTTCCCATGGCATTATATCCGGCGTGGTGGTGGATATCGACTCCACCGTCGAAGCCATCCGCACAGCCGTATCCCTGGCGTCGCAACAATCCGGCAAGGAGATCACCTCCGTTTATGCGGGAGTTACCGGCAAGCATATCTCCTCGGTGAATTCCCGTGGAGTCATCGCCATCACCCATCCAAGCCGAGAGATCACGGAAGAGGATGTGGATCGGGTCACGGATGCCTCACGCCTTATCGTGATCCCTCCGGATCAAATGATCCTGAGCGCCATCCCGCGATCGTTCTCCATCGACGGACAAAGCGGGATCAAGCATCCTTTGGGCATGTCCGGCTCCCGCCTTGAAGTGGAGACCCATATCATTACCGCTTCGCGAACCTTTATCGACAATATCGGTAAGTGCATCCAGAAAGCGGGGCTGTATATTGATGAGATGATACTGCAACCCCTCGCCACTGCGGAATCCGTTCTTCTTCCCGGAGAAAAAACCTTGGCGTCTGCATCCTCGATATTGGCGGCGGAACGAGTGACATGGCGATTTTCGTACAAGGAGAAATCTACTATTCCGCAGTCATACCTATCGCCGGACAACACGTGACTTACGACATGGCTTACGGTCTGCAAGTAAACGAGGATGAGGCTGAAAAAATAAAACTCAAATACGGTTGCATCACCCCGCAATTCATCCTGGATGACGAGACCGTGCCCGTATTGCAAATTGGCAAGGGCGCACCGAGACAATTGCCTCGCAAAACGCTCTGCGTTATCATCGAACCGAGGATGGAGGAGCTGTTCGAAATGGCGCTGAAGGAGATAGAAAAATCCGGAACGAAGGGAAAGCTTCCCGGGGGAATCATTTTAAGCGGAGGCGGTTCGCTAATGCCGGGGACTTTGGAGTGCGCCATGCGTGTTTTAGGAATGAGGGCGCGGCAGGGGAAGCCGGAACATGTTTCCGGTTTGGTGGATTTTGTAAACAGCCCTATATATGCAACGGCGGTGGGTCTGGTACAATATGGTATCAAACAAAAAACTCAGGAACCGCCATCGAGACACTCTCGCGGATTGCTTGATTCCATCAGTAAATTCTTTTCAGGCATTTTATCTCGACTCGGGTTCGGCTAATATCAACGTTCGAAAGGATCACAGCTCGTTTTCTTCCCGGTTCTGTTGCGTTTGGGGCATTTTCCCACGAGCAAAGATACAATCGGATGTTTTTAAGTGCAAAGATATTTTCATGTAATTCATCGAGTGCAAAATGAGCGGTCTTGACCTCATATGCCGCATTGTGCTATTACTCGGATATTCATATGATTTTCGCATTCATCTTAAGGGGGCTTAATCCATGGCAGGAATAAACTACAATCGCAATGACGATGGCTATGGCGCAGTCATCAAAGTCATTGGAGCGGGAGGCGGAGGCACCAACGCCGTAAACCGAATGATAGAATCGGGTTTGAGCGGAGTGGAATTTATCGCCATGAACACCGATCGTCAGGCTTTGAACGTCTCCTTGGCGCCTAATAAAATGCAGCTCGGTGAAAATCTCACCCGAGGGCTGGGAGCGGGAGGCAATCCGGAAATCGGTAGAAGCGCCGCAGAGGAAAGCAAGAGTGAGATTAAAAAGGTACTCGAAGGCGCGGATATGGTCTTCATCACCGCAGGCATGGGCGGAGGCACGGGAACCGGCGCCGCCCCCATTATCGCGGAGATAGCCAGAGACCTAGGCGCGTTGACGGTTGCCGTTGTCACCAAACCGTTCAGTTTCGAAGGCCCGCGACGCATGAAACTCGCGGAAGAGGGGGTGGACGCCCTAAAATCCAAAGTGGACACGGTCATCCTCGTGCCGAACGACAAATTACTCAATACGGGCGATAAACGCATGACTCTCGTGGACGCCTTTAAGATGGCTGACGATGTGCTGCGCCAAGGGGTGCAGGGCGTATCCGACATCATCAACATCAAGGGCGAAGTGAATGTGGATTTCGCCGATGTTCGCGCCACCATGGCGAATGCGGGTTCCGCTTTAATGGGGATTGGCATAGCCGATGGAGAACACCGAGCGGTGGATGCGGCTCAGAATGCGATATCCAGCCCCCTATTGGAAACATCCATTGAAGGTGCGCTTCGTGTGCTGATCAATCTAACATCCGGTGAAGACCTGACATTGGCGGAGGCTACGGAGGCGTCAAGCCTGATCCATCGACTTTGCGACAGCAAGGACGCCAACATCATTTTCGGGTGGGTCTGCGATCCTTCCATGAAAGGTCAGGTTCGCGTCACCGTGCTGGCTACGGGTTTCGCCAATCGAATGGGCAATCAACCGGTTGCGCCATCCGTGGTTCAACAGGTTACACCTCAACGCCCCATGGTGGATGTTTCAAGAACCACGCCGACAAACCCCGTGGTTAAAACTCCCTCCACCAACCCCTATCCTTTCCTTGGCCGTCAGACCGACAACGGGGAACAGGAAAAAAAGGTTCAGACCTCCGATCCGGATGACATCTCCATACCAACCTTCATCCGAAGACCGCCGCGTCTGTAGAGGTCGTATCATCTTCAGCATTTTGCAACAGGAGGAACGTGAGATATGTTCCTCCTCTTTTGCGCCAGGGGGAAACATATGCGTCGTGGGTTTTTTTGCCGTCCGTCAGCCCTCTCTTTCAATTCTTATTTCTTCGCCCTCCGACCCGTTCTCGCAGTGCTCTTGCTGATGGTACTTGGCGTTCCATCCATGGCGACCACCAAGGGCTTAAACCAAATCGTCACACCGGATATCCAGCCCATGGGACAAATCTCCATCAGCCTTCAAGCGCAGAACTCGGCAATTGGAAATAGCATTGAGACCCAGATAGAGGCTGGATTAACCCAGCGTTTCGAAATGGCTCTTTTTCTTGGATTGTCCCCCGGTGACCAAATCCTGAATGCGGAATACGGTTTGTGCGTGAAGCAGCCATGGTTGTTATCGGTGGGATTGAACAACTGGTCTCGCAGGGGCGCCTACGCCCAGCCTTATATCGAAGCGGGATACTACAAGGGGAGAATTCACAGCATGATTGGTTATATCCATGCAAACGATCGGGAGGAGGCGATCGTTGGTTTGGGGTATCAAACCACGGACAATTTGATGCTTCAAGCGGATTTCCAAAGCGGAGAGGAAAATTTTTCAACGGTGGGTTTCACATACAATTTAACCCCTAATCTCTCTTTTAACCCAGCGGTTTATATTTCCAACGATTCCACTCATGATTTGTACGGTTATGCGGTATTGACATGGAGTTTCACCGCATTCAAATGAGGCAAAGTCATATAAGTAAGACCCCTCATTAACGTCAATCAACCTGAGCTTTTCACTTTCAGGTTTGAGACGTAATAAGGAGAGTGCGATGGAAACATCTCCGAGAGGGCAAACATCGAATGAAATCCACTGCGGCATCCTTCGCACAGGAATGCCTAGGGGCGATCACTTGCCCCTAGGACACACATTCATGGAAAGAGAATATCAATCCTGTGCGTAAAGAGGCGTGCTAAGATATCTTTCCCCTGTGGATGGCAGTATCACCACAATAGTCTTGCCCCTGTTCTCTTCCCGTTTTCCGACCTGAATCGCGGCCCAAACCGCCGCACCCGAGGAGATTCCCGCGAAGACCCCCTCCTCTTTCGCCATCCTTCTGGCGGTGTCCATGGCGTCCGCCTCCTCGACGGTCACGATCTCATCAATTAGCGTCACGTCGAGGATTTTCGGGATGAACCCGGCACCCAACCCTTGAATGCGATGAGGGCCCTTGGGTTTTCCGGATAGAACCGCAGACGCCGCAGGCTCGACCGCCACGGCCTTGAAGTCAGGTTTTCGCTCCTTGATAAACTCCGCCACTCCTGTCAGAGTGCCGCCAGTGCCCACCCCGGATACGAGGAAGTCCACACCGCCGTCCGTATCACGCCAAATCTCCTCCGCAGTGGTTCTGCGGTGAACTTCAGGGTTGGCTGGGTTTTCAAACTGCTGCGGTATGAAATAGCGACTGTCCTGCGCCGCCATCTCCTCCGCCTTCCTTATCGCTCCGGGCATTCCCTCCGCCCCGGGAGTGAGAACCAATTCCGCGCCTAACGCCTTTAACATGGCGCGGCGTTCCACCGACATCGTATCGGGCATGGTGATGACGCATTTATACCCCCTGGCGGCGCATACGAACGCCAATCCTATCCCCGTATTTCCGCTCGTCGGCTCAAGGATGAGGGTGTCCGGTCCGATGCGGTTCTCTCTCTCCGCCGCCTCGATCATCGCGAGCGCGATCCGGTCCTTAACACTTCCCAATGGATTGAAGTATTCAAGCTTCGCCAAGATGGTGGCTCCAGCGCCATCCGTCACTCGGTTCAATTTCACCAACGGGGTGTTTCCGATTAATTTCGTGATGTCTTCCGCAACATTCATGTTATTCCTCCATGGCAACGCCATCCAAATAAGTTTCTGAAAACAAAAAACCCCGCATTTTTAAATGCTGGGCATGATACTTAACGAATCCTCCAATTTACGTTGCTTGCTTACCATCTCCTCAAGGGACATGGAATCAAGCATCCGAACAAGCTGCGCCTCTATATTCTCCTGAAATTCACGTACGATCCAAGTGGCTGTGGAGCCGTATGGGTCCAACTTAACCTCGTTATCGGATACTAGTAACTGCTCTCCCACAATCGCCCGCACGATATCACCCACGCTGATTTTAGACGCAGGACGCGCCAAAACATACCCGCCGCCCGCTCCGCGTATGCTTCTTACGATCCCCTCCCTCTTCAACACGGCGAGAATCTGATCCAAATAGGGCCCTCGGATATTCTGTCGCTCTGCGATCTCACGACTCTGACAGGGAATATCCGCATGTTGCTGCGCGATATCTATAACGGCTCGAAGTGCGTAATCCAACTTGGCGCTGAAAAGCGGCATATTCCATCCCCCAAATAAAGTTGACTAATTCAGTATACTTGATTAAATTTACCTTGTCAATAAGCTTTATGTTCCTGATTTGGGGGGCAAAATACGAAAAAAAAGCGGGGAATCTTCATTCCCCGCCTCATGCAATCGGTTGGCCTATCAGTTCACTGCGTAAAACATCAATTCACGCTTTGCGCTGTTTTCGTTCGGAGAGATTAACACGCAGAAACCATTTCGTTTCGCATTCTGCGGATCGGGTCCGAAAGATACGTCATGAACATATCCGCTTATTGTGTCGGACTTCCAAACTGTTTTCACGCTGTCGAGATTCAAATTGGAGGCGCTCATATCCGAAGGAAGATCCGTGAGACACAACTGAAGATCGTTTCCCTTTTGCAGGGCGACCCACCCGTACAGTTTCCCGT
>JAJZOL010000216.1 GCA_021811565.1 bacterium | reverse complement strand
GATCTTTCACGAAAGGCTGGGGGGCTGTTCGATGGGGTGACAATCTGGATGTAGTGTACTGGCTGTATAATCGTACGGGTTATCCCTGGCTCTTGGATCTTGGCAAAAAGATTCAGGAAAACTCCGCCAATTACACCACGGACATCCCCACATGGCACAATGTGAATCTTTCCCAGGGGATAAGAGAGCCTGCAGAGTACTGGATGCAGGGAAAAAATCCGCTGTATCTAAACGCCACCGAGAATGATTACGATCGCATCATGCAACTCTATGGTCAATTTTCCGGCGGAGGATTTGCGGGTGATGAGAACTGTCGTCCGGGATACAATGATCCAAGGCAGGGACTGGAGACCTGCGGTTTCGCGGAACTGATGCATACTTTCGAAATCATGACGCATATATCCGGAAACCCGATCTGGGCGGATCGCTGCGAGGATATCGCCTTTAACTCCCTGCCTGCCACTGAGTCGCCCGATCATCGCGGGGTGCACTATATCACTCCCGCCAACATCATTGAGATAGACACAAAGGGCAAGATGCATGATCAGTTCGCGAATGGCTCCATGCCTATGCTTGCCTATGAGCCAGGGGTTCATTCCTATCGTTGCTGTCCGCACAACGTCGGGATGGCATGGCCCTATTTTGCGGAGAATCTGTGGCTCGCCACCGCTGACAAAGGATTGTGCGCCTCCATGTACTCCGCCTCCGTGGTGACCGCGAAGGTGGGTGAGGGAACGGACGTTAAGATCATCGAGGAGACGGAGTATCCTTTCAATGATGGAATTCGTTTCAAAATCGAGTCGTCTCGCCCTGTATCGTTTCCGCTCTACCTGAGAATCCCTGAATGGTGCAAGAAAGCTACTATAGCGGTTAATGGGAAAAGAGTTAAATCCAATCCGCTTCCGCTTTCCTATGCGATACTCGAAAATACATGGAAAAACGGGGATGTGGTGGATTTAAAACTGCCGATGCGAGTATGGGTCAAAAAATGGAAGTTGAATAAGGATTCAGTGTCCGTGAATTATGGTCCCCTCTCATTTTCCTTGGATATCAAGGAAAAATGGGTGAAAGCGGGTGGATCGGACACGTGGCCGATTTGGGATGTTTATCCGGAATCTCCGTGGAATTACGGTCTGAATTTGAATCCGAAGAACCCTGCAAAGGGCATCAAAGTGATTGATGAGAAAGGAAGTTTGGCGGCACAACCGTTTACTCCCGACACCGTTCCAATCAAATTGATCGCACCCGCAAGGCTTATTCCCAATTGGAAAGCGGATAGCGATGATGTTATAACCACATTGCAGCAGAGCCCAATCCGCTCTACTGAGCCAATACATATGGTGACGCTCATACCGATGGGAGCTGCACGACTGCGAATCACCTCATTTCCCCAGGTGACGGATTCCCCGGACGCCAATGCGTGGCAACCTGTACCGCCGGAACCGGATGTGGTTTTTTCACATGCGAATGGAGGGGAAAACCCATATTCGATCGTGTTGCCAGGTCCAAATCCTTCAAAATCATACGATCCCACACTCCCAAGATGCACATGGTGGAATCATATGGGCACTCAGGAATGGGCGCAGTGGACGTTCAAAAAGCCGCAAATGGTAAAATCCGTTGCTGTGTATTGGTACGATGACACAGGTCATGGTGGATGCAGAGTACCGAAATCCTGGGAACTGCAATATAAGGACGGAAGCGAATGGAAACCTGTGGATAATTCATCCGGTTTCGGTGTCGCTTTGAACCGTTACAATCGTGTCACTTTTAGCCCCGTGAAAACATCCGCCTTGCGAATTGTGGTTCAGTTGCAACCCGGTTTTTCCGGCGGATTATTGCGATGGAAAGTGAACGAATAAAGATCGGTTTCCTATCGGAGGCGAGGAGAGGTATCTCTTCGCCTCTTGCTATATATGAAATTACTAAGAGTACAGGGGTGCTTCTACGATATATGTCATGTTTTGCGTAGAAGAGATGAATAAGTGTGCGAATATGAAATCGTTCGGACGCAATACCGGAATTATAATCCTATGCCTTATCTGTTTATTGGGGAAATCATCCCTCTCCTATGCAAAGACGATAAACGTCATCGTGGATACCGATATCGGACCGGATTGCGATGATGTCACCGCAATATGCCTCTTGAATGCACTGCAAGATATGGGGAGGGTGAAGATCCTTGCCGCGATGTGTTGCACCGCCTGTCCCTGGGGGGCTCCTTGCATTGACGCTCTTGACACCTATTACGGTCACCCCAATATCCCCATCGGCACATTGAAGGATGCCGGCTTTCTCGCGGAACCAACATACAACAAAGAGGTGGCATTGAACTTTCCTCACAGATTACAGAGTGGTTTGGACGCACCCGACGCCACATTGCTCTATCGTGAGGTTTTATCGAGACAACCGGATCATAGCGTCGTCGTTATTTCCATAGGACCCCTTAGAAACTTACGCCATCTTCTGCAATCCGCTCCGGATCGCTATAGTCCGCTTGATGGTGAGGAGTTGGTGGCAAAAAAGGTGAGCTTGCTGGCATGCATGGGGGGAAAGTATCAGGAAGGTGGGGAATGGAATTTCCAAGAGGATGGCTTTTCGGCGCATTACGTCTTGGCGCATTGGCATACGCCAATGCAATTCGATGGCTATGAGATTGGCGATGGGATATATACTGGTAAGAGGATATTCGAAAACACCCCCTTGTACAATCCATTTTGCATGGCATTTGCGAATTACCCCGGGGCTGGGTTTGACAAGGATCGTTCTAGTTGGGATCCCTCCAATGCTTTCGCCGCAGTTTTAGGGACTGATCCTCTATGGGGGAGGTTTGATACGGGCTATAATGACGTGGCGTTGGATGGATCGGATCATTGGGTGCGGGATGGAATGGATCATCATCAAAGTTACCTTGTGAAGAAGATGGATGATCAAGCGGTTTCCGATGCTATCGAGAACGTTATCATTCATACACTCCCAGGTCCATATGATTTCGACTTTAACACAGCCTACTACTGCAAGGATGGCATGGGCGATGTATTTTCAAGCGTCAACGCTAATCAAGCCGCCTTGGCGTTTGATCGCAATCCTTCAACCGCGTGGAGCGATCCTACCGGGGTTGGTTGGATTGAGTATCGGTATTCGGACGGAAGAAAGTATGCGATATCCTCCTATTCAATCTCTCCTTCCAAGGGATATCCGAACGATGCGCCTAATTCTTGGTCCTTATATGGTTCCAATGACAACGGCAAGCATTGGACCATCCTCGATATTCAAAAGGATCAGAATTACAATATCGAAAGCGAACCGAAGCGATACGCTATACGGAAGCTTGGTATGTTTAATCTTCTACGACTACAGTTCAGTTCTCGTCATCCCATTCGCGTGGCGGAGATCGGATTTTGGGAGCATGCGGTGGCGAAACCGAAAGAACGCGTTCGCTCGTTGCTCCTGGATAAGCGATCCGTAAGCCTCAGCGTATATGGTCGTGAGGCGCTGAATGCCACTCTTGCCCCTTCGGATGTCCGTGATAAGCGATTGATCTGGACAACATCCAATCCGAAAGTTGCACAGGTAAGTTCCATTGGCGAGCATACGGCGATTGTCACCGGAACGGGGCTGGGAAGATGCACCATAACAGTGACATCCTTTGAAAGAACCTGCAAGGCAACATGCCATGTTATAGTTGCGCCCTCCGATTTGCCTAATTCATGGGGATTCAATGATGTAAACTCTCCTCATGTACCCGGCAGCTGCTCTCTTAGGAATGGAGTGTACGCGATACGCGGCGGTGGCGCCAAGATCGGAACTTGGCTGTATCGAGTGGTGGACCAGTTCGGATTTCTCCATCATTTCGCCACGGGAGATGCGACAATCTCATGCAGATTACTTTCACAAACCGTCCCCGGAAACGATGCCGAGGCTGGATTACTGTTTCGGGATAATCCTGGTGGCTTAGCCAGATTTGTCGCTCTCGTGGTGGATGCAACGCATCAACTCATCCTGAAATGGCGTGATCAACCTGATGGGGATTGCAATTCACTGAATCTCGGAACGGCAAACCTGCCATTATTTCTCAAGCTGGAAAGAACAGGTGACACATTCTCCGCTTATACATCCGAAGATGGTTTGCATTGGTCCAGTTCATTGGCAACCCATACGGGGAGTTATCCCGATAGGATGGAGATGGGCATATGCGTATGCGCAGGCAACAACATGACAACCAGTCTGGTCAAATGCGATCAACTTGCCATACGTTAAGTGATAGGCGTGAGGGATAATGGAAGGAGGTGAGATATTACTTATCATAAAAAAGTAAAGTATGACTATCTAAAGTATGACTATACTAAATATAACTATGTAAAACAAGACTAACCAAAATATAAACAGATAAAATATAACTTGTCAAATCGTGATTAATCTGGTAAAATACACATAATCCCTATGAGAATTCAACCATGTAAATGAAAAGTAAGGTGTGGCGGAGATGAGTACACCAAGACCCAATCCATTTTACAACCGATATAATGAACTTGCCGCTCTGGAGAGAGCCTATCAACTTCCTGGAAACGGAGGGGGAATGGTATTGATTTACGGGCGTCGTCGGCTTGGCAAGACATACCTGTTGCAGAGGTTTCTAACCACGGGAAGCGATGGCTCCAATCGTGAAAAGCCGCACAGCTATTATTTGGCGGAGCAAACCAGCGCCGCGTTGCAACGAACCTCCTTGGCGGAACAGCTTATCCAGGCTATTCCGTCAACTGGTGTGCATGTTGAGGACATAGCCGGGTCGTGGAATGCTCTTTTACGATACGTTTCGGCTTACGGGCGCACGCTGGAGCATGGAAGAGGACGCTTCGGATTGGTTCTTGATGAGTTTCCCTATCTCATGGAACGTAATCCGGAATTGCCATCCGTTTTACAGTCCTGGTGGGATAGGGAGGGGGCTCATTCCAGAGTGTTTGTGGTGTTATGTGGGTCGCAGCTATCCACCATGGCTAGTCTTGGCTCGGAAAGCAAGCCTCTTTACGGACGTTTTAATGCGGGAATTCATCAATTAACGCCCTTGAGTTATCATGAAGTTGCAATGTTCTATGAATCCAGCGATTACTCCTTGAAGGAAAAGCTTATGTTATATGGAATATTGGGAGGTACTCCACGATATCACGCCTTGGTGAATCCCAAGAATCCATTCGCAGATGAGATTATGAATCTGTTTCTGTGTCCCATGGCGACATTGGAAAATGAAGTGGATTATCTGTTAGGCAGTGAACAGATACGCGATCCTTCCACCTATAACGCAATACTCAACATGATTGCCGGTGGCGCCACTCAATTCAATGTCATCCAGCAGAAGGTGGGGTTGGAAAAGGCTTCGCTTCCATTCTATCTTAAAACGCTGACCGAGCTGGGATGGATAACAAGGGAGGTGTCATTCGGAGACAAGACTGGCAAGCGTGCTTTGTATAAGATAAATGACCCGTTTCTGTTTTTCTGGCATCGTTTTATAACACCTTTGAATAGCGTGCGCAGGTTTTCCGATCCTAGAGATCTCTACAACAGGCGTGTGGCGCCAAATCTGGATGTATATATGGGAAGCTACATCTTTGAGAACATTTGCAGGCAATGGCTGCAATCCCATTGCACTAAGACATTGGGCATTCCATTGAAGAATCTCCAAAGGTATTGGAGCCGCGATGGCAAACTTGAAATCGATCTGGTCGGAGAGCTTGAAGATGGAAGTTATTTATTCGGTGAATGCAAGTGGAGCGTTAATCAACCCATCGGGTTGTCGGTTTACTCCGATTTAAAGGCCAAAATAGCCATGTTGCCCGAAGAGCGATGGAAAAACACGGACACCTCCATCCTTTTTTCCGTCGGCGGATTCACCGAAAGCCTTAGGCAATTAGTGAAGGAGTCGAAGGAGAGAATTATTCTTGTGGATGGGGCGATGTTATTATCAGGAAAAGGGCGGGACTAGTACGGAATCTTCAGGTACTCTACAACGGAGAATATACCGTATGCGAAGAGGAAAGGATGTTTGAGATCATGCGAATGAAATGTCTGCTCCAAGGGATTATGTTGTTATTCATCATTGGAGTTTCCCTAAATTCGATGTCTGCGGAAATCCCGAAAACTCCAAGCGATATCACCCTTTTTACCGTGAACGAGTTCGAAGGGCAGCCTGGGGAGTTACAACTCTCCCTTTCCGTTCCCTCTCAATGCTGGGTGCGTCCTCTGTTCAAATGGGCCAACGCACCCAACCTTCAACCCATCCCGGGTTACATAGCCGATGCACATAGGGTCGGCGCACTCTTTGGCGGCGGTGTAACATGCTCCGCCCTCTATCAGCACGAAAACGGAATCACCGAGAGCCAGTTCATGGATATGGCCACGCGAGATCCCTTCGGCAAGCTTTATATGATCTCCAACAGTTACTATCATGGTTCGCTGGAAAATCCTGCATACCGAAAATATGTGCTGA
>JAJZOL010000027.1 GCA_021811565.1 bacterium | reverse complement strand
CTCAATATGAAAAAAATATTAGCAAGCACTTGCGCGAATATGGATTTCGATGTAAGAATATAAATTAATAGCTATTACCATGCGGGAGACCTGTCACCTATGTCCAAACGCATCAACAGTCATGACGTCGCACGTAAAGCAGGAGTCTCACAAAGCACCGTATCGTTGGTATTGAATGGCCGCATGAATGCACGCATTTCGCAACAGACCAGGGAGCGAGTGATTGAAGCGGCAAGGCAATTGAATTATAGTCTCAATACATCCGCACGTGCTTTGGTTACAGGTAAAACCCAACGCATTTCCATTGTGCTGAATGAGCCAGGTAATTTTCGCAATCACAACAGCTTCTTCATGGATATCCTTGCTGGGGTGGTGGACGCCGCAGTTGAGACACGATATAACATTGTGTTTCTCTCCGCAAGCTATCCCGACTGGCGCTCCCTTTTTGACGAGATACGCGGAGGCAGTTCGGATGGTGTGTTGCTCATAGGAAGATACTCGGATGATCCGCTGACCATAGCTCTTCTTGACGCCCTTTTTCCCACTGTTTGTGTGAGCTATTCTCCGAACCATTGCTATTTTCATTCCGTCGATTGCGACAATGAGCTTGGGGGGCGCCTTGCAATGCAGCATTTGATCGATTTGGGGCATCGCAATATCGCTTACATTCATCCTGAGGAGTCGCTTTCCTGGGTGACCGAGAGAAAACAGGGAATTATACAATCGATGCAAGAGAATGGCGTTTCAGAAGAGACATTGGTCTGCTCTTGCACTCCGTATCTGATAAACGACCAGGAACAATCATACCAGGAACTGATGCGCGTGATTAATACCGCATCCGTCAAACCTACCGCATTGATATTTGCGGATGAATGGCGAGCGCAATGGCTGATAGAAAAAATGGGGGAAGAGGGGATTCATATTCCGGGGGATTTCTCGGTGGTGAACTTCAATTCAACCATATTGAGCGAACGCGCATATCCACCCATAACCTCCGTATGGCAACCACTTACGGATATTGGGCAAGCCGCCTTCAGATTGCTCATCGACATTCTCGATGAAAAGACTGTTCCGTCCGGCATCATTCGCTATCCGGTTCGTTTGGACGTGAGGGAATCCACCGCTCCATTGGAGGGGGCATACGTCGACTGATAACAAACGGTGTGTGATCAAAAATGAAGAAAAGGATGCGCTAATGAAATTCGAAATCGATCCTGGCAAGAATCAAATGAGTTCCGAGGATTACATTGTTCTGACGGAATTGAATAATAACATACAAATGCTATCATCGTTCCATGAGGAAGGCGCAATCCTGGAATTTCAAACAGACAAACCCGCTTCCACCATTCTGTTTCCTATCGGGAAGATCCCCAATATGAAGCGATTCACAGCCTGTCATCGATATGAACCTTTCTGGATGAAGCCAAAAGCGGGGGATTGTGCATCGGATATCCCTATTGAGACTCAGTATCTCTTAGTCGAGTTGGAAAATGATCGTTGTATGTTGTTTGTCCCCTTGATCGACGGACCATTTCGATGCGCCCTTCAGGGAAGTGAGGATGGGGCATTGGTTCTCGTGGCGGAATCCGCCGATCCGGCAATTGTCGCCTCGCATGTGGTCGGTCTCTATGTAAACGGAGGTGAGGATCCTTACGCCTTCATACCCACATCAGCGGAAATCGTCAATCGTATGATGGGAATAGGACGGTTACGCAAGGATAAATCCGTCCCGGATTTTATCGACTATTTTGGATGGTGCACTTGGGACGCCTTCTATCATGACGTATCTCATGAGAACTTAAGGATTGGATTGGAGAGCTTTCGCGAAGGTGGCGTTCAACCGAAATATTTGATCCTTGACGATGGATGGCAAAGCGAGAAAAAAGCTTCGACCGGAGAAGCTCGTCTCACATCCTTTGAGGCGAACGATAGGTTTCCGGAGGGTTTGAGCTCCACCGTTAAAATGAGCAAAGAGGGGTTCGATATTGAGACTTTCCTTGTGTGGCACACGATTACCGGTTATTGGGGTGGCGTGGACGGTGAATCTTTGAAGGGGTATGGTGTGCGGAGCGTGCAACGGCGAAATAGCGAGGGAATCCATCATTATTCGCCATCCATAGAGAGTTGGTGGGGTGAAATTATGGGATTGACGCCACCTGAACAAGCCCATCATTTCTTTAATGAATATCATAGGTTTTTACGGGAGTGTGGAGTGGATGGCGTAAAGGTGGACAACCAGGCCGTGTTGGAAAGTGTGGCGTATGGGTATGGAGGACGTGTGGAGATGATGAGGCGGTATCATGAAGCCTTGGAGGGATCGGTGCATGTTCATTTTGGAGGAAATATCATTAATTGCATGTCTTGCGCAAATGAGATGCTCTATTCCGCTTTGAGTTCCAATCTCACTCGGACCTCCACCGATTTTTGGCCACAAAAGCCCGCCTCTCATGGATTGCATCTCTACACAAATGCGCAGGTAAGCCTGTGGTTCGGAGAGTTTGTTCATCCTGACTGGGATATGTTTCAATCTGGTCATCCCATGGGCGCTTTTCACGCCGCAGGAAGAGCGGTAGGCGGTTGTCCCATCTATGTATCCGACAAACCCAACGCTCATAACTTTGATCTTCTTAGGAAACTTGTATTCGAGGATGGAACAATCCCACGATGTGATGATCCAGGCAGACCGACGCGCGACTGTCTCTTTCGCGACCCCACGCAGGAAGATGTCTTGTTGAAGATATTCAACAAGAACTCGCTCTCCTCCGTTATTGCGGTTTTCAATGCCCGATATTGGGATAATCCGGGGGATTCGCACTTGGTGACCGGCGTGGTTCGTCCTTCCGATGGTCGTCCCGAACAGGCGGAATTATACGCCGTATATTCTCATCAAAAACAGGAGCTGAGATTGATGAGAGCGAATGAGGAATGGGAGATATCCCTGCCGCAACTCAGCTTTGATATATTCACTATCGTTCCAGTAGTCAATGGTTTTGCTCCAATTGGTCTGGTTGATATGTTTAATAGCGGGGGAGCGCTGCTTGCCGGAATGTGGATTAAAAAAAACGAGGGTGGATTTTACATTCAAGGTTCCGGCCGTTTTTTGGCTTGGAGCAAATCTCGTCCCCATCAGATAATGATGAACGACGAATCGGTTCAGTTCAAATACAACGAGCGGAACCACTGGTTGGAGGTTCAGGTGGAGCCTGGTGAAATGATGGTTTACATTTGATGTAGTTATCGGCGATACAGCACGTTTCAAAGCCAATTTGTCTTGACACAATACCGGCGTGCGATTATACTTTCACCATCGGAACAGGCTTTAGGAAAGCCGGGCCTGAAAAACAGGCAGCGGGAATGGAACCTGCGGGACTGAAATATGTCCTGCGGTTTTTTTTTGCTTTGAAGGATTTGATTTATAGTCTATTCTCATTCGCATTCGGCGTTTACCTTCTTGATTTGGGAAGATGAGAATAGGATATTAGTACCGATGTAATTGCAAAATTCGGACTATGGCTTATCCGTAAGAGTGGATCGCGGTTTCCATTCAACCTTATTTTTTTGCAATGCCATCGGAATATTGATTTTTTACGAAGGAGTTGGAGACCCATTCCATGAAAAAATCAAAAACCCTTGGAAAGCGTGAATTGAGCAAACAGGGGGTGGCGTTTAGCTCCGTTTGCGCGGCTGTATTTCTTACCGGATCCAAGCTGATCATTGGTGTGCTGACGGGAAGTCTTGGTTTATTATCCGAAGCGGCGCACTCAGGTTTGGACTTGGTTGCGGCATTGGTTACATTCTTCGCCGTTCGCGTATCCGATGCGCCTGCGGATGAAGATCACACCTATGGACACGGCAGGGTGGAGAATCTATCCGCCTTGGTGGAGACGTTGTTGCTTCTTGCAACCTGTGTCTGGATCATCAAGGAGGCTGTCGCACGCCTGCTATTCCGGGAGGTTTCGGTGGAGGTGACCCCCTGGTCGTTTCTGGTGATCGTCGTTTCCATCGCGGTGGATGTCACTCGCTCCCGCGCCTTGATGCGCGTGGCGAAGGCTCATAATAGTCAAGCGTTGGAAGCTGACGCCCTTCATTTCAGCACCGATGTGTGGAGTTCATGCGTCGTGCTTGTAGGTTTGGCAGCCGTGAAAATCGGAGAGTGGTCCGGAAATCCCCACATCTGGGAAAAAGCTGACGCACTTGCAGCTCTTGGTGTCGCCCTAATTGTTATCCGAGTAAGTGTTAATTTGGGGCGCAGAACCGTGGAGGCGTTGTTGGATAAGGCTCCCGTTGGCATGATTGATAAACTCTTCAATGTCATCCGGCAAACGGATGGGGTTCTCAAATGCGAGCGAATTCGAGTGAGGCAATCCGGCGCTCAGACTTTCGCGGATGTTGTTATCGGTGTTAAAGGTAATATCTCCTTGGAGCGTAGTCATGAGATTTGCACGGAAGTGGAGGATCATATTCAGGAGTTGGCGCCTCGAATGGATGTAATTCTCCATGTGGAACCGGTTTATGAGGAGGACGGCGATCTTTCCGAGAAAATACACGCCATTGCGGCGGCGAGAGGAATAAAGGTGCATAATCTAATTGGATACAAAGAGGATGGAATGCTTTTTGTGGAGATGCATATGGAATCGGATGAGAACCGTCTGCTTGAGAGTGCGCATGCGGAGGCGGGGGAATTAAAGGCGGAGATTCTCAAAAAAACGCCGGATATCAGCGATCTTGTCATTCACATTGAACCGAGAAAGCTCAGCGTTCCCACACTGGAGACAACGGATGCGGAATCCGAAGAGTTAATTGGAAAAGTACGAGCATTGGTGACTCAGCGGAAAGAGATAAAGGGTTTTCACAAAATATCTCTGCGCAGGCACGGAGACCATATGTTCTTATCATTTCACTGCATGCTCGATTCTCGTGTGACGTTGCGCGAGGCCGAGGAGATTACGGGCGAATTGGAAAAATGCATCCGCGTCCAGTTGCCCGGTCTGGAACGTGTTACCATCCATTCCGAGCCATTTGGATAGAGAACGAACAGGATGATTTGAGAATACTTTTTTCATTTACAAGCTGGAGGAAATCCCTGTTTCCGTTTTGAAACCTGTACGCGTGACAGGAGATTCCTTGGATTATCCAACCCGATACCATGATCCGTATAAATACTCATGTAGTGGTATTGCACTCCTTCGCTTGAATAAATAAACATCCTATGAGATAATAATACTACAATGACAATATGGAAATGGAAGCGTTGCATTGATTGATGTTAAGGGCGTAAAAGTGGTGGCGGCGATGAGCGGCGGCGTGGATAGCGCCGTCGCTGCGGCATTATTGCATCAACAAGGATACGATGTGATAGGCATTACGATGCAGATTTGGCAGGAGCATGCCGAGCAGGGAAAGAGCGGTGGGTGCTGCTCTCTAGGCGCAGTCGAGGACGCCAGAAGAGCAGCGAATAGGATAGGAATCCCGCATTACACCCTCAATTTCCGCGACCATTTCGCCGACAAAGTAATATCCAGATTCGTTGATGAGTATCTAAACGGTCGCACCCCGAACCCATGCGTGGAATGCAATCGAAGCGTTAAATTCGAGGAACTGTTGTTTCAAGCGAAGCAACTCGGGGCGGATTACCTCGCCACAGGACACTACGCAAGAATCAATAGAAACGAAACAACAGGTCGTTATGAACTTTTACGAGCGGTGAACCAAGACAAGGATCAATCCTATGCCCTTTACACTCTCTCCCAGGAGGCATTAAGGCATACACTCCTGCCACTTGGCGAAATGGAAAGCAAGGATCAAATCCGTCAACTCGCTTTGGATTGGGGGTTGTCGGTGGCGAAAAAACCGGATAGTCAGGAGATTTGTTTCGTGCCTCCGGAGGGGTATACAAAATTTTTGGAGGAAAGGGTGCCGGAATCCATGCGACCAGGGGATATCGTGGATGTTCACGGGAACATCTTAGGCAGGCATAACGGGGTCGCATATTACACCATCGGTCAACGAAAAAGACTTCCCCCCAGCAATACCGGAGCGTTATTTGTGGTATCGCTGAACGCCGAAAAAAACACCGTGGTTGTGGGGCATGAGGATGATTTGTTATCAGAACGCTGCCTGGTGGATGAACTGAATTGGGTATCCGTGGAAAAACCTGTGTATCCTTTTTCGGTTTCCGTTCGTATTCGATATAACGGTCAAGCGTCCGCAGCGCGTCTATCGCAGTATTTCGACGGGTACTCGACTCTGTGTGAGTTTGAGACTTCGCAGCGAGCGGTCACTCCGGGGCAATCAGCGGTATTTTATCATGGCGATATAGTTGTAGGTGGTGGTACAATAAGAAGTATACCCTTGCATGCATCCTTATAGCATGTGAAGTGGCATCAGTTCCAAATAAACCATTTACTCTGTAATCGGATGGATGGCCATAGCACTTTGGTAGGCGTTCATCAATTGCATTTTTACGCATGAAAGGCAATCGGCGATATGAATGTTGGATTGGCTTGATCTTCAAAGATTAAGATGTGCCCGGGGTTTTGTTGCCACTGGGTATGTTTCAATGCCTTGAGTAGATGCACATCATACATCAGGAGGAATAGGATGGAAAACCAAGAAGATGGAAAAGGCGTATTGCTGAGTGTTTTGGCTGGAATTGGAATTGGTGTAATCGTTGGGGGAATAGCTGGATTGCTATTCGCGCCGAAAGCCGGAACGGAGATCAGAGAAACGGTGACCAAAACGCTTTCCGATTTAGCTGCAAAAGTTAGCGATCTGAGCCAACAGGCTAGCGAGAGAGTCAAAACTGTAATGGACACCACTACCAGCAACGCTGAGGAGGAAGCGCCATCAGAAGAGACCGCCTCCGAACAGGCGTAAGATATAGGTGTGCATAGGAGGTGTTCGTCGCACCTCCTATGTCGCCTTTGAGGAGGATAACATTGAATGCTAACCCCCTGCCTAATACGGCGGACGGGAATAAAATCGGCCCATCGCGTTATTCTTGGAAAAAAGGAGTGTCCTCGACGGCGCTCATCATCGTCTTTGCTGTTTTCATATGGTCCGTTCGCAGTGTGCTTCCCCCTTTTTTGATCGCTTTTTTCCTTGCAGGGTTGCTGAATCCCTTGGTGGTAAAGCTTGAATCCGGTAAGCTGAGCCGTTTACGCGCGGTCGCTATCATCTACATCACGTTCTTCATTACCATTTCCATAGCCGGAGTGATACTCATCCCAATCACGGTGCATCAGATCACTGAATTAGGAAGGAATGTGGGAACATACAGTTCAAATCTGCGAGGCTATACCGACAGGTTAACACGGACTGCGGATGAGTGGTACTTGAACCACGAGGGCAATTTGAACGCATTGGGATTTAGGGAGAAGCCATCCGATTACCTCAATAGTCACACAGGGGTGATAGCGCAATGGGTTAGCGGAGTTCTGAGCACGATAAAGTCAGCAATCCTGACGTTTTTAGGGCAGGTGCTGTGGCTCATTATTATCCCATTGGCGCTATTTTATTTTCTGCTGGATTTTCCCGCCCTCCGCGCAAAATTAATCTCTTTGTGTCCACCGCAGTATCAGGGCAGCGTGGATTACATTAGCCGGGATATCGTCGAGATATTCAGTCACTATATTCGCAGTCTCGCCATTGTCTGCTTATGTTACGGTGGAGTCGCCACGCTGCTTTTTATGGCGTTGGGATTGCGTTATCCTGTGTTTCTCGGCTTAGCTGCGGGTGTGCTGTATGCGGTTCCCTATGTTGGTCCCGCAATCGCCTTCAGCGGCGCCGTGGCGCTCTCCCTCACCACAGGACAGAGCGTTCTACACGCGAGCTTGACAGGACTCTCCTTTGTCGTGATGCACGTCTCATTCGATTATGGTGTGACACCGAAAATGGTCGGCGGCTCTGTTGGTTTGCATCCCTTGGTGAATATCTTCGCTTTGATGTGTGGAGCCACTCTGTTCGGGATATGGGGGATGCTTTTGGCTGTGCCATGCGCGGCGACGATACAAATGCTACTTTTTTACTTTTACCCTGCCATCAAGGAAAAACCCAAATTGGAATTTCACGACGACACCGCTCGTCAACCTTGATCCGATTTATCCGCCTAGCAACTCCCTGGCTTTTCTTTTAGCGTCCGCTTGCTGGTCGCCCTGTCTTACCGCTCGCTCAACGTCCTCCATTGTTACCACGAGGGTGTTAGCGCCTTCAATGTCAAGACCGTGTAAATCCAACACAAGATAACCTTTTTCGGAATACTTTCCATCGACTGATTTTCTAAATGATAATCTTTTTTCCGGGAAATTCATAATTGTCACCTGATCCTATCAAACATCCTGTATAACGCCAATAAAATGGAATTCTCATTTCCATCCTCAAAATACTATACTGAAGATTTGGAGAGAGTCAATCATACTTAACAAAATGGAAGTATACTTTTTTAAATTGACTGAAAGAGCACTGGGATGAATCCCGTTTGTTTAAGAGGAGAGATATATCTTCCGTCCATAAGATAACATCGGTAAAAAGGAGCCGCATCATGAGTTTGAAGATGGGAATTTTAAGTTTCGCCCACTTGCACGCCTATTCTTATGCATCCGCCATCAATTTCATGGACAACATGGAATTCGTTGGAATTGCGGATGAAGATTTGGTTCGTGCAAAGGAGATGGCGGAAAGACATCACACTCGTTATTTTGGAAGTTACGAGGAACTCCTAAATGAGGTGGATGCAGTTGTCATCACATCCGAGAATGCGCGTCATAGGGAGTTGACGGAACTTGCTGCTCGTAAGGGCAAGCATATCCTATGCGAAAAACCTTTGGCGACTACCCCCGATGACGCCAAGGCGATGATTGATGTGTGTATTGAAAACGGTGTTCAACTCATGACGTCCTTTCCGTGCCGATACAGTCCTGCCATGCGTCAAATCCGAAGGGAGTATCAACAGGGCAGAATAGGCAAGGCGCTTGCCATTCGAGGCACCAATCGCGGGCGGTGTCCGTTCGGGTGGTTCACAAACATTCGGCTTAGCGGCGGCGGTTCCCTTATGGATCACACCGTTCACGTGACGGATCTGATGCGCTGGCTTCTGCAATCGGAAGTGCAGTCGGTTTACGCTCAGACGTCAAATGGCATGTTCCATGATAGCTTCGAGGATTGCGCACTTCTCAACATGGAGTTCGATAACGGGGTTTTCGCAAGCTTGGACTCCAGTTGGTCGCGTCCGAAATCCTTTCCCACTTGGGGGGATGTGACCTTAAGCGTAGTCGGAGAGAAGGGCATATTGAATATGGATATGTTTTCCCAAAATCTCATCCATTACAACGATGCGGATAACGGAGCCCACTGGCATTCCTGGGGGGTGAACTTTGATCTCGAAATGATAAAAGCGTTTGTAAATGCGATTGAGCGAGGGGAGAACGTTCCTGTCACAGGATTGGATGGGTTGAGAGCGGTGGAGGTGGTGGAGGCGGGATACGCGTCCGCTTCATCCGGAAAGCCCGTCACACCGCGTAAATTGTAGAGTTGTTATAGATTGGAGATTTCAATGCGATATCTTTTGGTCATCTGCTTATTGCTTTTGGTTGTTGGATCTTGTCATTCCCAGGAGGCGCCATATGCAATGAAGGGGAAGTTAGGGATACACTCAGTCACTCTTCTCTCGGATTATCCCAAACTGTTTTCGCAAATGGAGTGGGATATCGAGCTCTCAGCCACCTACGACAATCCATTCAACCCCAAACAAATTAATTTGTGGGCGGATTTCTTCTCTCCTGGAGGAAAAAGATATCGTGTGTATGGCTTTCTATATCAAAAATGGTCTCGGTCTCTGGATAAAAACGGCACCGAAATATTACATCCTGACGGAAATACGGTATGGCGTGTCCGTTTCACTCCTAATGAAAAAGGAGAATGGACATGTCGTTTTTACGCCAAAGATTCCACGGGTGCGGTGAACTATCCATTGCAAAAGTTCAGTGTGGCGAATTCGCAGAATCCCGGATTTGTGCGGATGAGCAAGGTTAATCCACACTATTTTTCCTTTGACAACGGCAAACCCTATTTTGCCATTGGCGAGGATATGTGCTGGGGAAATAACGGTGGATCGTTCTCGTATGATACATGGCTTCAGGATTTGGCGAGAGCGGGCGGGAACTGGATTCGTATCTGGATGTGGCAATGGAATTGCGGACTGGAATGGAGCGCTTCCAAAAATCCCGATTTGCACAATGGGGTTTACCACGGATTGGGCGAGTATAATCTTGGAAACGCCTGGAAACTGGATAAAATCCTGCGTATTGCTTCCAAAAATCACGTATATGTTATGCTTTGTCTTGGCACCTATAGCGAGTTTACGACAGGCGGCTTCTTTAATGAGGGGATGTGGAATACAAATCCTTATAACTATGCAAATGGGGGACCGTGTGCCACTCCGGAAGATTTCTGGTCAAACACTGACGCCCAGCGTCTTTACCAGCAGCGACTGCGCTATATTATGGCGCGTTACGCCTCGTATCCCTGCATTATGGGATTTGAGTTTTGGAATGAGGTGCCGCCGCATCCGCAGTGGTTGAATATCATGTCTGAGTGCGTAAAGGGCATCGGTCCATACAAGGTTCATGGAGCTTTGGATCCGTATCATCATTTATTGACAACCACATATGGAAACTCCGAAGTCTGGCGATTGCCGGGGATTGACTTCACACAGACTCATAATTACGGTGAAGGAAATATTCCCGATCATGCACCCGTCGTTCATTCAGACGCTATGAGCTTCCTCGAATACACCAAGCCACATATCATGGCGGAATTTGGAATCGACTGGCGTTCCGGTGATCAAAAATACGATCCTCAAGGTAAAGGGATAAATCTGCATAACGCCATCTGGTCCGCAGCGCTATCCGGAGACGCTGGAAGCGCCATGATTTGGTATTGGGATGGTTACATAGCGCCCGAAAACCTATATCACGTTTACACGCCTTTGAAAAAGTTCACCGATACAATCCCGTGGAACAAGGGGGAATGGACTCCTGCGAAAATAAACAACATTCGTTCCATTGGCGGCAAGGAGACATTCACCAATATGAGGATATCCGGAGGAACTGGTTGGGCAAAGGCGGTGACATCCGATTTCGATATCACGCCTTTCGGAGTGAAAGACGGGGTTACGCTGCCTTCCTATCTATTCAGCCCGGGAAAGCCGGATGTGCGTCAGACGCCGTCTTTTCATGTGGATTACCCCCATCCCGGCCAGTTTTTAGTTCATATCAACTCAGTCTCAACTTCGGTGAAAATACAAATATCGCTTGACAGCAAGCCTGTAAAAGTGATTGACTTGAATGCGCAGCCTTCAGTGAATTCATACGTGAAACCCGATTACGTCAGCACTGCGCAGAACAAACAATACCATAACTGGGTTGCGGTTTTTGATAAAAGTTACGGGATTGACGTACCTGCTGGGAAGCATGTCATCACGCTGAATTGCCTGGAAGGGGATTGGGCGCAGGTGGATTACTATGAGTTCACGGGATATCGAAGCAGTCGGTATCCGGATGTGCATATATATGGAATGAGCAATGGCGAACAGGCGGCGGTTTGGGTGCAAAACTCGAACTACGACTGGATGAATGTGGCGGACAACAAACCTATTGCGCCGATTACGAACTTGATGTTCACAATCTCCGGGCTGCCTAACGGGGTGTATTCCGTTCAACAGTGGGACACTCAGTCGGGAGAAATCACCAAACAGGTACAGATAAGATGCAACAAGAGGCAACTCGACATTAGCGTGCCACATTTGGAATGGGATACGGCGTATCGCATCGAAAAGAGATAGTTTTTTTCACCGTTGTGAAATAGCGATGAAATCTCGAAGTGAAAGAGCGTGATTAAGGTATGGGTGAGGGATACGAATCGGGAATCGTTGAAGGTATTTCAGATCTATTGCGATGGTATGATCTTCATCACAGGTCACTTCCATGGCGCAATATGCAGGATAATCCCTATGCGGTATGGATATCCGAGATCATGCTTCAGCAAACCCAGGTGAAGACCGTGATTCCTTACTTTATTCAATGGATGAAACGTTATCCCACAGTAGCCTCTTTGGCATGCGCTAAGATGGAGGATGTCCTGTCGTCGTGGTCCGGTTTGGGATATTACGCCAGAGCGCGAAACGCTCACCTAGCGGCTCAAGTGATCATGTCTCAACATGGCGGTGAATTTCCTGCGGATCGCGATGCAATCATAAGGCTTCCAGGAATCGGCGAATACACCAGAGGCGCCATTCTATCCATCACTTTCAATTTTCCCGAACCTGTAGTGGATGCAAATGTGCATCGAGTTTTTTCCAGACTTTCGCGCTTGCCCTTTGCCATTGCATGTTCAACGGGCGGAAAAGCCATATGGGCATCCGCGAAGCGGTGGATGGATGCGGGGCAATGCGTCCCGGAGTTTTCTCCGCGAAAATGGAATCAAGCTTTGATGGAATTAGGCGCATTGATCTGCACGCCATCCGATCCCGACTGCTCTCATTGCCCTTTATCTTCAGCATGCGAGGCGTTCAAGGATGGTAACCCGACCCAATGGCCAGTGCCAAGGGAGAGTATGAAAATTGTCAGAACAAGACATTGCAGTCTCATTTTGGAAAAAAACGGCAGGTTCCTGCTTATACAAAGACCACTTGCAGGATTGTGGGGAGGGCTATGGGAATTCCCACGCGCTGAATGCGAGGAGGGTGAGTCTCCAAAGGATTGCGCATCCCGACTGGCGAAGGATTGGTTCGATATCGATCCGTTCCTAGGTGAGGAGAAAGTGAAAGTTGTCCATAGTGTGATGCATTTTCGCATTACTTTGCACGCTTTTATAGCTTCGATCTCGTCAACACCTTTTGTCAACTGTCAGGGGAGTTCTTCGGAATGGTTATTGTCAGATGAGATATGCCGCAAACCACTATCTTCGCCGCAAAAAAAGTTAGTTGAGTCGCTATTCCAGGAGGAAAACAGTTCAAATCATCTCTCATTATCGGTATAGTCTCCGAAAGTCTCCTTTTTATCAGGAAAGATTACGTAAGCTGATGTATTTCAAGGGGTTTGTATCGTAATATAAAACTATATTGCTCGCATGTAAAGGATGAGGAAAAGTGAAAATACACGAACATCAGGCGAAAGATATCTTAAGTAGGTTTGGAGCGCCGGTTCCAAAGAATGCGGGAGTGGCGTTAACACCCGGCGAGGCTAGGGAAGGGGCGATCAAACTCGGTGGCTCCTGTGTTTTAAAAGCGCAGGTGCATGTTGGTGGCAGAGGCAAGGCAGGTGGGATAAAGGTTGCCAAATCGCCGGATGAGGCGGAACAACTGGCTGAAAAGATGCTTGGAATGAGATTAATAACTCACCAAGCTCCGCAGGGTGAAATAGTGGGCAAGCTTCTTATGGAGGAGCCACTGCAAATCGCCAATGAGTTTTATCTTGGAATCGTACCGGATCGAGCCGCACAACGAAACACGTTGATTGTAAGCGCTATGGGGGGAGTGGATATCGAAGCCGTCGCCGAAGAGCATCCCGAGGCGATCGCAAGAATGCCTATCGATCCTCTGCTCGGATTAAAGGATTATCAGGCGCGCGAGGTCTGTTTTGATGCCAAGTTTCCGGTGGAATTCATTCCAAGAATCGCCCTTATTCTTAAGCAATTGTACCAAGCATATCTGGAATGTGATTGCTCCATGGCGGAAATCAATCCCCTCGCGGTGACTTCGGATGGGGGAATCATTGCCGCGGATGCAAAAATACTTTTGGACGATAACGCTCTTTTTCGCCATCCTGAGTTTCTCTCCATGCAGGAGGAGAATGAGGAGGATCCTCTCGAAGCGGAGGCCCATCGCAGAGGAATTCAGTACGTTCATCTTGGCGGGGATATCGGCATTATCGGCAACGGCGCGGGATTGGTGATGGCAACGCTAGATGAGGTGGCGCGTGCGGGTGGTAAACCTGCGAATTTCCTTGATATCGGGGGTGGAGCCAAGGCGGAGTTGGTTCGCAACTCACTTGAATTGATACTTTCAGACGCGAATGTAAAAGGGGTGCTGTTTAACATTTTTGGCGGAATCACCAGAGGCGATGAAGTTGCGAAGGGGATATTGGAGGCGACGGATAAAATGGATGTTCGCGTTCCTATGGTGTTGCGTTTGGCAGGCACCCGCGCCGAGGAAGGGATGGCTTTACTCAAGGGAACCAAGCTGAACACATGTTCCACAATGCAGGTTGCCGCAGCCAAGGTGGTGGCTCTCGCTCATTCGGCATCCTGAGGACTTGAATAAAAACTGAACCGAAAAAGGAGGACGGATTGAACCGCCCTCCTTTAAATATATGACTGATTGATCTATTGCTTCATCATCTTTGAAAAGCTTTCCAGCCTTCTCATGGTACCGACTGCCGAACGACGGCGTTCCAGCGCATGCGCCATTTTCATAATTAAAAGTTCGTAAGTATCCACGCCGGGACTGTTTTTCTCAAGATAATCGAACGCTCCCCTTCGCATAGATTCCACGGCGTTTGAGACATTTCCGTATGCCGTGAGAACGAGCACCTCGGTAAAAAGGTCATGCGCGATCGCTTCCTGAAGTACAACCAAGCCACTGTCCGGCTCCTCCATGGACATGTCCGTGATGACGATGTCGAATGTCGGATTCTGATCCCGAATCACAGTGGTCGCATCAGCCGCGCTGGACGCAGTGCTAACCTCGTATCCTTCACGCTCCAATCTTCTTTTAAGAGCGGCGCGCACCTCGTCTTCATCATCCACTACCAAAACACGAGCCATAAGATCCTCCTTTATCATAATTTTGAGTTATTGATAGGAAGAAAAACGACGAAGTGAGCTCCCTCGCCTTTCCTGCCGATTTCGATAATCTGCCCTTGATGGGCGTCAATAATCCCTTTCACAATGGACAAACCCAATCCCATCCCCTTCACTCTGGATGTGTAAAAGGGTTGGAATATGCGTTTTTTGATTTCATCGGGCACACCAGGACCTGTGTCTTTGAACTCCACCTTTATAAAATCCCTCGACCAAGCAAGTCGGAACTCGGCGCGATCCTCTGGTGACATCAACGATGTCTGAATTATCAGTTCCCCGCCTTCAGGCTGAAAACTGACCGAGTTTTCAATCAGTTCGGAAAAGGCGCGTTTCAATTTCACCGAATCGCATCGTATGGGAGGAAGAGAATCATCCAGATTTAGTTTGAGCGCCACTGGCGAGCGTTTCGGGAAGCTTTCGGACACAACCTCCTTGATCAACGCATTGAAATCCACCTCCGCAAGCGTGAGTTGGGTCGCCACAACGAAATCGCGGAACTCCCGCAGCAGCTCATCCAACTTATCCACACCGTGGGTCATGCTCTGCGAGACATCGGTCATGGACTCCTTTATAGGAGAATCCGGCAACTGCAGTATAAGGTGCTTCAGCTCGTTGAGATCGCCTTTCAAAGCGAAGGAGCGATTTCCGATCATATGCGCGGATTTCGCCGAGAGTTCCCCCCAAGCAGCCATTCTCTCGGACCGAATCAATTTACGAAAATTCCTCGCATTTTCCACAGCAGCGCCGAGCTGACTGGCTATTGTAGTCAGCACCCTTTCGTCCGTTTGCGTGAAACGATTGGAAAACCAAGGAGAAAAGCTTTTTCGGCGTAACACCCTCAAAACGCCAATAATTCTGTCTCTGCTAATAATGGGTACCGCAAGAAACGCACCGATTTCGTTGGAGGGGAACTCGGTAAATCTTCCCTTCCATCTCGGATCGGAAGGAGGGTCTTCCAAGCGAATCGGGGTGCCATGCATTGCAACCCATCCGGTCAACCCATCTCCTAACTCATACGCGGCTTCGCCGGCGTTGCCCGCCAGCACGCCTCGAGATGCTTGCAAAATCAACTGATTTGTATTTTCATCGATAAGGAAAACGGAACAGTCCTCAAATTGCAACGCTTCCGTCGTGATATCAACCACTTTGTGCATCAATTCCGTGAGTTCGACAGTGCTCGTTAGGTTTTTACCTATCTCGATGAGAGCTGTTTCGCGGGCGATGAACCCCTCCATGGTGAGATGCACGGAAGCGGCTACGCCCAAAGCCACCAAATGGGCGCAATCATCGGCGTCAAAAGCGTTTTCCTCCGTGCTTTCAATGTTGATGACGCCTCGAATACGTCCAAACGCTCCCATGATAGGTACGGCGACTTCGCTGCGGGTATCCTCAAAATACCTGACGTGAAAAGAATCATTTTCCACATTTCCTGTGAAGTACGGTTCCCCCGTAACCGCCACGTGGCCAGTGATACCCCTGGTGTTTTCCTGTGCGAGATGAACCCTGAGGCGTTTGGCGTCTTCCGTCCAACCCTCCCCAGCAGTGCAACGAACGCTTAATTCCCCGGTCTCATGGTGCATTATCGCGAGGAAACCACGCGTGCCGCCAAGCACATGCATACCGGCATCCAAGGTCTTTTGCAATATATCCTGATCTCCGCCTTGAAAAGTGGCTTCCAAAAACAATGCGTTTAAATCTCTTAGAAAAATTTCCGAACGTTCCGGGTTTCTCATTTGTAACATAATCCTCCGTCACATTAAGGATTATAGCCCTTTTGGATCGGATATGACAAGAACTCCTATCAACGTCGATTCCTAATAATGGTTGAAAGGTCCGTCTATGTGTTAACCCTTATGGTGTTGGCTCCATTCCCTGTCGGGGTACGTCTCAAGGTGAATACAGGGGCTTCGGGATTGCATAGAAATCTCGCCTTCACGTTTCCCGTTCCGAGACCTTTGGAAACATAAAGTAGTTTGACTCCGGTTTTCCTTTTGATGCGCTTTTCTATCTCATGTGAGTGAAACCATCCGGATATGAATCCTTTTGTTTTGGAGGTGTTGCATATGAGAGCGCCGATAACTGGCAATCGAATTTGTCCGCCGTGAGTATGTCCGCTTAATGTTAAATCCGCTCTTCGCTCCCCAACTCCAACTATCCCGTCGGGGGAATGACTTAGCAGGAGGGTCCACTTGTTCGGATCGGCGTTTGCGTATGCGATGTTCGCATCATCATTTTCCGTATGGGGATCATCCAGTCCCACGACCTGAAGCTCTCCCGCTTTCCACTTGAAAGTCAGGGATTGGTTGATGAGCACCCAGTCATCATATCGTTTCAATCCCTCGAAAAGCTCCTCATCCCGTAACCACGGCTTATGCTCCGCATTTCCTAGTATAAGGATAAATGGATGCACCGAATCCTTCATCTCCTCAAGCCATCTTAGAAACGCCCCTATACCCTCTTGCATGTATATCATGTCGCCTGTAAACAGATAAAGGTCCGCATGCACCTTTTTAAGCGCATCGGATATCGCCTTCTTATTGTACCAATGCAGGGAGCTATGAAGATCGGATATCTGACAAATCCTTAAGCCATCCAAAGATTCAGGAAGATTATTATCCACCACCTCGTATTCCGGTGTGGCGACCTGTAGAGGTTCGATGCGTGTCATATAATGCCGCAAGCGATGCAGAAGGTAGAGAAGCCCACAGCCTAAGATGGCAAGGAGGAAAATCATTTATCCGGTAAGGAGGATTGCTTGTTCGCCACGCAAAAAAGTGTCACGCCGAACGGGAAGGATTTACGCTTGATCCATGCATTTTCTAGGTTCAGCAGGGAGGTGAGGGATCGGTTTATAACTGAAGGCACCGGCACAAGAGATGCAGCGGGCTTGTTACCAAAGAACCTGCTGATTTTACGATACGCCCAAACAACGGGGCATAGGATGGTCATCGCATAGGATACCTTGTGCAATGTAAATCCCGCTTCGCGCACTTTCCTCTGAAGTTCTCCGGTGTGGTATCGGCGATGATGCATGAGAGCTACATCATGCCCGCTCCAGAGCGACGCATATGCTGGCACGGTGGCGAAAAGCTTGCCTCCAGGCTTCAAGACACGAAGGTACTCGCGAAGCGCCGCGCAATCGTTCGGTAGATGTTCAAGAATATCCAAGGAGATTATCACGTCGAAGGATTCTGATTTAAAAGGCAGATTCATCGCATCCGCATTACATAAACGATACAAACCTCGTTTTTTGCTGAAGGTGAGAGCCAAGGGGCTGAAATCCGCTGACACCACCAATCCTTTGGTATTAAGCTTTTGCGACATCGCACCAGTACCGCATCCGATATCCAAAATGGTCAGGTCGTTTTTGCCTGGATACTCCTTTTCCAAAAAAGTTTCAATCAGATTGTGGCGACCCACAAACCACCAATAGGAGTCCTCCAAACGGTACATCCGCTCATATTCTTCATTATTCATGCGTCATATCGGCAATCTGTGATATCTTGTTTGAGTGTCGCAAAGCGTAACCCCAAGTGATTTTCAAAACCATGGCTTGGTGGCGATGGATATAAACGATGGTTCGCATTCTTGCACCGGATCGAAATCTATGGTGTCGAGGTGTGTTTGACGCTGGCCTGCTTAATATCGTAATTGGTGAGGCGGATGCGAAAAAGGGTCTTAAGCATGCGAATTGCGTCGCGAACAAAACGGACTTTGCTTCCTGCCTGATGCGCCCACCGAACCGGTATCTCCTGAATGGTGTATCCGAGCAGACGCGCTATATATAGGGTTTCCACATCGAATGAAAAATTATCAATCTGACATCTGCCGAAAACGTTTCTTGCAGCAGCCCTGTGAAACAGCTTAAATCCGCATTGGGTGTCGTGTATACCCGGTACGGCGATCATCTGAACGCAGCGATTGAAGAGTTTTCCGCCCATTTCCCGAACGAAGGATTGACGTCGCTCGAGTTTTGCGCCAGGAATGTCGCGCGATCCGATTGCAATGTCGCACCCGCCTTCGAGAGCTTGCATGAGTCTTTCCACCTCTTCAATGGGAGTTGCCAAATCCGCGTCAGTGAAGAGAATAAAATCCCCGGATGCTTGCATCATACCATAACGTACCGCGTATCCTTTGCCTTTGTTCCCGTCGTAATGCAAAAGCTGAATTTTTGGGTTTATCAGCGCGAATTTGGTCACAATTTCACGTGTTTTATCGGAACTCCCATCATCCACTACTAATATTTCATAAGGGTCACGCTTTGAATCAAAATAGTCCGACATTCTTTGCAATGTGGATACGATTCGGTGCTCCTCATTATAGGCGGGTACGACAATGCTCAGCCGAGGCTGCAGGATTGAGCACTCCCCGCTCACTTGATCGGACAATTAAATCTCCTTTGCATTCGGATTATGAGAAGAGACTGTCAAGCATTCCCGCATCATTAATCACGAACTTACGAAATACATTTCATTATATCGGAATTGCGTTCTTACGTCAAGAAATGAGGGAGTGCGTCTGTCATGAATGCCGTCATGATCATTATCTTATGTGATGTGGACTCTCGAAATGAGAAGAGACCATATTCCGTATAATGAATATGCAAAAGTTTAGCCTTAAAAAGGAAGGTCGCAATGGATAATACTGAAGACGGCAAAAAGAACAGTTCCCCTTTTGAAGGAATAACATTATCCGACTGGGGGTTTTTATTTGTTCGATTGGCTTTGGGAATCGTGTTTTTCGCGCATGGCGCTCAAAAGGTACTGGGTTGGTATGGGGGCCATGGAATTGCTGCGACGCTGACAATGTTCGGCCATATGGGCATCCCCGCACCGCTGGCGATTATCGCCATGTTCACGGAGTTTTTGGGCGGTTTGGGATTGATATTTGGCGTTCTCACACGCCTCTCGGCGCTTGGTATATTCATAGACATGGTGGTGGCGGTATTAAAGGTGCACCTGAAAAATGGATTTTTCATGAATTGGGCGTCGGTTCCAGGCAAGGGCGAGGGATATGAATACCATATCCTCGTGATGGGAATATGTCTATTGCTTCTTCTTGCAGGACCCGGACGTTTGGCGGTATTCAGAAAGACGTAAACTTTGGCATGGAACCCAGAGCCAGTTCATGTAAGCTTCATGACCGCTTGCATGCCGGTCGGAACCCAAAAAGGGGAGTTGGTTTCATCGCTTGATATGGATGGCCTAACCATTGGCGCAATGAGTTTAGGGATTGTAAATGAACCTTAATGAATAGGTTTTTCTTCATGAAGAAACTCTACCTCGCCATACATTGTTTTAAGACGATGAAAAGAGTAAGGCGCATGCCCTAACGAAAGTTTCAAAACACCCCCAAAGCACCTATAAATGGCTCCGCGTAGGGATGAACAGAGGTGATCTCCAAGGACTTTACAGTCAGCAAGGAATTTGGATTCCTCCCTTGCCAAAGTGACCAATGCAGGCTCTTTCCCCCGAAATTCCCGGCGGGAAGGATATCCGCACCCAATAGCGGGTTGGGGTCTGTGGTTGCGTTGATATCATAGCCGTATTTGAGTTGAACGGCGGCGTTGGAGCCATCATTGTAATGATAGGTGATTTCCAGTATGGGGGCGTTCGATGCGGCATTGTAACGGCACCCTCCCGCCATCAGAATGCCATTCATCTTTCCATTGATCGGGATGGTGACTGAGGTCGGTGTGGGGTTGTTTGCCAGATATCCGTGGAAATCCAGCCTGCCATTTAACGCTCCGAGATGGAAGCCAGCGAGATAGCGTTTTTCCGGGACGCCAATGGTTGGGTCCGGAGTGGCGGCAGGCAGTACCACCAGTTGGCCAGTGGTGACATGGGAAAAATCACGATCTCCATACCACAGCCGCCTGAATAGGTTGGATGGCACGTAGGGAAGAGAGTCCGGCATCTCTTTTCTTCCGCTCCAGGCATAATCTGCGGAAAGGATATAGGCGATATACTGGATCGGGGCGTTAAAAAAAGTCTGCTCGCTTATGTTCCATCCGGACCAGTTCGTTTGCAGAGTCCCAAGGCTTTTATTTTGGATAGCGGCGAGAGTGAAGTTTCGAATATTCATTGGGTCGTACCAAGTGGATGCCACTACTGGCACATGAACCGCTTTGAAGAGAGAGAGCGAAGTGAGGAAGTCAGAAACGGGGTTTCCTCCATAATGCCAATCCGCCACAATATCACTTGGAAGCAACGAAGACCTGCTGGATTGCGCATCCTGAGCATTTACCGCATTAGCGGACCCATCCTTCACCTCATCTCGGCTTAGCATCATGTCGCCCCAAAGCATCGTGCGAATACCCTTTTTAGCGAGCCAGGAACTGATTGCGCTCACATCATCATTGAAGATGCGGGTGGTTCCGAGTTGGATATCCGCAGGCCGAACCGGATATTTGCCGTTGATGTTGATTTCATCATGTCCGATGTGGAAAATACGGGGATGAAAAATATTTATCGCCTCGTCATAGATTTTGTGAACAAAGTCATAAATTCCCGGTGCGGTGGAGGAGTATTCATGAGGATCGCCGTTCGTCTCCTCCGCCCATTGCCTGTTTTGACCGTTCATAAACATCCATTCCGCGTGTCCAAGGGTTTCAATCAACGGGATCGGTTCCATGAAATGAAGGCGACTATATTCAACCTCTTTTTTCAAATCCGATTTGGACATGCTGAAATTGGTCCAAATGCCGGGGTCGGTTTTCCATTTTGTGAATTCGCACTCTATCACCAGATTATTCATCTTCATATGGCTGAGAACGCGGTTGATCAGTTTCTTTTCGAATGGCAGAGCATTTACGCCCACGAAGAGATGCGCTCCTCGGAAAGTCAGCGAGGGCCAGTCGATGATTTTGCATGCCGCCAATGCGGAGTCTTTCCGGTAAGGCACCACCAGTTCGGTCAAAGTTTGTATCCCGTTGAAAAGACCATCAATGTCATGTCCAGTCACTATTGCGCCATGGCTATTGACCGTCAAATCGTATCCTTGGGGATTTCCCTCTCCCGCCTTATTGCTGATATCAAGAAGAATATTCGCTTTTCTTTTTTCGGATATCAGATGCAACTTCACCCCTGCAAGTCGTTTCAGCCATTCGGCAAGGTTGTGGCGGATAAGTTGCATTTTCTTGGACCTCTCCTGCATCCAACAGGTCACTTCATTGGAAGGGGGGAAAAGGAATGGTGTACCGCCCCATACAGTTTGCTTTGGCAACGGAACGAGAATGGGGCGATTTCCCGGATGATATAGTTCCCCCGTTTGATTCGACATGAAAAGAGTAGGTGATGGAGCAACGGGTGGTGTAGCGGTTCCCGGCGTGAATGCCAAAGATGCGTCACATATGAGCGTTTGATTGGATTCCAACGGGATTCCCAGCAATCCAAGCCAATAATCCGGGGCGGTTTGCGCCCAACCTCGCTCCGTGTTCCTTCCATCCAACAGTGTGGAACTGTTGCCCAAGTCCTGAAGCGTGACGGTGATATTGCACGCTTTTCCCGTCATGTTGAGCTGCGTATAGTTTGAAGCGAGGCTTACCGCATTGTTCCCGGAGGACTGTGTCACAATTGGAATATCCTTTTGGATCACACCGCCCATTCCCGAGAGCAGCGAACCTACGAAGGGCGGTGCCCAAATCTGTCCGAGATTGAACTCGATGGATGCCGGGTTGGGATTTTGCCAATTCGCCGTCAAGCGAATTCGTATGGTTTGGTTTTGGACGTCAAGCGTTTCAACCCCTTTGAACCCACTTCCGACGGATTGATACTTTACGGTAATCTGATTACCGCTTTTTTGAACCGAGACAGGACCATTGAAGTTACTAAAATAGACCTGCGTCCAGCCAGGCGCGTATACCTGAATGGTGGAGGCGAGGATGATCGGTATGCCATTGTATTGTACGGACAATCCATTACGGGCGTCAAAGGTTACCGATAACGGGCCGTTTGTGATCGAAGCGGACTGAGCGAGCGCATGAGTGCCAAGAAGGACTATCAGTATAATCATTACCAACGCATTTAACCGTTTCAGGGTTTCAATCTCCCAAGAAAAGAACCGAAGGTTGAGGAATTCATCTCTTGATCACGAGATATTCGATCGCCGCATTCCACACATGGCCGTAATTTCTCGCTTCCTCCATCTTGAAATAATCGCTTCGTATCGAAATGTGCAATTTCTTTTGAGCATAGTAAGCGTCAACATCCAATCCCGGTCTCTCGGCGACGCTGTTTGCATCGATATTCCTGTGCAGAATTCGAGAGCCGTCGCACGACTCCAATTCCATATTCGAAGGGGAATGGTTCATCGGGATATCAATTTGAATTGTTCCATGGGCGTCAAGTGTGGCTTTGTCCAATATCATAGCGATAATGAAACTCGCATTCCCTCTCTTAAATCCGAATGATGCGGGTTGTTCCTCGTCAATCGACGGAGTAAGCGGTGGATCTATCCGATAGCCGTTCCAATCTGAGAGTGTGGCGTTTCCTAAAACGGAGTTGAGAACGGCTAACCTGGATCCGTGTTGGGAAAGTATCGGATTGCCATGAGGATCGTTTTGAGTCAGGCATTTCTCTCCATCGGCTCCCGCACCCCATGAAGCATACCAGAAGAGCTTGTATTGATTTGGGTGACGCCATCGGTGTTGTAACGCCCAATACAGAGGTCGGATGTAGTAATTCGGGAGATAGTTGGGGAAGCTGACGAAACCGATCTCAGTCTGCCATAACCCCTCGCATTTGCCTGTTTTTATCCAGCGATCGTAAAGATATTGCCAATCTGTGAGTGGGTCGTAATGGATATCAATGATGTCAGTGTATTTCCATGCGTCATGCCATTCGAGTTCCTTGCTTAATTCCTGCATGGAATTGGAACATGGCCATCCGCCAAAGACCACTTCGCAATGGTGTTCGCGGATGATTTTCGCTGCAGGAAGGTATATTTGGTCGATAAAATCAAGATTCGTATGGCCTTGCCAAAAACCTGCTTGAATGGTGGGTTCATTCCACACCTGGAAATACTTTAAATCAAACGGAGCGCGGGAGTACCGTGAAACGACATGCTGTACGTAATCCTCCCAAGCCCGTTCATTTTTCGGGGCCCCCATGGTTTTCCCTGGCGTCGCGGCAGCCCATGAGGCGGTATAGCAGAGAATGGGAAGAACCTCGATCTTTCTCCTGCGCTCCTGCAGGACAAAATCATCCGCTGCGGACCAGTCCCATACTCCGCGTTGTGGTTCCACCGAAATCCATGGCTGGGCGCCGGTCCAGTAAAACGGCATGCGCACCCAACCCAATCCGAGGCTTGCGTTGGCGCTCTTGGGCGGCGCATAGACAGCACCGATAAAGTTACGAAGGGTGTTTATCCCGCCATCCAACTGTGCAGCCTGAGAAATGGATGATAGAAGAACAATCACGAACGCAATTGGAATAATCCGCATGGGTTTTGTACACATCCGTTACTTCCTTCTTTTGGGAGAAGACTTTATGTGTCAGGTGTGTTATCCTCGCCCTCGACCACCCTGACGAATAGATCCTCCAAACTCTCCTTCCGGGGGATTAATGCCTTTAATTTCACGCCGTTTTCCACAAGAGCCCGAGCGATTTCCGGGGTTTGATTTGGCGAGTTGAAATAGGCGGTGAATTTGCGCGGCGGCATCTCTTCCATCCTGAGCTTGAAGGTGAGTTTTCGAAGTTCGGCGAGCGCCTTTTCGTTCATGTCTTCGACCTCGATATACGCGGCGTTCCTCGCAGCCAAAAGATCCTCCATGCCGCCCGCTTCTATCACCTTGCCCGCTTTAAGAATCGCGACCTCATCGCAGGTCTTCTCTATTTCCGAGAGCAAATGGGAGTTTAGAAAGATGGTGCATCCCTGTCGCTTGAGATAAAGAATGACGTCCCGCACCTCTCTTCGTCCAATGGGATCCAATGCCGATGTGGGCTCATCAAGAATGATCAAATCCGGTTGATGCAACAACGCCTGGGCGAGACCGAGGCGTTGTTGCATTCCTCTTGAGTAGGAACCGATGCGGTCCGACCCGCGTTCTCCCAGCCCCGTAAAATCGAGAGCCTCTTTCACTCGCGTATGAAGAGAATCACCTCCCATGCCTGAAAGCTTGCCCAAGGCGGTGAGAAACTCAACCCCTGTAAGGAAGGATTGAAATCCAATTTTTTCGGGAAGGAAGCCCACCTTTTTAAGAGCGGTTTTATCACCGGCGGGATGTTTCAGGATGGTTGCTGATCCACCGCTTGGATGGATAATACCGAGCAACATGTTGATCGTGGTGGTTTTACCCGCACCATTAGGGCCTAGAAACCCGAACACGGCGCCGGTTCTCACTTGCAAATCAAGTTGATCTACCGCCGAGAATCCATGATACTTTTTCGTCAATTTGTTGGTTTCTATCGCGTAATCGGACATACTCTTATCAGAACACATTTCACAATAGGATATGAGGATATTACCCTTTACCACGGGAATGCGTAAAGCGAAACAAGCAAGGAGTAGTTTTGAAATGAGAAAATATCAAATAATCGATTCTGAATACCTGTATCGTGGTCGGGTGGTGACACTCAGGATAGATACGTTGAAAGGTGAAGACGGCAAGGAGAGCAAGCGAGAGGTTGTTGAGCATCACGGGGCAGTCGCGATTGTTCCATATCTCAATCAAGATACGATTCTCCTTATACGCCAATACCGACAAGCGGTCGGGGAGTATCTATTGGAGATTCCCGCTGGCACATTGGAGAATGGGGAAAAGCCACAGGATTGCGCTTACAGGGAACTTGAGGAGGAGATTGGTTATCGCGCTGCGGCAATGCGTCATATGTTCACACAATATCTCGCACCTGGTTATTCCAGCGAAGCACTGCACGTTTTTTTAGCGAGGGATTTGACCCGTACCCAGACTCATTTTGACGAAGATGAGGATATAGAACTGTTTCCGATACGCCCCAATGAGGTGGAACCGATGATTATGGACGGGCGGATCCGCGATGCCAAGAGCATCGCAGCACTCTTGGTGGCAATCCACTTACTTTAGGGGCGTCCTTGTGGTTGTCCGTAACGTACCGGCGATAATCCATCCATCGAATATACCCGCCGGGTTGTAACGACCAAACCTTCCGCCCCGCATTTTTCACATTGTGCCAACTTATGGGAGAGTTAATGAAGCGATACTTGGCGGGCGACTACAATGGTCGCCCCTACTTTTTCAGGTTTGCGATCATTCTTTCGATAAGTTGGTCCGCCGTCACCACGCGAGTGTTTTTCGGAAGGAGCGCAATGGTCTGTTTCACAGCCTCTAGCGGTCCTCCGATACTCCCATACGACCAAGCGTGCACCGTCACCAATGCGTAGCTCTCTTCATTGGTGAAGGGCGATGAAGGCATCTGGTTCACCCCATCCGCCACCTGCTGAGGAGACATCAACCCCTCCCACAGAGCGAATTTGAATGATATGCACGGCTTTCCCTCATACCAAAACATCTTACCCTGATGTCGATTATATGGGGCGTAATCCTTGTACAACACCGCACGTATGTCCGGAAGACGAAGCAGGGGGATCGTCTCCCTGAGATTCCCCTCGTTGGCGTTGATAATTCCCACATAGGGGGTGTCGGCTTTACGCAATATAGGCTCCGCTTGTTTCGCTACGAAGATTGGATCCGTTTGATAGTGGATATAGGTGTATCCCGGCACACCGGCGCCGGTCACAAAACCCTCATTCTCCTTCGCCGTTTCGTAAAGATATTCGAGTACGCGCGGGGCGGTTAAGGTGAGCATTGGGGAAATTTCCCAGGTCATAGGGAAACTTCCTCGGAGCAGGCTTCCCCAGTACCTCGAATTGCCCACGAAACTCCCGCAAAGCCATTGGATATTGTCGCCATCAGTCATTACGAACGCCACATATCGTACCCCATCCTCCTTTTTGGGAAGAGGACGCTTAGGTCGATGCAGGGGCTTGTGTGCCGGTATATGCTGTAGAGCGGAGAGGTTTACATTCCAATCCGAACCCACCCCTGTCGCGTTTTCCGATGAAAGGTCTTCAATCCAACCGTATTCGTCCGGTCCCCAACCATAGAAGATGGCTTCAGGCCCCACCTCCTTCGCAACCTCCTTTCGAAACGTGTGATCCTGGGTGTAATAGGTGAAGGCGTTGTGCGCCACGGCGTAATCCCTCACAAATGCGGGACCATTCCCTTCCACCGTTTGCTCCAATGCAATCCCTTTAGCGAATCTATCTCTGTATCTCCTAAAGGTCTGTTTTTCGTCCATTTGTCTCGCATCGAGGAGAATTTTCAGTCCGTTCGTTTCCGCCAACGACTGAAGGGATTCATCCAAAGCGACGGCGTTCATTGGACCGCAGAGTGAGGTTGCCACGTTCATGCTTGGGGAGTTCACATTGCATAAAATCGCTCCTTTGACTTCATTGCGAAAAACTTTTAGGAGCTCCCAAACGGATTTCACCTCATGAAAATGCGATCCCTCGTTTTCCAATTGCCCCTGAATGATCTGATACATGCTTCCGGCACGCATCCAAATGCGTGGCTGAGTGCGGTTAGCCAATCCTTGAAGGGTTATCGCCAAGGCGTTGTCGGGAAGAGGAAGCGTGTCATGAGGTACGAGCCAAATATCCTTTGGAGGAGTGAAATGGGGGCGTTCAGGTTTGCCTTGCGCCATAAAAGGCAAACAGGATTCCGCAAGCGCCACGCCTGCCGCAGTGAGACCAGCTTTTCGAATAAACTCTCGTCGAGTGGTTATGTTGAATGGATGAATGCCTTTGTCGTTCATTATCTCTCTCTATACGTTGATGTTGATGTTGATACGCTCGTCATCCTTATCATGTTACCATCTGTTTCGCATGAATTAAGTATTGTATTGGGTGAACAAGTGAGAATACTTCGGACGAATTTCACTCCATGACAATCAATCACTATACCTGGCAGCTTTAATTTCACCCGATACCGGGATATCGATTATGTGTCAAAATGGTAATTATGATCGATTCATTACGATCAGGAAAGGATTACAACATGTCCTCGGAGTTCAATTCATCTCATGAAATCACAAAAATCGCTGTCTCCTCAAACGCAATCTCGTCAAGACCCATATCTCCCCGCATCACTGGAAAGTTTTGCGAGCATCTGCGTGATAACATTCTCAACGGTATGTCCGCGCAAATTCTACGGAACCCGACGTTCGCGGACTATCCGATCGCCACGGGGTGGATGACCCCAGACGGTGTGATTGCCCGACACAACACCCCTGAGACTATTGAGAGGGAGTATCGTCGCATGCTCTCCGATCATGGATGGGGGGAGAAGGATACGGACAGCGCGGTGCATTGCTATTTTAATGGAATGGCGATGTGGTGGCTGCCGTTATCCGTCCATGGCGAGCAAGAGTATAGTCCAGACACATCCTACATTGCGGAGGGGAATAGGGCGCAACGGATTTCGAGTTCCAAGGGGGAATTCGGTGTGTCACAGTGGACTTATCTTCCTTTGCACCGTATAAGAAAATACCAGGTTGACGCGTGGGTAAGAGGGAAGGATACAAGTATCTCCGCTCGAATAGTACTTTTAGATTCCCAAATCGCAACTGAAACCGAATTGGTCCGTGTCGACGATATCAGGTTTCACGGCGAACTGACAATTCCTGATTGTTTCCCGGATGATTCTCTTTATCGATTCGATCTTCTAATCTTGCGTAGTTACGAAGCGGTTGTGGAGCGTGTGCATCTATATCCTGAGGATCATGTCCATCACGCCGATCCTGATGTCATCCGATTTCTGCGGGAATCCAAGCTGCCGCTTTTACGATGGCCGGGAGGCAATTTCGTTAGTTGCTATCACTGGAAAGATGGAGTGGGACCTGTCGAGCAAAGACCCACGTTGCCAAACTTCGCTTGGGGAGGTGTGGAGCCAAACTATTTTGGGACGGATGAATTCATTCAGTTTTGCAGAGATATCGAATGCGAGCCGATGATCTGCGTCAACGTTGGGAATGGAACTCCCAAGGAGGCGGCGGAGTGGCTGGAATATTGCAATGGCGATGTCTCTACGTCGATGGGATCACTGAGAGCGAAATACGGTCACCCCGAGCCATACGGAGTGAAATTATGGGAGATCGGCAATGAAATCTGGGGGA
>JAJZOL010000215.1 GCA_021811565.1 bacterium | reverse complement strand
GCGATGGTTTCGAAAAAAACTTTCGCTTAACGCCCGCCACAGCGGTGACAGCGCTGGAGGATTGGCAACACAAAGGGCGAAGATCGGTATGGTACGAGAGCAGATTTTACCGAATCAATCTTTTCTGGGATGGGAAGGACTTCTACGTGCGCGACCTGCACATGTTCAATGAAAATCTCGAATCGCCGGTTCACACACGTCCATTGACGACGACCTACCTTGAGTGCCGCACCCTTCCCGTGATGGATGGCAATCTCTGGAGCGCATCCGATTCATCTGCAAACATGGCGGGTGTTCGGTTGGTGCAAATCGATTCGTTGGGAAACATTCTCCCCATCAACGTATCCGGCAATCCTATCGTGACGGAGCGCAAACCGCGCGATCTGAAAGTACGATTTGACGTAGGCGTCAGCGACACCTTCGAAGTGGCTTGCGCTGAAGAAAAGGTAACATACTCCTTGAAAGCGCCTGCGGATATCAAGTGGGCGATGGAGATGAGTTGGGACCCTTCCAAGCAAACCGGAATTCAAAGCGTGGAGAAGAAAACGATACGCTACATCAATTCGGGCGTGGAGTATGCGCTGAATCTGGTGTCCGGAACATGCTCCCGAAGCCATGCCGACGCCAACTCGATCCTCTTCACCCCGGAACGCGGCGAACTGGCAATGCGGACGATATGCGGGATATCAAATAATAGATGACCAGCCGTCCTTGGTAACATGGGGATGCATTTCCAATATCCCGCTTGATAGCTTCACACAATACAGTCAGGCTCGCAATTCCTTTCAAAAGGAGGTGTGGTATGAGCGCATGGATCATCTTAGGATTTTTTGCTCTCTGTTGCGCTTTCGCATTCGCTTTTCCTTCCGGACGAAAAGCGATCTCCCTCGACGGCGTATGGGGATTCCGCTTCGCCTCCGATGACCAAGGCGATGAGGAGGGATGGCAACGCAACCCCAAGGGATTCGACGCCGTTCTAACGGTTCCAGGGTGTTGGGAGGCGCAAGGAATAGGCTCTGAAACCTCCAACATGCGTCACTTCGCCGCTGGGGTGGGCTGGTATCACCGCAAATTCCGAACACCGGCATCATGGCGCAAAGAAAAGGTATGGCTTGTGGTGGGCGGGACGCACAGATCCGCACGGGTGTGGGTTAATGGCACCTTTGCCGGGGATCATTGGGGCTACCCCGTGGGTTTCCGGCTTGATATCACGAACCTTCTCGATAACAGGAGCGAGCAGGAGTTGGTAATCGCCGTGGATAGCCGACGTCACCCCGACCAAGACCCGCTTGCAAGTTCCTTTGACCTGTTGGATTACATGGACGTTGACTGGGGTGGAATCTTCGGCGATGTGACGATTGAGACGACCGGCGCGTCTTGGATGGAAGATATCTTCGTCATGCCCGATCCGTTAAATCACAAGGCGAAAGTTATACTCCGCATAGATGGCTCCGCACCCCCGGGAACCACGTTGAAATACCGAGTGACCAATTGGCGCGCCAAAGCGAAACGGTCGGCAAACAATACGATTTACGTCAACGGGGTTATTCAAGCTTCGCCCACAATGATCATAGAAGCAGCTTTGCCGAATGCTCCGTACTGGAGTCCGGAATCGCCCGAGTTGCTTCTTTTCGATGCCTCCCTTATCTCGGGGTCACAGGTTCTGGATCATAGGATTGTTCGCTTTGGTTTGCGACTGATCGAGATTCGAGGTTCGCAATTCTATCTGAACGGGGAGCGTTTTTTCCTCAGCGGGTATGGCGACGATTGGACATTTCCCCGGAAGGTTTTCGGAGAGCCGAATGTGGCGTCGTGGAACGCGTATCTGAAAAGGCGTAAAAAATACGGATTTAACGGGGTGAGGCATCATTCCTGCATGCCGCCAGACGCATATTTGGATGCCGCGGATGAGACGGGAATGTTGATCCAACCGGAGCTTCCCATCGCATATGAACCATTCCTTCAAGCCGCGACACCCAAAGGGTTGGACCTCTATCGCCAAGTGTGGAGAGGGTATATCACCCGGATGCGCAACCACCCAAGCGTATTCTCATGGTGCATGGGCAATGAACTCTGGAACGGCATGCCACTTGGGAACGAGTTATATCGTAAGGCGAAGGAGTTGGATCCCACGCGCCCCGTGATCGACACGGATGGTGTTTGGCCGGGCGCGAACCGTCCGACATTGGATTACCTGAGCGTTCAGTTCAATGAAGGTGTCCTTCCATGGGGAGCCACGAAGTCAAAATATCAATTGGAACCGGCGCCAAATAAACCAGTCCTAGTGCATGAAATGAGCAATATCTCCACATTGCCCAATCCCGCCGATATCTCAAAATATACAGGCGGAGTTCGTCCCTACTGGCTGGAGCAAATGGCGGAAGCGGTTAAAAAGCGCAATCTTGCGGATCGTCTTCCAGCCATGAGGAGGGCGTCAAACCGACTGCAAGCGAGTCTTCTGAAACTGAATATCGAATCGGCGCGTCTCAGCAAACCGGTGCAAGGTTTTTATCAATGGCTATTCAGGGATTACTGGAACCAAAGCACCGGCTTTGTAAACCAATTTGACGAACCGCGCTCCATATCCCCTGCGTACTCTCGCATGTTTCTTGACCCTGCAGCGCTTTTATGGGATCGGGACCGAGTCAGCTTTCATTCGGGGGAAAGAGTCACTCTTCGATTTTACCTTTCCGACTTTCGACCGCATTCCGCGCCAAAGCTGGACACAGTGCGTATCAAATGCGGAGATGATTCCGTGCTTCTCACACCCCCCGAATCAAGGGAGGAGCGCGGATTGATTGGCCCGTGGACTGCGGATATGAAACTGCCCCATGTGAGTGCACCCAAGCTACTCCGACTGGTTGCCACTGCGGGAGAGGTTCGAAATGAATGGAAGCTGTGGGTTTTTCCGGATCAAAAATCCTCAAGTGTGATGAGCGAGCCGTTGATAACAAAATGGATCACGCCATCCATACTAAGCATGTTGGAGGCGGGGGGTGCCGTTCTTCTCATGGGCGATGGCATGATCTTTCCCTCTCTTAACGCCAAGTACAAACCAGCGTGGTGGCACGGGGATGACAACACGGATCATTGCTTCGGAAATATGATTGAGCGACACTCCTCCTTGTCGGGGCTGCCTACGGATGGGTTCGGCGACCTGGAAATGGCAGCGATGATGGATAACCGTCCTGTGATTCTTCTTGATGAGACGCCTGGAGCAATTCAGCCGATAGTCGCCTGTCTGGACGTACCTTGGCTCATGCGGTCCAAGGCGTATCTTTTCGAAGCCTCGGTTGGAAAGGGACGGCTTTTGGTCTGTACATTGAACCTATCCAAAAGTCTTCGAGAAACCGATCCCGCCGCCGCATGGGTTTATCAACGGTTGAGCGAATATGTGTCGGGGAAAGCATTTCACCCCGAAAGCGTCATACCGGTTGAATGGATCAGAACGCGCATACGGAACTTGCCGGATTTTGACAAGTGCGTGGAAGGCTTTTCCAGAATCGTGAAAGCCTCCGAACCGGCGCAGGACTGGTACAGCATCCGCGAGAACAATGCGCCAATGTACGCGGTACGCGAAACCGACGGGAAGCAGTTTATCCGTTGGATAACTGCGGATGTCCCTTCTCCACTCACGGACAACACCATCACGTTCGCATGGGCGGGAGGCATGGGGAGGGAAACGGAACCGCCGGGAGGAAACTTTACGCTCAGCGTGAACGGTACGGCATTAATCGATTTTCCGTTCACGGAACAAAACGCAGTATGGTGTGATGCGAGATACTGCAGCGAATTACGATATGTCGTGCTTCGCACCGTAGTTCCGGATTCATTTGGCGTCTTTCTTCTCACTATGCCCAGAAGCCTCCTTCACCCAGGAAAACCCGTGGAGATAGAAGTCAAAGCCCCCGCCAACGGCTCCAAAAGATGGTTTGGTCTTAACACTTACAGGAACATACTTTCTCCGGAGTAGCCGTTTCACAGCATAGGAATAGAGAGATGAAATTGATGCGCATCCTAATTACGTTGATTGTTACGCTTATGATATGCCCTGTCGGCTTCGCCATCGCCTCCGCACCGAATTTCGCCTCTTCCTCTCCGCCCGGATATCGCGCCAGTCTGTCCCGCTTGTTATCCATCTTTAATCGCGTAAGTATGCAGGGACCCTATCAACCTACCGGAAAAAAGTTGGATGATCGCCCTATTCCTACATGGTACAAAAACGCAAAGTTTGGCATCTACTTTCACTGGCTGATCGCTTCGGTGCCGGCTTATGAAGGGGTGGGATGCTGGTATGGGAATAACATGTATATCCCCGGAAACTCCGCTTACAAGCATCAAATCAAGACGTATGGCCCGCTCTCCCAGTTTGGATACAAGGATTTCATCCCCCACTTCACCGGGTACCGTTTTAACGCCAATCAGTATGCGAAGCTTTTCAAGAAAGCCGGAGCGAAGTTCGTGGCGGAGGTTGTGGATTTTCACGATGGCTTCCCCATGTTCAAAACATCACTTACCCCTTGGAACGCTGTGCGAATGGGACCCAAGCGCGATGTTTACGGACAACTCGCCAAAGCGGTTCGGCAGGAGGGAATGAAGCTGGGGTTTGCATGGCACGGGTTCGAACATTGGGGGTTCTTCTATCCCGGGACTCAGATCGATTCCGATGTGCGTCCGCCCTATTCCGGAGAGCCATGGTCCGTTTACGGTCCGGCGGAGCCATTCAGCAAACCGTTAACGAAAGCTTTTATTGACGATTGCATGGGCAGGCTGACCGAGATTGTGGATCAGTACCATCCCGATCTGGCATGGTTTGATTTCGATGACATGTATGTTCCCCGCGCCGATATGCGCAAGTGGCTATCCTTCTACTACAACCGAGGAGTTCAATGGGGAAAACAAGTGGTGGATACAGATAAAATCCAGCCTTTATATGCCAAGTCTTGCGTGTTGGATTTGGAGCGCGGACAAGCGGATCATATCCTGCCTCACACTTGGATGGAGGATACATCGGTCAGTTGGAAGGATTGGAGCTATATTCGCAACGACCAATTCAAAACCGATGGGGAGATAATCCGTGAATTGATAGATGACGTAAGTAAAAACGGAATCATGCTGCTGGATGTCGGTCCGCGCCCCGATGGAACCATCCCAGCGGAACCGGTAGCCATCCTGCGCTCCATAGGAAGATGGCTCAATGTGAATGGGGAGGCTATCTATTCTACCGCACCCTGCTACGCCCTGGGTTTTGGGGAGGGACCGCATCTGCACACAGGAGGAGGCGCCTTTTCCGACGCGGCGGTGGAATACGACTCCCACGATTTCAGGTTTACCCAGAAAGGAAACGTAATTTACGCCATTGCCATGGATTGGCCTCGCAAAGGAGACTCATTCCTCATCCATTCTTTCGCCTCTAATCGAGCGATATCCACGGGCGGGGTGGCGAGTGTGAAACTTTTGGGTTACACCAAAAAACTGAATTGGGAAATCACTACCGAGGGTTTGCGAATCAAATGCCCCGCAGTGCGTCCCTGCGAACACGCTTATGCTTTCAAAATCGTTATGAAAGGCGCCTTTCTGCAACGAATGAACGCCATGCGCTTGAACAATGATAAGGTTCGGATATACGCGAAATGGTGGAACCCGCAACCCACTTCCGTCCGGCAATCCGTTCTTATCCTGAATAACGGACGCATCGTGGACAGGGATCCCCTTAACTTGGCTCCACATGAAACCATGCGGAAACTCATAACTGTGGGTATTCCAAAAACAAATCATACAAACATCGAGAACATATCCGTAGCCATCCCGAAGAGTTTGGTGCCATTGGCGACATGTCGATTAATAGACCCCCCAATTTCCACATACTACCCATATGACGGCAAAACCAACATGGAAGGCGAAAATATCGGTCTCTTTCCTAAACTAACGGTAAGCCTGTGGGTGAAGCCTAAGAGTCTGTCCGAGGATTACTCCGCATTGATGAACACCGATTCCTGGACCACCGGCTCCATGCACTTCCAGTTATTGAAAGATGGTCAAATCGAATTAGCCCTCTGCAACGACGGTCAAAGCGACACATCCCTCCCACTCTCCAACGGGGAGTGGGCGAACGTTGCCGCAACCGTGGATACATCCAAACGAATCGCCAAAGTTTACGTTAACGGGGTTTTGGAGATGAGAATTCCTCTCTCCACCGGAAATCCTGTGCATTTGGATAAGTTTCATCTCGGTAGCTGGGCGGGGAATTCACGGTTTCTGAACGGTGATATGGCGAATGTGCGTATTTTCAACAGAGTTTTAACCCCGGTGGAAATCAGCGGGTTGACGGAAGAGAAAGTGCCGGAAAAGGGATTGGTGGCTTCCTGGAATTTCGACGATATCAGGAATGGGCTGGTTTCAGATACCTCCGGAAACCATCATGATCTTACAATCATCTCTCGGTAATGCTTTGATACAACCTGTGGTAGAGTATTGTGTCGCAGGAATGAAATATCCATCCCTGAGGAGGACGCGCCATGAAGCACGACCAATATTGGAAGACGACTCTCTGGATTTTTTTCCAGGAGTTCATGGAACTGTTCTTTCCGAAGGCGTCCAGTCATTTGGATTTCACTTACATCAAATTGCTGAACAAGGAGATATTCACCGACCTGCCCGCAGGGTAGTTGCGAGAGCCGGGTTTGGTTGCGGAGGTGCACACACTTGACGGGGTTGTCGAGATCATACTGGTGCACATCGAAGTTCAGACGCGGCGGGAAAGTGACGTACCGTATCGCATGTGGGAGTATTACAGTCTTCTTCGACTGCGGACAATACGTCGCATCTTCCCTCTGGTGGTCTACATGGAACCAGGAGTTGTGGGATTGGTTCAGGAAAGTTACGTTGATACCCTTTTTGGACGGGAAATTCAATCATTCAGTTACGCAGCGGGTGGCTTGAGGGATATGTCCGCCGAGGAGTTCTTGGAGAAGGAGAACGTTCTCGCCCCGGCGTTGAGCGCACTGATGCGCGGGGATGAAGGGACGAGGGTGCTTCGGAAACTGCGCGCATATGGAAGGATGTACCGATCCCATTTGGACGAAGCCCGAAAGAGCCAGTTGCTTACATGATTGACAGTTACCTGCCTTTAAGCAAGGAGGAGGAGGCTGAGATGAGCGGTAGATTAAAGAATCGCGAGGGTGAGGAGGTGCATGAATGGCTCTCCTCCTACGAGATTCGCGGTATCAAAAAAGGACGGAAGGAAGGGAAAGAAGAAGGGTAAGAAGAAGGGAAAGAGGAAGGGAAAGTGGAAGGTCTCATTCAAGGCAAAAGGGAGACGCTTCTCCTCCTCTTGAATCATCATTTTGAATCCGTTCCCTCGGAATTATTGAAGAGGATAGAGGCCATCAATAACGCTTCCGAATTGGACGCACTGGCTCTTAAAGCGATGGATGCAACAGCTTTGTCCGATTTGGATATGAACTGATAATTCCGGATATGACCTCCAATAAGTTCTTTGAAAAGGAGAACTTTGTCACCCCTGTATCATCGACAGCCACTAGCCTTTGAATGAATTCGAGGAGGCTGAGATGAGCCAAATATTTATGGAAAAGGTGCTGTTGGGAAATAAAGAATGGCTGTCGGTCTACTAAATTCGAGGTATCCGCAAGAGTTAAAACAAGGCGGGGAATAAAGTTTGGATAAGTTTTGTAACAGGATCATCTGCAATGTAAAAAAGAGACATTATTGCTACTTCGGAAGCATAAATTCGGTGATATTCCTCCCATGATAAGAGAGAGGATATTCGTAATTTATTACTCAAACGAAAGTTTCACTGACTGCGAATACACTTGATACCCCTTCATTGGCCGATTCGGGATTACCAGTCAATTAGAAGGTGTTTTATTGTCACCCAGTGCGACTTATTCGTGTTGCAACGATCACAGAATTGAGAACACTGCGAAAACGCAGGCTAAGAATGGCATAATCGATCCGACATATTTATTACCCGACGGTTCAGACTGTTCAGTTTAAATCTGCATACCTACGGCATAGTTCTAATCAACGGCGCAATACGAATTATTATTATTCATGGTATATACAGGCATATTGCAGCCAAGCATGGTAACAATACCATATGCATGCCACTCGCAACACTCCATCCTGGGGCGACAATCATTTTGCGAGCTAATTGATCAAATATATTCAATTTTTTTTATTTTGAAGGAAACGAATAGAATGTCTTAATCGATCGACCGTTGAACAAGGATAATTTGACATGTATAAGAACGAAATTAAAATCAAATTGCAGATGCTCTTGGTCTTAGTGTTTATTTCAACTTTAACATCAATTTGTCAAGCGAGGAAACCGATATCCGGTAACGTTCCTTTCAAAAATCGATATTTAATTATTCGTCCGCTTAGAGACAATTCAATGCTCATCAATCCAGGTAAAGGCTGGGTTCAGTATTACGGTACTGACGCCTATACAAAAGACATTATCAGCATGGGATACAGTCGTTGGTGCTGGAGCGATATCGAGCCAGAGGAGGGAAAATATAACTGGAAACCCATCGATGTCCTTATCAAAACCTTCAAGCAATATGGAAAAAAAGTCGGGCTCGGTGTGATAAATGTCAGCACAGGCATCGGTTATCAATACTGCACGCCAAAATGGGTCTTCGATGCAGGCGCTATTCCACTGAAACTTGCAGATAGTTCCTCACCAACGGGATTCCAAATCATCCCCAAAACATGGGATGATCCTGTTTTTCTCGCCAAAATGCACACCTTCATCAAAGCTTTTGGTGCCAGGTATAACGGGAATCCGAACATTGCCTTCATTGACATCCGGGATTACGGTGATTGGGGGGAATGTAATGGCGATGTGCAAAAAGATTCAGGCATACAAAACACAACATTAGAATGCTTTCAAAACAATTTCTTACTGCCGTATATTAAAGCGTTTCCCAATACTCAACTGATCGTGCCTTGGACAGGCGCTTGGTTCCACGGGCATCCCGCCAATTCAGTTTACAAATGGGCTGTATCACTAGGAGTCGGATTGCGGCGCGATGGAATCTGTAGTGAATGGTCAAAGGATGGCTCGGAATGCCTGATAGCATACGGTCATGAGCCGGTAGTTTATGAATATGCGAACACATGGGCCGATACTGTTAAGTCAGGATATGCAAGCCCTGAGAAACTAATGATGTATGTTAAATCGGGAAAACCAAGCTATATACAATTCCAGCCTGCATTTTACGAAACAAATAAAGACTTTTGCCATATGCTAGGGAATAAGATGGGCTATCACTTTATTCTTCAGAAGGCAATTATTCCCACCAGTATTACTACCGGAAAACCGTTTTCAACTCAATGGACATGGGTGAACGACGGTGTCGCGCCTCTGTATGAACCTTGCTCAGTCGCCATCGCCTTGCTTGATCGGAAGGATAATGTCATTCGGAAACAATGGCTACCTGAAAGTAATCCGAACGGGTGGAAACCAGACGAAAGCACAACGGAAATCCTTAATGCAACCTTGCCAAGAACCCCGTCTGGGAATTATAAACTGGCTATCGGTCTGTTTCTGAACCGGAAGGATGCGAACCCGACTTACCGTCTCGGGATTCAAGGACGAACCGATACTGGCTGGTATGTGATAAGCTCAACCATTTACGTCCGCTAAGTTTATGATGCTATATCGCGTTTCATATGGCACAAATTGGTGTTTATAACGCGAATATGTCGTTCGCAGGGAGGGAACCGACGCTTGTCAAGGGGAGATGGTCCAAGGAACATATAAATAAAACGACTGAAAAACTGTTCAAAAAAAACGCACATAGTGCTTCCCCATCCTATGGTAGAATAACGTAAGGCTGGATAAACGCTCCACGAGGAGAGATACGCCATGAAGCATGACCAGTTTTGGAAGACGATACTCCATACTTTTCTTCAAGAGTTTATGGAGCTATTCTTTCCTGAAATTGCCGGACATCTGGATTTTTCGAAGATCTATGACGTGAACCGACAGATGTTTACCGATTTGCCGCAAGGCGCGATGAGAGAGCCGGACATCGCGTTGGAGGTTCGTTCTCTTGATGACGAAACGGAGATAATCTTAATTCACATTGAGATCGAGCGGAACGCGAACAGGGCTATCCCGCACAGAATGTGGGAGTATTATAGCCTGTTGAGGCTTCGAACAAAGCGCAAAGTGCTTCCGCTGGTTCTCTATCTTCGGAAAGGCGCGGGCGGCATCACCCAGGAAACTTACGCGGAGTCAGTGCTTGGTTTGGAGGCGCTATTATTCCGTTATATGACGGTTGGGCTTGGGGATCTCTCCGCAGAGGAGTATTTGGAGAGAGGGAACGCGCTTGCCGCCCCAATGAGCGCTTTAATGCAAGGCGATAGCGCAAAGCGAGTGTCGCGCAAGATAAGAGCGTTTGAAAAGTTGCGCACGGCGAAGATGGATGAAGCTCGAAAGAGCCTGCTAATTTACATGATTGACAGTTATCTACCTTTAAGCAAAACGGAGGAGGCTGAGATGAGCAGTAGATTAAAGAATCGCGAGGGTGAGGAGGTTCATGAATGGCTCTCCTCCTACGAGATTCGCGGTATCAAAAAAGGACGGAGGGAAGGGAAAGCAGAAGGGAAAGCAGAAGGGAAAGAGGAAGGGAAAAATGAAGGTCTTATTCAAGGCAAAAAGGAGACGCTTCTCCTCATCTTGAATCATCATTTTGAATCCGTTCCCTCGGAATTGTTGAAGAGAATAGAGGCGATTGATAACGCGAACGAATTGGACGCCCTCGCTTTGAAAGTGATGGACGCCGCCAATTTGGAGGATTTGGGGTTTAACGGGCAATAAGGGAGAGGTCGGAACATCGATCTTCGCATAGGACTACACATCGGTTTGCAACAGATGATTGAAGAAAAACATTTCCTGGATTCACCGCATGTTATCGTACCGCCGCCAATCATTTTCGCAGCAGGCTTCGGCGTCGCTTATATTCTCGAACGGATATTGCCGCTTCGACTTTTCACTGCATATCCGTTCAAACTTGCCGGTTGGTTTTTCGCCATTTCCTCCATGTTTATCGCGTTCGGCGCCGTCGCAATGATGCTCAAAGCGCATACAAACATCCATCCCCATCGCGCGGCGGATCATCTTGTTTCAGGAGGCCCATTCCGCTTCTCTCGCAATCCCCTCTATCTTGCTCAGGTTCTTCTAACCATCGGAGCCGCTCTCTATTTGGATATCGGCTGGGCGATCTTGACGTTAGCGCTGGTGGTAATCATCATTCAAAATTACGTCATCCGTCGAGAAGAGCGTCATTTGGAAGCGAAGTTCGGCGCGGAGTATCTTGAATACAAAAGGAGGACGAAAAGGTGGATTGGTTACACACATTACGAGAATTAGTTTTCGGCGTCCCCAAAATCCCTGAGCGTCTGCCGCTGAGCTTCCTCGGGCTTGGGCGCATACACGCGGCCACCGACATCATTGACAATGTGGGTGATTTCACTGCCAGGCTTGCCATCAAGCCAAACGGTCGTCAAATCATGGAGCCTTACACCCTTGACGACAGGCGCTTCAATGGCGCTATTGAGTTTGACAGCGGCATCGCGAAAATAACAGTAAATACCCAATCCCCACGCCTCATGGCTGGAGACATTGTTTGCCACCTTATAGGACGCGTAGCCATCCATCTTGCCGTTCATCCATGACGCTTGGTTGGGAACATCGTAAGGAATCTCGGATTGATACATATACACCCGCCCCCCGTTGCCGTTCCACAGCGTCTGGTATTGTTCATGGTGTTCGTTGAAAAGACCATAGCATGTCACATGATTGCCGTTGACGATCAAACCCTTCTTCGTGGGGTTGACGGACCATCCCACACCTTTGCCGTGGTCAGCACGCCAAATCCACATATTATCCGCCACGACATCGCTGCTGTTGATCACGACGCCTACATCGTTCCGAGCCGCCGCCGGTCCACCGGTCCGTATAGTTAAATCATATAGGATAGTCGGGTTGTCTGAATGATCAGACGAACTGCCAACTGGTCCCACTTGAACTAAAACGGGCGAATCCATCGGCCCGGCATCAATGATGAGCCCTGCGATGGTCACTCCACCCACATCGTCCACAAATATGGCGGGCTGTCCGGTCATTGCCTTGAGAGATGGCACACCCAGTCCCATAAGAATCGTATTCGCCCTCGTCACTTTCAACGTGTTGTTAAGTGCGTAAATCCCAGGCGTGAACAGAATGTTCTTGCCTGCCGCCAGCGCCTCATTGAGGGTCGCCGCAGTGTCCTTGGAGGGTTGCGCAATGTAAAATTGACCAATCGGAATGGACACGCCCGGCGTGGGACCGTTTGCCCAGGACACCCCGCAGGTGTCGCGCTGCAATGCCGGAACGAAGACAGCGAAATTGCCGGAGCCATCAATATACAGATAGGGCTTCTCGCGGATCACGGGTGTTTTGTCCACAACCGTGTATGCCGGATTGGGAAAGGTGTTCCCCGGGGCGTTCTCACACCCCACAAAAACCATGTTCCACACGGCGTTGTTCCATCCACCCCATTTGCTATTGCGCGAAAGCCACTGCTGCTGAGATGCGGGAACGACCTGCCCATCCACAACCGAATCGGTCAGAAACCCACCACTGGCATAACCTACGCTTCCTTTGGATGTCCAGTCGAACAACTGAAGTTCACCTTTCACATGCAGACGGCGCAGGGGCGAGGCCTGCGAGACTGCGATGCGAGTAACGCCTTTAATGGTCTGGTATGGGATGTTGGAGGATGGCGTCACCGTGAAGTTCTCCAGCGTCCGCCAGAAGTTGTCCAGCGCCATACCATCAGCCCATTTTGCGTTAACATTGACGCCCCCGTTTATCTGCACATCATCCGGACTCATGCCAAGACCAGCAACATGGGTGTAGAAACCCACATTGAAGGTTACATCATACCGCCCAGGCTTGAACAGCAGTGCATAGCGTTCAGTACCAAACTGGTTGGCTTCCATCTTGTTAAAGATACCGGTCACCGTCTTCTGAATATATGCCGCAGGCATGCTAGAGTCGAACACAAAGACATTCGGACCCAGGATCGTGGTGTTTGGATCAGCCGTGGGTGTCTTGCATAAAGCACAACCTGGAAAGAATGTGCCAAGTAATAATGTTAGTCCTGCCTGCAACATTTCCTTTCGGGAGAATAAGCCAGTCTGACCGCTGTAAGCATGGAGTTCGAACTCCGGACCGCAAAGGTGTTTATCTTTTTTTTCCATCAATGTTTTTTGCCTTCCTCGCCTAGATTGATCACCATTTCTTCACCGTCATAAGAAACAGTCCGGTCTGTTAACGGGGAGATTCGCAGTCCTGTCCCAATTCCTGGCCTTACCAATTCGATACGGAAGGATCGTTTACGTAGCATCCCCGGAAACATTCCCTTGCGCTTGCCTATGGTAAGCACCCCAGTTTTGTCATTCCAGGAGAACGGAATTGTTGCATAAACCCCTTTGGTGTAGTCATAGTTATTACCCTCATCCTCGTAAAGTGTAAACTTCCCGTTTGCTCCCCGGTAGATACGCAGTTCAATCGGGTCCGGCGGCTTTTCCGAGACGAATTGCAAAAACGGTCCCATAGGCACGATGCTTCCTGCCCGCACATACAACGGTAAAGCGCCAATCGGCGCAGGCGCTGTAATGGTTTTACCGCCTTGATACGTTCTACCAGTCCAAAAATCAATCCAGCCACTTCCCTCCGGCAAATAAACCGATCTGGAAGTTGCTCCCTGATGCGTAACAGGACAGACTAGGAAGGCTGGTCCGAAAAGGAACTCATTGCGGCATTCTCTTGCTTTTACATCGTAAGGAAAATCCATCACTAACGCACGCATTATCGTCCCAGAATGTGCCGTCACTTGCCATGCCTGCGAATAGATGTATGGCATAAGCCGATATCGAAGATTGTCATACCTGACAAGTATCGTTTCGAATTGCGAACCGAAGCGCCAAAGCTCCTTAGGCGTATCCATTCCATGCACTCTGAATATCGGGCAAAATGCCCCCCACTCAAACCAGCGAGTGAACAGCTCCCGGTACTCCGGATTTTTTGAGCCGCCTGGGTAATTCTCAAAAAATCCACCGATATCCGTGGTCCAATAAGGGATTCCGGACAGGCAAAAGTCAAGTCCCGCCGGTATCTGGCGGCCAAAGGTATCCCAATCCCCGGTGATATCTCCTGACCATGTTGCGGCTGCATTCCTCTGCTGCCCTGCAAATGCGGAGCGGCTGAGTATGAAGACTCGTTTTTTGGGGTCTGCGGTACGCTGTCCTTTGTAGACCCCAGTTGTGTGCATGAGCGGCCAGGCATTCAGTACAAATGCTCCAAGCCCTGCAGCAGTCTGCACCTGTCGGAATGCCTGCATGTCCACCTCCGGTTCGTCCGCGTCCAGCCACCATGCATCCACACCCTTTGAAAAGAGCTGAGTGCGCAAAAAACTCCAGTAGAGGGCGCGAGCTGCAGGGTTGAAGGCATCGTAGTAGCGGCCGCCATCTGGCTGGGGCGGATAGAGGTAGCCATGTTCATTCATCACATCATAGTTTCGGTCTGGATTGTTCGAATTTCCGGGATAAAATTTACCCCACACGGAGATCATGAAGTGCATGTGGTAGTAGTCATGCAACTGAGTGATCGCCGCAGCGGGATCGGGGTAACGCTTGGGATCGAACAGGTTCGAACCCCATGGGTAGGGCTCCCAATAGAGAAAATCCTGCACAATGGCATCAATAGGATCGTGGCGGGCACGGTACTTCTGCGCGATGTCCAGCCATTCCTGCTGCGAACGATATCGTTCCTTGGACTGCCAAAATCCAAGCGCCCATTTTGGGGGCATCGGCGCCTGTCCAGTCAACCCCCTATAACCGGCCATCACCGTATCGAGCGTCGGACCGTATATGAAATAGTAGTCAATACACTTGGCTGCTTCGGAAGACCAGATAACACTGCTTTGGGGAACATCATGCCGCCAGGCTAGGCGCGCAATTGCATAGCCGGTATCCTGAAAGTACTCCATACGGATTTTGTGTAGACTATGGGCGGCAAAATGGACTGTAGCCTGGTCGTCCCGTGCAGCATGATTACTCCAATCATTGATGATCAGCTTGCCGTCCACCCAGAGCCGAACACCGTCGTCACTAGTTGTGACGAATGTGTAATCGCCAGTTTCTCGAGCCACGACGGAGCCTGTCCATCGAACACTGAAATAATCATGTCCCAATCCTTTCACGGGTGACCCCGTCCAGTCAAAATCCACCTGGGGGTCTATCTGCGTCGCCACAAGGGTTCCAAGATCATGTCCATTGTAGTATCGAGCGGTCAATCCTCCTGGCTTTCCGTCTTCTGTGAACAACTGGCTTGATGGAATCGTTTTGGCATTTCCAGCTCCTACTGAGACATCAGTATGGGACGCATTATCCCAGAACAAGCCGTACCCTCTGCTGGAAATCAGGAATGGAATCGCCACTTCACGGTTAGCCTGCTCCAGATGAACCTCAATCCCACGGTAGCTCATGTTTCCCTGGCTTGTCGGCAGCCGGTGTTGCCCCAGACCATAGATGTCCTCGCTTGGGAGCAATTGGAAGATCTGCTCGGAGATGTACGCAGCCTGTGGAGTCGGTCCCGGTAGGGTAACCGGAGTCAGACTCCTTCCGCCTGGCATTTCGCTTAAAATAGGCTTCCCTCCCGCATTCAGAAAACGGACAGCGCTCGTGAATCGATCCACCTGCACTTGCACCGGTCCAGTCGAAATCGTCACATACCGCTTAGAGATTTGCATGTGCCATAGGACATGCTGCGGCGAGGAGATGACACTCAGACTCCTGTGTACTGGTGTCACCGTCCCCGAGCCATAAAGAATCCGTATGACATGCGATGTCCATATCTGGACTCTCAGAACGCCGGATTGCAGTCGGAACGTCACACCATCCGCCTGCTTCTTCCAAGAAACAATTGATGCGGGCGAAGCATTCGCTAATGGGATGCTTGTGGCTGCCACTATAAAGACCAAGCCAGCAGTAAGCCAGTAAGGGAACGCCTTTATGCATGCATAAATACAGAGATTAATCGGATCATGCTTACGTTTCATTCATTCCTCTCTGTTCATACGAGTGTGGGCGGTGTATTCCCGCGATACAACTCAGAAAGTCATTACCATCTCGTTTTCGTCGGGATATTTCTTGTAATAGAGAATGTGACGATAATATTCACTGGTCTGTAATCACCTGGTTTCTCTGGGCTCTATCATCAATTATCAGTGATAGCGGATGCAAGTTGCTGATACCTGAAATCTATGGATCAGGCAGTATTTCCTTGTATAAGCTCTACGGGCAGTATGGTCTCATTAGGCACATCTCTGCCTTCGAGAAGATCCACGAGATAGGTGATGGCGGTGGATGCCACTTGCGCCCACGGTGCACGAACGCTTGTCAAGTGCATGTCCGTCTCAATAGGCGACTCGATACCATCAAATCCTGTAATTGCGATCTGTTGTGGTATAGCGATACCAGTTGCGCGACAATAAGATAAAACCTGATATGCCGCCATATCGTTCCAGCAAGCAATTGCAGTAGGACGCAATTTAGGAGGGAGCGACAACGCCAGAATCTCCGGCCACCCATCCCATGCGGGATCAACTTTCAACTGGAGTCCCATACCCAACTGCGCTGCTGCATCCTGGATGCCCTCTTGACGTTGCATGCGAGATTTTGACGGATTTTTTTGCGTTAGATAGACGATGGAGCGATGACCTTCTTCGTATAGATATTTTCCAATCTCATAGGAACCTTTGTACTCAGCGACGCCTACAGAGGGAAACGGCGAAATAGTCTCCACAACACTCACCACCGGCGGATGACTATCGCGTAACAATGCCACCAGTGGGTCATCGTCAGGAGACCATATGACAAGCCCATCGATCTTGCCACTCAACATCTCATCATAAAGGCCATTGATCTCCTGACCACGGAAGACGGTGTGGAGTAGAAGATCGTACTTGCAACGAGCACATTCCTCTAATAGACCGGCTGTCAATTCAGCAATAAATGGGTTGCGTGCGTCGAAATAGTTGAATCCGCTATAAAAGCCGAAAATATGAGTTGCTCGCCGGACCAACGACCTAGCCAAAAAGTTAGGCCGGTAGTTGAGTTCCCTAGCGATATCGATTATCCTCTGGCGTTTCGCCTGGGAGACCCTGGTACCTGACCGTGATCCGTTCAATACGACAGAAACCGCCATACGGGACACTCCCGCATGGGCGGCAATATCGTCCAGTGTCGTCGATTTTTGTGCTATATGTTTTTGTGTGTTCATTGTCTATCGAAAAAAGAGCATTATCGGAAATCTCACAGCAAGTTGAACTATCGATAGTTCAACTTGCTGTGAGTCTATCATGATCTGCGCTCAATGTCAATCGAATTTTTAGACCTTGTGAGGTGATTGCAAAAAAGTATTTCCACTTTAATCAATTGAGAAACACCTTGCCGCATCTCAGGGGGGCACTTTGGGTATTACACGACGACCTTACGCCTCGCCTCGGACATTCGCTATAATGCCTGCAGCCTTCACTTGGATGCATCCTCAATACAAGATGGCTTTTCACGAACGGTGATCTCACTCGAATCGCTGATCACATGCATCCTAACACTATCACCAATTCGGCTGCGTACCAAGGCTTCATGCACCTTGTCGCCAAACGCACTACAATCAAGCACGGCGAAACTGCGGGAAATCACCATCTCGCCACGGACACCTTGGCAACCGAGCGAAGAGCAAAGCTTTGTGCCGCGACCGTAATGGAGCGTTATATCCACTTACTTCTCAACGGAGATTATGTCCATCATGGTGACTCGGCGCTTTTCATTTTCCGTAAGACCGCTCAACACGGTCTGCTCCATGACAGGAATGAGAGATGCTTGCACCCTGCTCCAGTAATCCGATAAAATAACAATTAGCGTGTTCCCATTGAATTTCATATGTTCCCACCATCATATTCACCGGAAACCCGCAAAATGACCGCATCTTTTCTTGCAATTACCACGTCATTCAAAATTACGTCATCCGTCGAGAAGAGCGTCATTTGGAAGCGAAGTTCGGCGCGGAGTATCTTGAATACAAAAGGAGGACGAAAAGGTGGATCGGTTACACACATTACGAGAATTAATCGACGGTCGATTAATCATCGCTGTGGGGGATATTACGAAATTCGAAGGCGACGCCATCGTTAACGCCGCAAACTCCACCCTTTACGGTGGAGGCGGGGTGGACGGCGCCATACACCGCGCGGGAGGTCCCGCCATCCTGAACGAGTGCGCTAAAATCCGCCGAAAGCAATGGAGAGATGGTTTGCCGACCGGGAAGGCGGTCGTCACGTCGGGAGGACGTCTTCCCGCGAGATATGTCATCCACACCGTCGGTCCAATGTGGGCGGGAGGCAATCACAACGAGGCGGAGGCCCTCATCTCCTGTTATCGGGAAAGCCTCGAAGAGGCTCGGAAGCTTCAAGCGGCTCAAATCGCCTTCCCCTCCATATCCACAGGCGCTTTCGGCTATCCTCGTGAAAAGGCAGCAGTTGTCGCATATCAGGCTGTGAGCGGCTTTCTATCTCAGAACACGGTTCCGGAGCGGGTCTGGCTGGTCTTTTTCACTCCCGAAGACGCCAATGTCTTCCTGAAAGCGATCCCTGTGAATTGAACGGAATGCTTTAATCAAATTGAAACTCCTTGCCGCCTTCGCAATTCGCGACCATGCTTCCCAAATACCGCCTGAGATATTCCGTTGCATGCTCCCCTGTGCAGTGGCATGGCGCAACGAAAGCGGGGGCGTATCTCTTTAACGCGCTTACGGTACGCTCCATCCTTTCATCGCTCGCCGCGTTGAGATGAAACCCTCCAATCACTCCATGGATCCTCTCGCCAGGGTTTGTTTGTTGAATATGGTCTAACGTATTTATCAACCCCGCATGACAACATCCAACCAATACGATCAACCCCTTCCTCATTCTCACCCACAATGCCAGATCGTCATGAATCAAGTCCGCCTGCGTCTTCTCACGAGCCAAATAGAAGGGTCCGCCCGTATCCTCGAAATCCGTATGACGGGGGATCTCACCGGTAAGTCCGATGCCGTTCGAAATCATCATGGGTTGCATCAGATATTGAAGCCTTCCTCCCGGAAGAGCCTTCAAAGCTTCCCGAGCGCTCACCGGCATGCCAATCGGTTTGACGGCTCCGTCATGTATGCTGAAGCGATCCAGCCATACATCCGGATGACAAACAACATTCGCATGCGGGGATAGACTTAGAAAGGAGGCCACCCCACCGGTGTGATCGTAATGGCCATGGCTTAGAACCAAGAGATCGGCTTCGGAGAGATCAACGCCCATCTCCTTGGCGTTGCGCAGAAACAGATCGCTTTGTCCGGTGTCGAACAAAATTCGCTTGCCATCCGCCTCGATCCAAATCGATAATCCATGCTCCTTGCCGAGACCGTCAATGGAATTGTTATCCGCTAAAATTTTTATTCGCACCTGCATGATTTTTCTCCAACCTCCTTATCCGCCTATTTGCATTGCAACTCATCGCGTCAAAAGATAAGGTGTGTGTCCCTTTGCGGCTATCTCGCCGTGAATTACGGCAACCTTCACTCGCCCGCCATACTCCCGCAGCATCCATGCATGCGCGATCCCATGGGGCAATTTCACTCTCCTTGGCTTTGCGGAATAAGCCATCCAACAGTCCTTCCCGATTGGAACCAGGGTGAAGTAGTTTTCCGAAATGATCCTTCCGTTCACCGCCACGCGATAACGATCCTTCTCGTAATTCACCTCCACGTAGCTTTTCGGTCCGTAAGTGATCCGAATGGCGCCGCCAGGAAATTGCTGATAACTCCGCATGGATTGCATATTCAGCGACCGCCACGGAATATTCACAAAGAAGAAGCAATCCAGAATGTGTGTCATGGGTGTGCTTGGGGTCACGTCCTCGCTCCAATTGGAACCGTATAACAACGCTTGCAGGATATCCTCATGAGAGGTAATCACCTCTGAGTTTCGCCCCGAATAGGATACCCCTCCGCCATACCCAACCACTCCGTGATAGATGAACGGTATGAGAGGAATAGGCTTCTCCCCTTGGAAATCGGAAGTATTCGGCTGTCGCCACAGGTTCCAAAAGTATGTGATCGGTCCCACGAATGGTGCGGTGAGCAGTTCGGATGTCACATCCACTCCGTGCTTTCGGAACATTTTCACAATGGCGGTCTCGGCTCGAACGAAATCGGCGGCATTGGCGGGATGAGCGGGATCGTAGTCGTTATGCACAGGGATGCTGGAGAGAACATCGATGTGGTAGGTTTTTCGGAAGGGATAGCGTTGGAGCGTATTATCAATCCGCGCCTTCGCCTTGCCCGTGGAAACATACAGGGGTGCGTCCACCAAATAGGACTGACCACTCGCCCACACTCCCCCTTTTTCCAAGCCTCCGTCAGGTCCGATGGCGATAATGGAGGGATCCCAAGCCGGATTAGGCTCCCAGCTCTTGTAGCCGTTCGAGGGAATGCGCGGGTAGGCGTCGGTATAGTTGTCGTGGGCGCTCACAATGCAGTTGCATTTTTTCGCCTCATCAACCAAACTCCTCAAGGACCTCATGCCGCCGAGTTGCGGATTAAGTTCCGCCACGGAAGGGTATCCCGTATCGTGTCCGTGATATTGCCATCCCACCAAATAGGCGATCTGATGGGTATTGTCGGTGAGCGCGGCAATCCGTTTGATGATTTGCAACGCCTGGGAAAAGGTTGCAATCGGTTTTAGATCGTTCACAAAGTCGCAATCGATCTTGTAGATCAACGCATGGCGGTAAATCGAAGCCATCCGTATGCCCCGCTCCTGTTTTCTCAAATACCTCGCGGCGGTCACCCAGTTGACCCCTTTGCCCGCGAGAAAGGTGATGCTCGCCCCAAACGAGCGTTGCACCCTTATCTGATGCACGGCATCCTTGGCAGATAGACGATATATCCATTTCACCCCGAGAGAGCCAACCAACCCCGCCTCAGTAACCGATGGCAACACCTGAATGGTGGTTTCATCCTCTAGGGAACCGGGCTCCAATATCGCCACGGCGTCGCGACGTTGAATCAAAAATAACTGCCGAATATTCCAGGCGTTCACCTGCACTGTCTCTCTGCGAGGAGCGGACTGCGCGATGGGAATGATTCCGCCGCTTGACAATGGCGTGATGAGGGATGCTCCAGACGCGGATCCGGGGAGTGAGAGCAGTGATGGAAGCGTTACTGACATAAGCTGATACGGCGCGTACTCCCGTATTCGATTTACGCTCAGGTAGGCATGGTTATCTGCCAATTTCACATGAAACGTCATCTCCGCCGCCTTGCGCCCGCCCCATTTCAGCGTGACGTTGTAACTGATCCCGTTCCGTTCCCGAGATTTCAATGCATGACAGCTCACATTGATCTCAGGGGAACGCGAGTTAAGGCGTTTCCCGTCGGTGATTCGATAGAGTTCGAATACGGGCGCGTCGCCCGGTTCGCCCCCTCCGAATATCTCGACTCCGGATTTGCCGAACCAACCATAGGGGATCGGCGATTCGGCATCCATATTCACGCGCAAACTCTCTGTCCTCAGTGGAACCAGTTTGGAAGGCGGAGGCATATGCGGACGGATGGGCGCACCGGTCGGATGCGGGATAAAGGTTTGGCTGAAGGGCTGTGGCGTAACGGATTGATTGGGAGCTGTCACCGTGAATTCCGCGATTTTATAACTCTCCGCGCCGGCGTTGGGATAGAGCAGAGCGGGATCGGCGAGCGAAATGCGACCGCTATCGTCATATAGCCCGATCAGCAATACGTACCGCCCCGGAGGAGCGTCGGAGGGGATTTGCAGGGTTTGTTTTTCGGTGTAGGCGGTCCGCCCGTACCAGCGATAGGTCGGAACCGCGGGCTGATAGTCGCCGCCGAAACGAAACGGTCCGATTCCGCCCGTGGCTCCCACGAATATGGCGTGCACGAACACGGTGTAATCCCCGGAAGCAGGGCTATCCCCCAGATTCGTCCACGTGTACTCCACCTCTACCGCGCCACCCGCCGGGACGGCGGTCCGATCCAGAGCCACCTTCGCAATGGCGGGGGAAAAACCTGGATCGGTAATTGCATTGGATTGCATTGAAAAGCAGAGATATCCAAATGCCAATAACAGTGCAACCACCCGCAAATCCATCCGTTTCTCCTTCCGATTAAAAAGATTCCAACTTATTATGAATTCAATTCGCTGGTTATATGGATCGATACAACATGCTCAGCAGGCAGTGTCAGCCAGCTCTGTTTCGGTGATTCTGACGGGGTAATCATGGCGGCGGAGTTGTGTGCCGTGATCTCGAAAATCTCGGATGGGATTTCCAACAACACCTTTTGGGCATCATGCGAACGCAATTCGCATTCAATGCTCCTAGGTGTCCAATACAGCCGACGCACCTCGATCCGTCCACGGCACAGGACGCCTTCAATCGAACCTGTGTGCCAATCGGCCGGAAGCGCGGGCAAGAGCTGAAGTTTTCCCGGTTCCGAAGCCACCAGCATCTGGATGATCACGGCAGGCATGCCGCCGCTTATGTCCATATTGAAAAGCGAACGATGATTGTGCATCGAGGCGAGATTATTGAGCCAATACCTGTTGATCAATTGCGTCAAACATCGGTAGGCAAGTTCGCCCTCCCCAAGACTGGCGGCGGCTTGTCCGAGCTGCACCAGACCGAAGGACATGAAACCTCGCTGATTGTTCCGCCAATAGTTGTCGAGTTTATATTCGATGCTTTTCCGGAAGGCGGCGAGAAGCTCAGGACTTCTCCTTATCTCGTCTGGCATGCCGTAAAAGAGAGGATAGAGTTGGGAAGAGTGCCGGTGGCTATCGTTATTTTTCAATAACGGCGTCAGCCACTCCTTGATGACACCTCGTTCATCCACCATGTAATCCGGCATTTTATCCAGCATCCTTTGCCAGCGGGGAATCTCGGTCTGATTGCACCCAAGTTCCATCGATGCGGCGATGGTGTTACGCAGAAGCTCTTTCGCCACCGCCACGTCCATGGTGGCGTTAAAGGTTCCCTGGGAATTGGAATTGCCCGGAGTGTTTTCCGGTGACTGAGTCGGTGAGAATATCCACTTCCCATCAGGTCCTTCGTAAAGATAATCCTCGAAGAACATCACCGCTTTTTCCATAAAAGGCAGGGCATGATCCTTTAGAAACATGCGGTCACCGGTGTAAAGATAGTAATCGTAAAAGAAATGCGCCGCCCACCCCGCACCAGCCACCCAGAACCCTCCGGCGAAATTGGGCGCCAGCGCGTTGTTGAAACCGTGCGTGGAAGTGCGAGAGGGAAGCACAATACCACGCGCACCGAAAAGATGTTTCGCATTGATCTCCATCCAGGGAACGAGTGACTCGATGTAATTCGTGTAAGCAAGCATCAGTTCAGACATGTTGCCCATCAGAATGGATGCAATGGCGGAAGGCACGTTGCCGTTGTGAGTGTAGTCGCTTGCCCAATCGGGAACATAGGTACCGCCCCAGACTCCTTGCAGATTTGGCGGGAGTTCGCCTGTACTGGAGAGGATGTTATATCGACCAGCATCAAATTCTTTTTCGATCAATGCAAAGTTGGGCTTCTCATAAGTCGATTCGGATAACAGTTCCTCCACGGTTCTCTGGTGATCCGCACCGCCCCCGAGATCTAGACGCATCCGATTGAACAGTTCGCCATGAATCCTCGCGTGTCTTTGAAGCAGTTCCGAGTAGTCTGCAGGAAGCTTTGCCAATGCGCTCTCCATATTTCTTATTTCCGATTTGTCCGCATCATAGATCGGCTTCAGGTCCACGAAGATCAAGATACGGTCGGCGCCCTTGACTGTCAGCTCTCCGTTCGCCCCCGCTTCGGTTTCTCCCCCTGTTGTGATGACTCGCGCATATCCCTCCAGCGCATGGATGCTTCCCGGATAGGCTTTGAGGTAACGGTTGTAGTAAGTCAGCGAGGAATCAGTCGCAGTGCTGCGAACGTCGGCAACGTGCTCTTTGAACATTTGATCGGATCGTTTGGCGATGTCGTCGTCAGGATTCAGTTGGTCAATTGGTTCGCGCGGTTCCAACGAAAGCCAGCATTCCAAACTACCGGCTTTCGGTCCGGTGATCTCCAGCACGGCAACCCCATCCGCGCGGGAGACGAAAAGTCGACGATCGAAGCACCCGCGATCGTCCGTCCAGCAAACGACCGCCTCGCCTGTTTCAAAATTCACGGAACGGCGAAAGCCGCGCAATTCGCCTTCGTTGGAACTGCGAATGACGAGATCGAACGCCGGCACGAAGAAGTCCGGATACATAAAACCGGATTGCCCGGATAGGTCAAATTGCAGCTCCGTGGCTTGTTGATACAGCCCTCGCTGCATCAAACGTCGAATCTCGAACAGTCTTGCGGACTGGTCAGGCGGCATCACGGGGGCGCCCATCGGCAAAAAGAGTCTCTCATGGGTGAATAGGATTCGTTCGCTCAGCGGACGGGTCAGCGCGTTGGCTCCAATAGTACCGTTTCCGCAAATCAAACCCTCCTCCCAAATATTCGCCAGGTGCGAGCTTATGAATCCGCGCTTGGGAACGGTTAACGGCGCGTTATCATACAGAGAATTAGTGGCAAAATCGCTCATAAAGCACCATCCTGTTGGAATGAAATGATGATTGGTGTAAGTGGATGCATGGCTTGACTATTTCACAACTCCATAGCGCATGAAAAGTATCCGGGCTTGACGCTTTACATCGGATCGCCCGGATTCCTTGCAACGCTCATGAACCTTTCGATATTAGATTCAGGTTGGAAATCGTCCTGACTTTCATTCTCAAAGTTATTTGTGCATTAGCTTTAACATCGCATCAGCGAAAGCCTTGCCGATTGGAGCCATGATTTTTGCGGCACCAAGATAATGGTATCCGAAGGCGGAACCACCTTGAAGGTATTTCCACTCTTCCGGCGTGAAGTTGTCCTGCATAATCTTCATCTTGTTCCCCCATGATTCGTCATGCTCCGCTTTTGCCGTCGCATTGACTTTGGGCCAGTCCGCCTGCTCACGCTCGAACAGCGCATCCAGCTTGTCGTCCCAAAAGGGCGCCGTCTGCACCGCCGCCACGTTGCCCTTGAATTCGGGAAGCGACGCCGGCGCCGCCATGGCGTCTCGGAAATTCTTCATTCCATTATTCGCCTTCATGCCACCCACTCCCATGACCCCTATCACGAAGGGCATCTTCGGCGCCGACAGGTCCTTGCGCACATCGCGAATGAAATCCTCCAACAATTGACTATACATGTCATATCCGCCAGGCTGATTTCCCTTGTTATAAAACCAATGATTCACCAGATCATTCCACCCCTGGAACCAGACAAAGCCCGCAAGCTTATAACCCTGCTTCGGATCATACTCCGGGTCCACCCGCTTGATATCCGAGAGAACCTCCCGCACATGGTCGATCATCAGGCGGTAATACACTCCGGTGGCTTTAATCTTATCAGCTTTATCCTTTTCTATGTCGTCGCCACGACTCTTGCGCATTTTCAGCTCGTAGTCGCTCCACACGAATGGTCCGGCGCTGGGGGGACGGAAATCCGTGTTCAGATCCTTGCCGCCCCAAGAGGTTTTGATGAGCAGGATCGGTTCCTTGAGCCGCTTCTCCATGTATATTCCAAACGTGTATTCCGGACCAATCTCGTCCTTCGAGGCGCCGTAGCCAACTGTCAAGTTACCTTTCTGCTCCGTCGTATCGTCACCGGCGCACCCGATGGATGATATCCACACATTTTTTAAGACGCGGGGTTTGCCATTGGCATCAAGCATCTCCTTTAGGATCGGCGCCGTCTTCGGATCATCCGCCATGGAAGGGAACGTCGAAACGTTCACATGACCCTGCATGTTCGACTGTCCCGCCAGGATAAACACTAGGAGCGGTTTGGCTGCCGCCCGACTGAAGAACCCGGGAATCATCATAAAAACCATTGATAGTACAATAAAACCACCCCTCCGTGCGACTTTTCTCATACCATTGCCTCCTTCGAAGAGTGATAAATCCATGGGTCTTTAATAGCATTCTTGAAATAAGCGTATCGAAATGGATTAAAATCTTATTTCGATATTAAATTCATCGCCTGTGAATCCAACTTGTCTGCATATTTCAAGTGTTTTACTCACCAAATAGGATGCGCTCCCATGGGCTTCCACATATATTGCTTGCCCATTATATTGAAATTCCCGAGGAGATCTCATTCTTGCCTTTTGATGATTTGGGGAGGTATTAAGAAAATATGACTTGCCGCTTGCGAATGAATATGGAATTGCCGGAATTCTATTATTTGATGCAAGCCAATTCAAAATTGCCATTGTCATATCCTTCCAACTTCTTACCGCCTCGGCGCCTCCATCTGGAAAACAAACGGATACGGGCTTGTCTCCCTTCGGCGGGTCATTTTCCAACTCGGCAAGCGTTTTGCAAGATGGGTTTGAATTCCTTGTTTTAATTATCTCGTTGACGGAATCGGGAATGGAACGTGACCCACTGCATGGAGTTTGATCCGTAAGGCAACTCACTATCATCTCCCTGGTTACTTTACCAAAGCCATCGCGTCTTCTTATATTCCTTTGCATTGAGGCTATTATTGAGGAGTTAGGTTCCTTTAATTCTTTTTTAATAAGTTCTCTCAGACGAGAAGACAAGGCGTATTCATCCGTCCTTCCGGATATAACGCTCTCCCTGCAGATCGCTTGAAAAATAAGCGGAGGGGGGGCATCGCTCTTCGCACCATGAAATTCATAACTCAGTACAAGCCTGTTGGAAGATTTACCCTGAATATAACTGTCAAACAGTTGCCAATGGCACCCATTTGTAAGGACCACCCATCGATGCCCTCTCTGATAGGCGTAATTCGTAGCTTGCCGAATGAAATCCTCCCTCAGCGGTACATTCCACGCCTTTGCTTCAAGAAAAAATTCTTTTTCGTGATTTGGAAGTATCGTGTAATCCGGAATCCCGCCCGATCCGTCGGAACGATTGGGGTAAACCTCCATTCGCGAATATTCCAAGGCATCCAAAATCAGATCAATCACCCGGAACCTTGTAGCCTCCTCGTTTTCCGGCGGATTATCTTTGTTGTCCTCAAATACTCGGCAAATACCATTCCAATTCATTTCGAATACCTCCATGACCCGCTTTTCCTAGTCTATCATACCCTTGATTAATTCGGAGTTAAAGAGGAAACTTCGCCATTCATGGCGAGTGATTCATGGAAACCGGAACGCGAAAAGAGAGGGACCATATAGTTGTCTACCCATATCATTTCAGGTACATTACGTATGATTTCCAATTATTTAAAAATATCCCTCAAATCATGGGAGGTGTTTGATGATGGCGAAAATGACAGGCGTGATTTTACCCGGCAACAGCACTGTGGAGTTTCGGGAGTGCGATGTACCAACCCCCGGATACGGGCAGGTTCTGATCCGGATGAAGGCATCCTCCATCTGCGGCAGCGACATTCGCGCGATTTACCGCGAGCATCTGGGCAAAGGGCCCGAAGGATATCGTAACGTCATCGCCGGGCACGAACCCTGCGGGCAAATCGTAGAGACAGGACCCGGATGCAAGCGTTTCAAAGCGGGTGACCGCGTTGTGGTCTACCACATCTCCGGATGCGGCGTATGCGACGAGTGCAGGCACGGCTACATGATTAGCTGCCGCAGCGAAAGACGCGCAGCTTACGGCTGGCAGCGCGACGGCGGGCACGCGGATTACATGCTCGCGGAGGAAAACACCTGTGTCCACCTTCCCGACAACCTCACATACGTGGATGGGGCGTTGGTGGCGTGCGGATTCGGCACCGCCTGGGAGGCTCTCACGCGCATGGGGGTAAGCGGCAGCGACCGGATGCTGATTACAGGTCTCGGCCCGGTGGGGCTCGCCGCAGCGATGCTCGGTAAGGCGCTGGGAGTCACCGAGATCATCGGAACGGATATCTCCCAGCAAAGGCTGGAGTTGGCGCAAAGCCTCAGGTTGGCGGATCACGTTCTGAAGGCGGATGAAAATGCACTGGAAAACATAATGCAGCTTACCGGCGGCACTGGCTGTGAAGCAAGCATAGACTGCTCCGGCGCGGCTTCCGCAAGACTTCTCGCGCTGCAGGGAACTCGCGACTGGGGACGCTGCGCCTGCGTGGGCGAAGGGGGGAGCGTGAGCTTCGAGGTCTCCAAATTCCTAATTCATAAGCAGATAACACTCTATGGTTCCTGGGTCACATCACTTCAGCACATGGAGGAGTTGGTGGAGAGGCTTTCCCGCTGGAATATTCATCCTGAAAACACCGTGACGCATCGTTTCCCTCTCTCAAAGGCTGCTGACGCCTACCGTTTGGCGGATGAAGGGCAATCGGGTAAGGTTTGCATTGTCTTCGGATCGGACTGATCGGACTGATCGGACTGATCGGACTGATCCAACCTATCCGGCAGAATAAAGGAGAAAAGAATGCCGCAAATGCAACCGGTTATCTTATTAAGCTGCCTGTTGGCGATGTGCTTGACACTCGCAGGCTCACAGGGAGCCGACGCGGATCATATCAGCTACATCCAAAACAAGGATATCCGCCTCGGAGTGGACCTTGACCTGGGAGGAGCCATCACCTACCTCTCCAAAACTGGAAGCAAGGAGAATGTCGTCAACAGTTACGATTGGGGCAGGCAGATTCAGATGTCTTTTTATTCAGGACCAGTTCCATACACTCCAAATGGCAAGAAGCCCAATCCAAGCTGGGCGGGGCTGGGTTGGAACCCGATTCAATCCGGCGACTGCTACGGCAACCGCTCCAAAGTTTTGGACTTTCAAAACGACGGCAATTCGCTCTATGTGAAATGCATCCCCATGCAGTGGCCTCAGAACGACGTTCCGGGAAGCTGCACCTTCGAGAGCTGGATCACGCTGAGAGGGAACACCGCCGAAGTTCACGGGAGAATCATCAATCACCGCAAGGATCACACGCAATACCCCGGACGCGGGCAGGAGCTTCCCGCCATCTACACCAACGGACCGTACTGGCGGCTGATGACTTACGATGGCGATCACCCCTTCACGAACGGAAGTCTCACCCAAATCCCCGCGAAGATGCCCTGGTCGGGATGGATCGCAACGGAAAACTGGGCGGCTCTGGTGAATGACCAAAACTGGGGATTGGGCGTGTACGAGCCCGGAACATACCAGTTCATCGGCGGATTCGCGGGCGAACCTGGCAAAGGCGGTCCGAAGGACGGTCCCACGGGGTACATCGCTCCGTTGCAGGAGGAGATACTAGTGTAGTGTTTCAGTTATAGCTTTACAATCATTAACCTTTTCGAGAATAGTTTGTACACTCTTAGTCCATACGAATGGTTTCGGGTTTTCGTTGTTCATGCGAATGTAGTCATCAATTGCCGC
>JAJZOL010000140.1 GCA_021811565.1 bacterium | reverse complement strand
CTCCCATGCCTCTTCCGCGTAAATAGCAATTTCGTTAAGATGTCTGCGAATAAATCGCAAATCTATGTTTGAAGGCGGGGTATTACTTAGATAGACGGAAATCAGATTCGCCTGGTCTATGGCTGCTTGATGGGCGTAATCTTTCATCTTCATCGCCTTTCTATCATGTATTTGGTAAATACACGTGATCGGACGAGTTCTTCCAGGATACTCGAAAACATTTACTATGCCATTATCGCATATTGAAGCGGATTTGTAAAGCATTTTGCCCCAACAAGAGGATTATTGGATTCCCATAGTAATACATTAATGCCATGTTTCTCTCCTGTTCGCACATATTAAAATAATGAAACGGACTGTCACACCGATACGATCGCATCGGATATTGACTCCAAATGCCCACAGGCATATAATGAAGGAAGAATGTCGAAGGAGACTTAGAGATGATCAAAGTGGAGGCGCTTATACGCCCGCAAAAACTGGACGATGTGAAATCCGCTCTTAGCGAGATTGGTGTCAAGGGCATGACAGTGAGCGAGGCGCGAGGCATGGGAAAGCAAAAAGGGTTTACGCAGCATTACCGCGGGGCGGAATACACCATCAATCTCATCCAAAAGGTTAAAATCGAAATCGTTACCACGGATGACCAAGCGAAAAGCATAGCGGAGACTATTGCGAAATCCGCCTATACCGGCGAAATAGGCGATGGCAAGATATTCCTCATTCCAGTTCAGGACGCCATTCGCATCCGCACGAATGAAGAGGGCGATACCGCAATAAATTAATTGGCGTGCCCCGCGCCCTCCATGTTATTTCGGAGGTGCGCGGATTTTATTGTGTGTGGGGAGAGTGAATGATTTGACCGATATCATCAATCCCTGGCAACACAATCATCTATTTGGAGTGGAAGAAAAATACAATGCTTGATATCCGTTTAATCAGGGAACAACCGGACGATGTGAAAGCGGGCTTGAGACGCATGGGCGCGAACACGGAGGCGATCGATATCGTTCTACAGTTCGATGAGCTTCGCAGAAAACTCGAAACCGAGGTCAGTGTCATGCGCAACCAGCGCAACCAGGGATCCAAGGAGATCGGAAAGCTAAAAGACCCGGCGGAGAGAGAGGCACGGAAGACGGAGATGCGCCTGCTGGGAGACAGGATATCGCAGTCCGAAGAGGAGCTTAACCGATTAAACACGGAGCAACGGGCTCTGATGCTCACCATTCCGAACCTGCCTCTGCCTGAAGTTCCGGACGGACGGGATGAAAGGGACAACGTGGTGACAAGAACCGTGGGTACGCCAAAGAGCTTCCCATTCTCCCCCAAACCCCATTGGGAAGTCGGAACCGGTCTGGATATATTGGATATCGAGCGCGGGGTTAAGATCAGTGGTTCACGTTTCTATGTATTGAAAGGTCTCGGTGCCGCATTGCAGCGCGCACTCATCACTTGGTTCCTTGATGTGCACGTGATGGAACAGGGCTATGCGGAAATCTATCCACCGTTTGTAGTCAAACGTGACTGTCTCGTCGGAACCGCCCAACTACCGAAATTCGAGGATAACCTCTACCATGATGTCGAAGATGATTTCTGGATGGTACCTACTGCTGAGGTCCCTGTAACCAACCTCCATCGCGACGAGATTCTCGACGGCGCCCAACTTCCGTTGCATTACGTGGCTTATACGCCATGTTTTCGTCGCGAGAAGATGTCTGCGGGACGAGACGTGCGCGGAATCAAACGGGGGCATCAGTTCGACAAGGTGGAGATGGTTAAGATATGTCGACCGGAAACCTCCATGGAGGAGCTGGATAGCCTTCTCGCCAACGCCGAGGTCCTCTGCGCCAAACTGGAGATCCCGTACCGTGTCGTGAAAATCTGTGCGGGAGATAAAACTTTCTCCAATATGATTCAGTACGACTTGGAAATGCATGCGCCCGCCTGCGGGGACTCTCCGGAAGGCGAGTGGCTGGAGGTCTCCTCATGCTCCAACTTCGGCGATTTCCAGGCGAGAAGGGCGAATATCCGATTCCGACCGGAGCCAGGAGCCAAGCCGGAGTACCCGCATACGTTAAATGGATCGGGGCTGGCTCTGCCTCGCGTAATGATCGCCATCCTTGAAAACTACCAAAACGAGGACGGTAGCGTCACCGTTCCGCAGGTGTTACGCAAATATATGCACGGTCTGGATGTCATAAAAAAAGTTTAGAGTGATACTCATAAAGAAACGTACCGGTTCAAAATTAACCGAGGCGTTTTTTTTGTATGTCTCACATCTCCGAAAGTGGATCACAGTTCACATTTTGCATCGATGGCAACACTCATCCTTAACTCATTTGACTGAGCAAAAGCAGAAGTCTTCAAGCCTATGGAGTAAGAAAGGAAATGCCCCTACCAGAATCCCAATTCGAGCTTAGCCGCTTCCGACATCATGTCAGGATTCCATGGCGGATCCCATACGATATCCACTATCACATCGGTCACTCCATTTATCTGTTTGACCTTGCTCTCAACCTCGCCGGGCAAGGAACCCGCAACGGGACATGCCGGCGAGGTGAGTGTCATGCAGATTTCCACTTTCCCATCCGGGTTCACATTCACATCGTACACCAAACCAAGGTCGTATATATTCACTGGAATCTCGGGGTCGTATATCATTTGCAAGGTTTCAATGATTTTGGATTCCAAGTCCAAAGTCTCAAAAGGCTTCACGCTCATATTACACTCCGAATAATGCATATCACTAAAAAATGGTTCGTCTTCTATTCAGTGGAGACAGGCTCCTCGGATTCCCCGTGAATGGCGGCCTCCAAAGTATGCCAAGCCAAGCTTGCGCACTTAACGCGCGCAGGAAACTCCCTAACGCCGGCAAAAACTCTCAACTTCCCCAGAGCTTCTGTATCCGGCTCCTGATCCATTGGAGCGGTGACCATATTTTGAAACTGTCGAAACAGTTCATCGGCTTCCTCCTCCGACTTGCCCTTCAGGCTCTCCGTCATCATTGAAGCGGAAGCCGTGGAGATAGCGCAACCCGATCCTTGAAAACTCGCATCCGTAACAATCCCATTCTCAACGGTGATGAACAATGTCATCTTGTCGCCGCAAAGGGGATTGTATCCCACGGCCGTTCTGTTCGCGGTTTCAGATTTTCTGAAATTGCGGGGGTTTTTACTGTGATCCAGTATCACCTCCTGATACAAATCGCGCAAATCGGACATGCGCATCCTCCTCCTGTTGGCATATGATTATTAAATCGGCAATTAAATAGATGATAAATTCTGTGAAATCACTCTTGATAAAGTTAATATATTCGGTGATATTTAATTGCCGAATTAATAATGAAATATATCCCTTACCTTTCCAAGCGCCTCCGCAAGTGCGTCAAGGTCCTCTCTCGAGTTGTAAAAAGCAAGCGAGGCACGCGCCGTGGCGGGTATTCCAAACCTTTCCATGAGCGGCTGGCAACAATGGTGCCCGGTTCGTATGGCAATGCCCTCCTGATCCAAAATCGTGCCGATATCATGCGGGTGCACCCCATCCATGAGAAAGGAGATCGCCCCTGCTTTTTCCTTGGCGTTCCCGATGATCCGCACCCCTGGAATGTGACGCAACAGGCTTTCGCCATAATGAAGCAGGTTTGTCTCGTGGATCTCCGCCGCGTGCCGATTGAGTTTTTCCAGATAGACTATCGCCTCACCCAATCCGATTCCTCCCGCAATGTGTGGAGTTCCCGCCTCGAACTTGTGCGGAACGGAGTTGTATATCGTTTTTTCAAAGGTCACGGAACGAATCATGTCACCCCCGCCCTGATAAGGGTCCATTTCCTCCAGCAGGGCGAATTTGCCATACAAAACACCGATACCGGTGGGTCCAAATAGCTTATGACCTGAAAATGCGAAGAAATCGCAATCCAAATCCCTCACGTTCACATCCATATGAGGAATTGATTGCGCACCGTCCAGCAGAAATAGCGATCCATTGTCATGCGCCCATTGAACCATCTCTGCAATAGGGTTCACGGTACCTAGTACATTGGAGACGTGAGTAACCGCCACAATGCGGGTTTTCGGATTCAGTAAGTTTCTGTACTCGTCAAGAAGAATGTCACCGTTATCACTTACCGGAATCACACGCAGCTTCGCTCCCGTTTTGGCGCAAATCATTTGCCATGGCACTATATTTGAATGATGCTCCATGGCGGATATCAGGACTTCATCGCCATCCCTAAGATTTTTCCAGCCCCAGGAAAACGCCACAAGGTTGATGCTCTCCGTTGTTCCCCGCGTAAAAATCACTTCCTGAGGCTTCGCCGCGTTAATGTAGCGGGCGATTCGGGCGCGTGAGTCTTCATAAGCCTCCGTAGCCCTCTCGCTAAGCCAATGCACTCCGCGATGGATGTTTGCGTTCTCCTCGGAATAGTATCTTTCTATGGCTTCGATGACGGAGAGAGGCTTCTGACTGGTGGCGGCGTTATCGAGATAAACAAGCGGTTTTCCGTGCACCATCCTCTTAAGCAGAGGAAAATCCTTTCTCACGATTTCCACGTCAAACGATCCAGTTTGATTCTCTTTGATGATTTGGGATGTGGTCATTTTATATACCCCGCGTTAAATTGTTGAAATACTCTTTCCTGAAGAGGATATCTAAGCGAATCAACCTTAATTCGTCCGATGATATCACTCGCAAATGCCCAGATGAGCAGCTTTTTGCCCTCCTCCTTGGAAATACCACGGGATCGAAGATAAAACAGTTCGTCTTCATTGAGTTGCCCCACAGTGGCTCCGTGCGTGCAACGCACATCATCGGCGAATATCTCCAGTTGCGGTTTTGTGTTAACAGTGGCATCCGCAGATAGCAACAGGTTTTGGTTGGTCTGCTTCGCATCCGTCTTTTGAGCGTCCTCCCGAACGTACACCTTACCGTTGAAAACCGCTGTGGCATGCCCGTTAATAATCCCTTTGTATAACTCGTGGCTCACGCAACGCGGCATTTGATGATCGATACTGGTGTGATGATCCACTAACCGTCTCTCATCCGCCATGTACAATCCATTTAATGTGCATTCAATTCCTTCGCCTTTTAATTCAGTTTGGATGTCATTCCGAACCATGCCCCCACCGAATGACAACGAGGTCGCAGTGAAATGAACATCCCGCTCCAAAAGGGAGTGATAATGGGATGTGTGCGTGGCGTGAGGCGATTCCATTTGTATTTTATAATGATCGATGACCGCTCCTTGCTTGGCGTGCAGTTGCACCATGGGGTTGCTCCAATACTCACCATTCTTATATGCCACATGGCTCTCAATAAGCGTCATCTGACTGTTTTCGCCCGCTATCACGAGAATGCGAGGCTGGTAGGATTCCAGACGTTCCGCAGGGATCGCCATGAAAACAAGCCAAATCGGCTCTTCGACAATCATTCCATCCGGTATGGATATCAAAGCGCCATCCTGCATAAATGCGGTGTTCAACGATCGAAGCGAGTTCTCGCCCCACACTGCTTCGTTGTGCAGAAAGGAGGATATACTCTCCTTGTGACTGGAATAAGCCTCGGAAAGCGGTAAGACCGTCAGGTTCTTTGGCATAATATCCTTACTGGACAGTTCCCGCGAAAATCGCCCGTTTACGAAGACCATTCTGCATGCGGAATTCATCCCGAACAAATCATTTCTCTTCACAGCCAGTTCGTTGAAATTCAAAACTGGCTGGAACGAATAAGAGTTCTGCCACAGCGGGGAAAGGTTGAAATATCTCCAATCCTCCATTCGAGTGGTGGGAAATCCTTGCCCCTCAAAAGCGTCCATGGCTCTTTGACGCACCGTGCTCATCCAATCAGGTTCCATCTCCTCCCTATCCAAGAGAGCTGTGTCGAACTGCGACCTCAATCGATCCTTGTATTCCTCTTTTTGCATCGTTGCCATCAAATATCTCCTTATACCAACGCATCCTGATTTTCAACCCAGGAGTAACCCTTCTCCTCGAGTTGGAATGCAAGATCCTTTTCGCCGGACATCACAATTCTTCCATCTACGAGAACATGCACGTAATCAGGAACGATGTAATTCAACAATCGCTGGTAATGAGTGACGACAATGAAGGAGCGTTCCGGACTTCGCAAAGCGTTCACGCCATTCGCCACGATTCGAAGGGCGTCGATATCCAATCCGGAATCGGTCTCATCCAGTATGCCCAATAACGGACTGAGCACCGCCATCTGGAATATCTCGTTTCGCTTTTTCTCTCCGCCCGAGAACCCATCGTTTACGGGACGGTTCATGAGCGTCTGATCCAACTCCACGAGGCGCGCCTTCTCTTTCACAAGAGCGAGAAAGTCAAGCGCATCCAAAGGAGGCTCCTCGCGATACTTCCGTATGGAATTAAGTGCGGTTTTGAGAAAATAGGTGTTGCTAACCCCGGGAATTTCGATTGGATATTGAAAGGCGAGAAATATCCCCCTCCAAGCCCTCTCTTCAGGCGATAGCGCCAATAGGTTTTCTCCATTGTAGAAAACTTCGCCCTCGGTTACTTCGTAGCCTTCTCTCCCCGCGAGTATGTTCGCCAAGGTGCTTTTTCCGGAACCGTTAGGTCCCATGATGGCATGCACCTCGCCTTTGTTTATCCTAAGATTTACGCCTCTAAGAATTTCGTTGTTGTCTATTTTCGCATGTAAATTTTTAATTTCA
>JAJZOL010000167.1 GCA_021811565.1 bacterium | reverse complement strand
GGCACTCTCCTGTGAATTCAGTCCATCGATGCCATGATTCCTTTCCGAAAAAGCGGTGAAAAACCATACGGTATTACATGGCATGGATGAACGGGATGAGAAGGATGGTGCTAACAGGGAAGCATTCTCCTGTGAATTCAGTCCATCGATGCCATGATTCCTTTCCGAAAAAGCGGTGAAAAACCATACGGTATTACATGGCATGGATGGATGAGAGATGTGGGAGAGCTACTTTTCGATCTCATCCGTAATCGCATTAAATCTGGTAAAAAGAGAGAAATATTTCATCGAATCCATTCCAAACTAATGATTTCAGAGTAGACTTAAGACAAGATGCTCAATCACCCCAAACCATTCCGGAGGAACGCTGCATGGAACCTCACACTCAATACTGAATTGCTTTAACTGCCTCACCGATTTTATTAACAAGGCGATAAAGAACACCGACTTTTCAACAGAGGAGAGGCAAGATTGCGTGTCAGCATTTATCGCTAAATATCTCACAAGAGATGGATGCGTCCTGGCGATACGCTATGGAGGCTGCGACCAGTGCCGACATGTTCTCCCCGCGTGTGCGCATAACTTCCGCGTCTCACATCAAATTTATCTCTCCAATAGAACCACACACGAGATTCCCATGTCTGCGTTGCAGCATGATGAGGGCGCGATGAGTATTCCTGAGAATCCAGTATTCACACAAGATCCCTTTAAGATTACTGAGCGCAAGGAATTCTGGGATCTTGTCCATGAGGTTATGAAACCGATGACGCCAGATCAACAGGATTTGGTGACACGATATTACGAAAACGAGGAATCCTTGGAGGAGATATCCAAGGCGACAGGGCGAACCAAACACGCATTGAGCCAGGCTCTGTACGCCGCGATAAAACATCTGCGGAAATTGCTGGAGGAGAAAGGGATCGGAAAAAAGGATTTGTGACTGATGGCGGCGTAAGTGAATATTCGGTCGCCAGCCTTGATGAAAGAATTCGCCTAGCAAAATATTTTGGAAAATATTCAGGCGCCCCCCTGATTTTACGGAGCGCTGAATTGTTTTATTATACGAGGGGTAAAAATGCATAAATCGAGGGGAAATGTGAGCGAGAGGAATCCAATAGTATTAAAGATAGAAAAGCAAAAAGTTGCGAAAACTCATAGGGAGAGGATTTGGTGGAATCCCTATGCTTTGTCGCTTTTCCTGCTTGCTTGCGTCTTCCTCATGGCTTCCGTCGAAATGCTCTTACGGTTTGGAGAGTTTGAACAGGTTCTGACTTTAAGCGACATCATTCCGAATGTAGTTGTAAGTACGGTTGGAATCGTGATAACGGTTCTTGTTACGATTACAGGGCTTTGCTTTCTGTTTCCCGTACTGCGCGAACGTGCCGTTCGTATGGCTCAAATGGAGGGGTGTCTCTTTTTTAGTTACGCGATCTGGGAGTGGGTGAACGCAGTTCCGCGCCCGGCGAATGGGTTCGGGGCGATATTCAACCTGTTTCCATGGCAGACGATACTGATAAATCTGTTCGTCATCTCGCTATCCATGCTTTTAATTCTTCGTTATGGTAACCAATCTTCGATGAAAGGGGAAATGAAATGAAAAAAGCGGCGTTTGTGATGATTGCTTTGCTGTTCGTTTGTTCGGCGGTTGCTATGTCTAAACAAACAATAATTTGGTATGTGCCATCAGGTCACGGGACCTATGTTCTCACAAAAGCGGAGATGAATTGCTCTGCAGGGAAGGGGTATGTTTGTACATTAAAGGTATGTAATACTCAATCATATTGTCAAGGCATAGGCAATGAAAGATATAATTATTATTATTATTACCCGCATACGCAATGCGAATGGACTGAATGGCCGGGGTCCTGTACTAATTTTACACAACTAAAATGTTATGTGGAGACTACTTATTGGAAACCAACGAACCCTAATGATTGTACGACAGGAACAAATGAAGGTTCTACGGAGACAGATTCACCCGCGTGCGGTACTTAATTATTATCCGGTTGGAAAATGATTTTATCATCTTAATTGCGGGTATCATACTGAAAATTCATTATAGGTTTCCAGTTTAATCTATGATGAAGGAAGTCTGATACTCGCAAGGAATACATCCAAGCGTATATCAGGAGATATCCGGGTGAAAATATATCAACTATGATATTTTGAGGAGTTTATTTATAAAAATGAATAAATCAAATTGCATCTTTATATTTATTTCTTTTTTTATCTTATTTCCTTATAATTCCTACGCCAACGTAGGAGCTAATCTAAATAATATATATATTTCATTAAATAAATATATATCTCGAATTAATAGTATTTATGTAAATTACACTCAAACCTCTAATTTTAGTGATTATTATTATACGTCCATGAATGAAAATCCTAAAATTCATCCAATGAAACAAATATTTTATAGTATATTTGCTGTAAAAAGTAATAAACTATTTTCTCGTTATACGATATCGAATCAACCATATGATATTGAAAAGGATTGGATTATAAATCATAAGATGTTTATGCAGATTCAAGAACCATTCACGAAACATGAAAAACATATAGAGACAGACCTTGTAAATAATTCGTCAAATGATTATACACATAATTTTCCTCCATTATTACTGTCGATGAAACCAGATATGTCGAAATGGTTGATAAATACATTGCAATCTGAAAAAACTACTTTATCAAAAATTATATTTTATCCGCCAATCGGCCGAGTGTATATTGTAGATGTGAATTACCGAACTCAAGCACATCGTTTCACAAAAAAATATGCTCAATATTGGTTGGCCGAAAAATATAATTATATGATAGTGAAAAGTAGAATCGAAACTCAATTTTCAACAAATGATAAAAATATCGAAACCGATGATTATACAAATTGGAATAAACATGGTGATTTTTGGTTTCCAAACGATTCCTCTCAAAAGATATGGATACAAGATAATAAATCAAAGCATTATTTAATAAATCTGTTGTGTCATCTCAATGAGATCAAAATTAATAATATTCCATCGAATATATTTAATGTCGATTTGCCACCTAATTCCATACTTAATGATCAGATAAATCATATAATTTACAGGATCGGGCCAAACGGAAAATGGATACCAACGGAAATGAACACACCTCCTCCACAGCCCTCTTTTCTTCAGAGAATACCGCACTGGCTTTTTATACTCACCCTATTTGTTATGTTGCTTATCGGAACGGATACCCTGCAGCGTTGGCTAAGAAAACGAACTTATTCATCCTCATAGCATTCTTTTCGCTATCCGTAACGCTCATTGCATTACTCGAGGTAAAGCCCGAATTGGATGAGGGTGTAATGTGTGGTCCCACCAGCCTTTACGCTTTGTGCGGACACCTGTATCCAAACGTCACAAAGAAACAAATATATTCAAGTTTTGGCGCTTCATCGGAGCTAACGGAGGTGAATATATCCGATATACGAAGAGTGGCGAATGAAATCGGATTATCTGCGCGGGGAGAGAGAATGGGTATCTTCGGCCTGCGAAGTATGAAACCTAATGGCATTCTCTACATCGATAACACCCATTTCGTGGCGCTGTACGGATATTACTCCAATGGAGTTTGCGTGGCCGATCCGGTTGGTATAGGCAAATATCGTGACGAACTATGGCCGTATCGTTATCTCGGCGCTCACTGGGATGGGAGAATATTAATCGTCTCGAATGGTGGCAAACCCGTTGCTCCTAGAACTTCAAATAACGATAGATGAGATCGGAATCCGATCATGGCGCAAAACGAATGAGATATTATTACGAGAGATTCAAACACATCCTTGAAAGCGCCTGTTTCCCCGCACTTTGGATGGCGATAACAATTTACTCTCTTTTGTTCATCCGTCAATCTTTTTTCCTCTACAAACGTTTCGCCTTGACCGCATATGATCTTGGAATATATGATCAGGCGGTTTGGCTGATAAGCCGATTTCACAATCCTTTTATCACCGTAAGAGGGTTGCCGTTATTAGCCGATCATTTTGATCCCATTCTATTCCTTTTGGCCCCCTTGTACTGGATATGGGCAAGTCCGAAAACGCTTCTTGTCGCACAAACCCTGGCTTTGGGAATTGGAGCTTGGCCGGTATATTTGATAGCCATGCGTCGATTGGGAAAGGCTCCCGAAGCTTTGCTGTTATCTGTGGCGTATCTTCTCTACCCCGCACTTCACTGGACCAACACCTTCGATTTTCATCCGGAAATATTCGCCGTGCCATTCCTCCTATGGGCGTTCTATTTCCTGGATTGCAAGCGATGGCGTCCCTACCTCGTCTTTCTCGCACTGCTCGCTTTAACCAAGGAGACGGCGGGCTTATCCGTTATCATGTTGGGACTCTACGCATTCAAATATGATCGGCGATTGGCGTGGACGACTATGGGAATGGGTTTAGCCTCGCTATTTATAGCATTGGGGGTTTTGCAACTCTATCACAAAGGAGAACCATCGCCCTATTTTTCCCTCTATTCTCATTACGGTAATTCTCTGCCTTCGGTAATGATCTATATGATATCTCATCCAATCGTGATATTCCGCGAGATAAACACGCCGTTAAATCGATCTTATCTGTTTGAGTTACTGCAACCGATTCTGTTTTTGGCGTTACTGGCGCCGGAAGTCCTTGCACTCGCCTTTCCAAATCTGCTCTCGAACCTTTTAAGCGAACGCGTCTTCATGCATATGATCTTTTTCCAGTACAATGTCTTTATTATTCCTTTTCTGTTTATTTCAAGCATTATCGGTTATGATCGGCTGAAACGGAGAATCGGGGTATTTTCCTTGCGACTCTTTGCGATTTGTTTGATGGTTAATATGGCTTGGGGCTTGAATGACAGCCCTTTGATGATCGCATCCTGGCCTCTCACTTCTCCCGTATCCTCGTATCAAGCCAATCAGTCGGAAAACATATTGAAGTTAATACCACCAAACTCGATCGTTTCGGCGCAATCAGGTGTGCTGCCTCATCTGACTCATCGGACCAAAATCTACCTCTTTCCAAATCCCTTTTATCCTGTTGCGAACGGAGACAGCGTTCCCGCCTTGCAGCAGCAGGTTGGCGAAGATTTTCCCGTCTTTAATTCCAATCAAGTGTCTCAAAATATCGCGGATTCCAAAGTGGACTACATAATCCTTCAACCCAAGGGATGTCTTTTTCCGTTATTGGAATATAACTTATGGTCGTCTTTGATGGCGGTTTTCAAAAGCAAGGCGTACGGAATCGTTGCAATTGCCGGCGATACATTTCTTTTGAAACGGGGAGCGGACCACAGAAAAGGGATCCAACTATTAGCAAGAGTCTGTGGAGAAAAAATATCGAATGAAGATGACATCGAAAAGGCTTTGAAAGCATACTTGAATCTATAATGTTAGGTATAATTCATGAAATAAAGAAATGATTGATGTTTTTATTAACATAAAAAATCAATAAATAAATCATGCATAGACTATTCGAGTTGATTTAAAATAAACAGTTACAAGATGCATCAAATTAAATTCAATCATAAAAATAATAAGCTTAACAAACTTGCCTTTCTCTCATTCCTCCGCAAGTTCCTATTCGATTCCTCGCTTCCAGTAGTTCTTCTTTGGGCGGCGATGATCGGATACGCTCTTCTCTTCTCCCTGCGCACCATCTCTCACTATCGCAACTTTTCTTCAATTTCCTTCGATCTCGGAATATTCGATCAAGCCGTCTGGCTTATCAGCCACGGACATTCGCCCTTCGTCACGGTTCGCGGAGTGCATATCCTCGGGGATCATTTCAGCCCGATCCTCTATCTCATCGCTCCGATCTACCGGATTTGGGATAGCCCCGAGGCCCTCCTCACTCTCCAATCAGTCGCTTTGGCGTTGGGAGCCTTGCCGGTTTACGGGCTGGTTAAAAAACTTGGCGGCTCGGGGTGGCTGGGACTTCTCTTCGGACTGGTTTACCTGCTCTATCCCCCCACGCAATTCTGCAACGACTTCGATTTTCACCCGGACACCATGGCGACCCCCCTGCTTCTCGCCGCCGTCTATTTTCTGCATGGTAAAAAATGGGGCGGGTATTTCCTCATGCTCGCTTTGGCCGCAACGTGCAAGGAGACCGTGGGGGTCAGCATCCTCTTTTTCGGGGTCTACGCCTTATTCCATAACCGTCGCGTCGGTCTGTTGACCATGGCGTTCGGAGTTGTCTCCACGCTCATAGCGATGACCGTCATTCGACATTTCAACAACGGCGCTCCGTCCGCGTATATCTCCTATTACGCACGGTACGGTTCTAGCATAACTGGGGTGGCGTGGAATATCCTAACGCACCCTTGGGTCTTGATCAGCCCGCTTACCACGCTCGGAAGCCGCATTTATTATATAGATCTCCTTGTATCACTCTCCTTTCTGCCACTGGCTGCTCCGGAACTGCTCATCCCGGCGATTCCGGCTGTGCTCATCAATATCCTTAGCGTCAAGATATCAATGCATGGCCTTCCCGGATATTACACCGCTCTGATCATTCCGTTTATCGTTCCGGCGGCGGTCACGGGGATGGACCGAATCAGACGGTGGGGAAGCAGACCCGCATTCGTCGCGATGATCGGATTGCAAATTATTTTCAGCGTCTATGGTCTGTTTTCCGGTCCATTCTATACGGAGAACTCTTCGGGATTCCTTTTTACGAACGATGTGAAATTGCAGCATGAGATTCCCCCCGACGCTTCGATCTCCTCGCAGATAAGCATGATTAAGCATTTCACGCATAGGAAGGATATCTACATCTTCCCTAATCCGTTTTACAAGGCGGCGTGGGGGAATAACGTTCAGGCTTTGAATCAGGAGTATTTGCCTGACTACCCCGCCTATTCCGAAAAGGGGTTTCAGGCTAGCGTCTCTCAATCGAACGTGGAATACATCCTCCTGACTCCTTCTGGAGTCGTTTTTCCCATATCAAGGGCGCTTTACGGGAAAATGGCGGCGGATATTCTTAAGAACCCTGATTAGGGATAGTGGATTGCACGTACAGCGCTATATTGCTGAAGCGAGGGGCGAACCATACGCGAGGGCTTTCGCTCATGGCGCGAGCGATCGGGGTTCCCAAAATTACCGACCGCAACGTTGCCGCGATCTTCCGTAAGTATCTTCTGCATCCCATCTAAGCGGTCAGTAACCAATCGCCTAAGAGAATATTGCAATTACCTGATCTCACGGAGAGAAAAAAAGGGATTCACTCCATTTTATGCGGGAAATGACAAAAGTGGGATTTACATAGTACAATGGCTTACAGTATTCAGGATCATTCGAGGAGGGATTGTCAAGATGACTGATGATATTTCCAGACGTGATTTTTTGAAGGCGACCGGCGCTGTGGCGGTTGCCGCAGGCATAGGCATGGACGGAGTTACCTCGGCGAGCGGGGCGCCCACGAAGAAACGTATTTCTCCGAATGAAAAAGTGGTGGTGGGGTTTATCGGCGTGGCGGGGAGAGGATTTGGCGCTCATATGCACGCCTTCAAGGATTTTGCGGATGTGGAGATGGGGGCGGTTTGCGATGTCTACGACGAGCATCTGAACACTGCGGTCGCCTTTACCGAAGGCAAAGCGAAGGGATACAAGGATTTTCGGAAGTTGCTGGAACAGAAGGACCTGGATGCGGTGGTGATCGCCACGCCTCCTCACTGGCATCCTTTGATCGCGATAGCGGCGTGCGAAGCGGGAAAGGACGTGTACTGCGAAAAGCCCATGTCCCGATATCCCATGGAGGCGAAGCTGATGGCGGAAGCGGCCAAGCGCAACGGTTGCGTGACCCAGGTGGGAACACAGATTCACTCCACCCCCAACTATCATCTCTGCGTGGATATCGTTCGGTCCGGCGCCTTGGGAAAAATCACTAGCGTCACAAACTTCTGCACGATGAATGATAACTCGGAGGGGCTGGACCACCCTGCGGATAGCGAACCCATGGAAGGCTTGGATTGGAACACCTGGCTGGGACCGGCGCCCAAGGTTCCGTTCAATATCGGTCGCTTCCGCGACGGCATGCATCGGTATTTCAAGGATTATGTGGATAGCTGGCTCCACGAACTGGGACCGCATATCGTGGATCTGCCGGTTTGGGCGTTAGACCTGAAGCAACCGCTCACCGCCTCCGGATGCGGCGGAAGGTTCGCCACGGACAGCATCGCCGACGTGCCGGACACCTTCCAGGTGGTTTGGGAGTATCCGGAGATGACGATGACATGGAACCTCATGCAGGCGAACGCCTTCAATTTCGGAGTGGGGGATCCTGGGCCTGGTAGACACAACGGGATTGTCTTCCATGGCAAAGAGGGCACGCTCGCCATAGTCAACTACGGAACTCCGCAAGTGTTCGATAACAACGGTAAGCTGGTTGAAGGCGTCACCTATCCCAAAGCTGTGCCCGACGCTCCGGAGGGACCGCATGCGCATCAACGAGAGTTCGTGAACAAGATCAAAACTCGCGAGGAGTGCTCCTGCAGTTTCGAGAATGACTTGCCGTTGCATGTGGCGTTGAACCTCGCTCACGTCTCCCTTAGGGCGAATAAAAAAATCCATTGGGACGAGGACAAGTTCGAAGTGATTGGTGAAAAGGATTCCAAGTCGTTGATCACCCCGAAGTATCGCGCTCCTTGGAAATTATCGTAGAATTTCCCATTGATTCGGTGATTGCAAAACTTGATTTCAAAGCGCTTCATATTGCGTAAGATGAGCGATGACAACTCGAATGCAATTATTTTGCAATCACCATAGATGAATGACTGGAGACGCGTTATGTCAAAAGACAAAAATACGTCAAGCGACAGTTCAAGCTCCCGCGCGACAAGGCGTGAATTTCTTCAGGGGATTTCCGGCGCCGCATTGGCGCTTGGCGTTGTCGGCGTGGCGGGAACCACCGCCTTAGGCAAGGAGGATAATCAGATGGCTACCAACGGACCGAAAAAAGGCGTGCTTTATGATATGCTTCCCTCCAATCTCAGCATGGAGGATCGTTTCAAGCTGGCGAAGGATGTGGGTTTTGACGGCGTGGAAGCGCCTCCCATATCAGACCCAAACGACGCGGAGAAAATGCGCACTGCGGCGGAGGCTGCGGGAATCCCAATTCACTCGGTGATTTATGGAGGATGGGATCCCACTTTGTCCGATCCTGACCCCGCGAAAGTGGAGCAGAGCCTTAAAAATGCCGAAGCTGCGTTGCACGGTGCGAAAATCATGGGCGCCGAAACAATGCTGTTGGTTCCAGGGGTGGTAAACGCGCAAACTCGTTACGTGGACTGCTATAACCGAACGCAGAAAAATGTGCATAAGCTCATCCCATTGGCGGAGAAGGTGGGGGTCGTCATCTGCATCGAAGAGGTATGGAACAATTTCCTTATGAGTCCGTTGGAATATTGCAGGTATATCGATGAGTTCAAAAGCCCTTGGGTCCAGGCTTATTTCGATGTGGGGAATGTGGTACGTTTCGCTTGGCCTCAGGACTGGATACTTACCGTGGCGAAGCGGATTAAGAAGGTTCACCTCAAGGACTTCAAGGGCGGTCCTGGATTGTGGGGTGACGGGCACTTCTGCCCGCTCTTGGAGGGAAGTATTGACTGGCACGCGGTTCGCGAGGCTTTCCGTACGATTGACTATAATAGTTTCATGACGACGGAGTTGCAGGGCGGCGATGAAGCCTATCTGCGAGACGTAAGTTCACGGGTTGATAAGATACTGGCTTCATAACGATTTTTCGGGGGAGTGGGGGAACGCCTACTCCTCCGAAGCCACAATGAGGATGTCTATTTTTCGTAACTGTCGCGCTACTTCATGGATGATGGAGCCGTGAAGGAACTCCTGCCATCTCGTGCTGCGTGAATGTCCCATAACCATTTGAGTGATCTCATTCTCCTTTGCATAACGGATCAGTTCCTCCGCCACATCCCCATGCAAGGTTACCACTGGGATGTTCAGACGGTTCGCCAGTTCGAGGTCATTGGAGAGAATATTCCGCTCCTCATTGCCAGGTGGGCGACTTTCCACATAAACCGCCACGATATCCCCCTTGAGTCGCTGAGCTATTCTCCAGCCACGTCTTATAAGGCGCATGGAGGATCTTGACGGGCTGATGCACACCATGATGCGATCATGCGCCGCCCATGTCTCCTCGATCCTTTTGTCTTTTCGATATGTGGAGAGCTGAGTGTCGACTTCATGCGCCGTCTCCCTAAGCGCAATCTCCCGCAATGCATTGAGGTTTCCCTCCCTGAAGAAGTTGCGCATCGCTTGGTTCACTTTTTCAGCAGGATAGACATCTCCTCTTTCCAAGCGATTGATCAAGGCTTGCGGCGGGATGTCCACCATCATGACCTCGTTCGCCTCTTGGAGAATGCGATCCGGAACGGTTTCCCGTACCCAAACTCCCGTTATATCGTGAATCGTGTCGTTAAGACTCTCAAGGTGCTGTACATTCAGTGTGGACAGGACGCTGATCCCCGCATCCAGGAGCACCTCCACATCCATCCACCTTTTGACTCTTGCGGACCCAGGGACATTTGTGTGGGCGAGTTCATCCACGATAACGAGTTGCGGATGTCGAGCTAATATAGTGTCCGTGTCCATCTCCTCGAAGGTGGTGCCTCGGTATTCTACAACCTTTCTCGGGATGATCTCCAAATCACCGATCTGCTTCCGCGTGCCTTCTCTGCCGTGCGTCTCCACATATCCGATCACAACCTCTTCGCCTCGGCTTCGTCTGCGGTTCGCCTCCGCTAACATTTCGTAGGTTTTGCCAACCCCCGCCGCGAATCCAAGGAATATCTTGTGGTAACCGCGGTGAGCCTTGCGCTCCGCCTTCATAACCTTGGCGAGCAACTCCTCCGGGTCGGGACGTTTTATCTCCTCTTGGCTCATGGATTGTTCTCAACTCCCTGATCTGCGGTCGCCGATAGCACCGCATCCACCCATTTGTGCAAATTTGTTGTGATATCCGTTATAGTGAGGGTGTCATCGGGGGGAAAAGAGGCGTTTTGCCAAAGGTAATTCGCCAAAGCCTCCTCCGCTAATCCCTGCCAAAACCGATCCCCGCCAGGCATGTGCTCTCGGTCCGAAAGCGCCTTTACAAGCTCGATAATGTAATTCGGTAGAATCACTTTGCATCTAATAGTCTCACCTGCAGGATTGCGGACGATGAATTCGTGTATCAATTGATCGGGTTCACGATTGCACTCGTTCGGATGCGATAGAATTCTAAAACCGTTAATCGTGGTCATGCCGTATGTTACTGGGGATTCCAATCCAGTGGGATGGTTGCTATCTCCGTGCTGGATGATGGACTGCACGGTGTCCCTAAGGGTTTCCATCGTGAAGGGTTTTCGCAGGAAATCCGTTGCCCCCGATTTCATCGCCTCGACAGCTAGGTCGATCGTGCCGAACGCTGTGATCATCACCACTTTTGCGTCCGGTTTGCGCACTTTCATCTCTTTAAGCACGGCAAGACCTTCCATCCCAGGCATGCGCTGATCAAGCAAAATCAGGTCGTAACCGGCGCCGTTAGCGAATTTCGTTAACCCTTCAACCCCGTCCGCTGCGGTATCCACTTCATGACCGACGTGTTGCAACGCCAGCCGGATTGTCATGCGTATGTTCGTTTCATCATCAATGATCAGTATCCGCGACATCATCCATATCCTTTCTGTCCGCAAGGAGGGGCAGTGATATTTCGAACACGCTGCCCTTACCCACTTCGCTATTGACAGTTATTTCCCCGTTGTGCGCTATTACTATCGTCTTTACAATGGACAATCCAAGCCCCGCTCCTCCCTTGGTGGCGCCCGGTACTTGTACGAATCGATCGAAAATCCTCGAAAGATACTCTTTTGGAATGCCGCACCCGGTGTCTGAAACCTTTAGTGAAATATGTGTGTTTCGCCTGTTCGCTTCGATTTTGACGACGCTGTTGGTGGGGGAGTAGCGTATGGCGTTTGTTAATAAGTTTACAAGAGTTCTAGTTATCTGTGCTCGATCCGCACGGATATATGTCAAATCTTTGTCATAATGCAAGTCCAATTGAATGTTTTTCATATCCGCTTGGGTGCGTACTGAATCGATGGCGGAGGAAGCAATCTCATACGGGGAGACGATCTCGAATCTTGGCGGAGTGATGCCGGATTCGAGCCGTGACAGATCAAGTAACTCTCTCATCATTCGGTCCAATCTGTCCAAATCCTCGCGTTGCGCGCTGAGGAGTTGTTGTTGCTCCTCATTCAACTCACCAACCGCTCCCTCTTGAAGCAGTTGGACGGAAAGCAATAAAGACGTCACAGGAGTGCGTAATTCATGCGACGCGACACCGATGAACTCGGTTTTCAATTTGTCCAGTTCCCTCAGATGGGTGACATCCTCCAAGACAGCAACCGCTCCAAGCAGAGTTCCCGTCTCATCTCTCATTGGAGTGGCTCGCAGACGATAGGTTCTTTGAGTGTTCGAAACTTGAAGAGGAATGTACGCCTCCTCACCCTCCGGAGCCGAAATCCTTTGATTATGAATCACTCCATCAATGGCATCTGCTATCCGTTCATCCATTGTTATGCCTTTTACGGATAATCCGACGGCATGCTGCGCTGGACCGAATAGTCCTTCCGCCGCGTGGTTCAAATGAACGATATGCCCCGTGGAATCGGTGACGATCACAGGGTCATAGAGACTATCGATTGCGGCGTCCGACATTCTTTCCGCTCTGCGCAGTTTTTCCGTATCCGCCTGTTTCGCCTGCCGTAATTGCATTGCCATCGTGTTGAAGGAGTTTGCGAGGACGCCGATTTCATCATTTCTACGCAACTCAATCCTTTGGTTCAAATGTCCTCGACCGATCTCCTCCGCTTGACGCGCCAATGTGTGCAAAGGCATCAGTGTCAGGTTAATAATTTTTATCGCAAATAGAATGGCGATTAAAAATGCTAAAAGGGTGACTCCCACCCCGGTCCACGATGTCCATTCGGCTTGTCTTTCAGCCTCCTTGTCGGCTTGAAGTATCGCTCGTTGGTTGAGATCAAGAACGTCTTGAGCAAGTTGCTTTATACTGAGAAATTCCGGCTCAAGAACTCCAAAATAGTATCTCTTGGAATTCATTCCGGTGATGGGAGGGGAGGAGAAAAGAAGCTTACGGATATTCAGCGTGTAAGTCGTGAATTGCGAGTGTATGGCTGAAGCCAATCTCCCTTCGCCTTTTTCCGTAATGTTATGGGCTTCAATATCATAGGCTTTTTCAAAAAGCGGATAGTTCACCTGATATTGATTCCTTGCCATGTGTATCTTCCCGGCAAGATAGAACGCGGCGGCGCTATCCTGTCGTTCCAAGGTCTCCTTCATGTTTTGCGCGGCGATGACACTCTTGTAATTATTCTTCAGTATTCTATCTATGGAGTGACCGAGATAAAACAAACTGATCACTCCTCCCGTCATAACGACGAGCATAAGAAATGCCAATAAAAGATGACTTCCTAATAATTCCATCCGGATGCTGCGCATGGAAACCTCATTTTATTTATGCGTATTGGCGGTGAGTTTATCCAACGCCATATTAAGCCTGACAACATTCACCCTAGGCTCCCCAAGAATTCCGAACTGCCTTCCTTCAGTATACCGCTTCACTAGATTGAGAACCTTTTGAACAGGCAAGGTTCGCGCCTGCGCCACTCTGCCTGCCTGCAATCTCGCATTTTCAGGGCTTATGTCCGGATCGAGCCCGCTTGCGGATGCGGTGACGGCATCAGGTGGCACTAGGGTGGCGGGAGAGAGACCGTTCTCCTTGCGATACGTCACCACCCTTCGCGCCACATTTGCGATAAACAGTTTATTGGTCGGTCCCAAGTTTGACCCTCCGGATTGCATGGGATCGTAGCCGTTTCCTGCTGCTGACGGTCGGGGATGGAAATATTTAGCGGATTGGAAAAGCTGTCCGATAAGATAGGAACCCCTAACCACTCCGTTTTGACGAATCAGACTGCCGTTCGCCTGTTTGGGAAACAGCAACTGTGCGATTCCGGTGATCATCATGGGATATGCTAGTCCGGTGATGATGAAAAACGCCAGGGTTATAATCAATGCCGGTCTTAGCTGTCTGGTCATTTCGATTGCCTCCGTCTATGCCAAGTGTAAAGCGGTGATGATACGGTCTATAATCCATATTCCGGGAAACGGCGCGATTAATCCGCCAACGCCGTAGATGAGCAGATTGCGTCTCAGGGACGCCGTCGCGCTCATGGGTTTGTATGCGACACCTCTTAACGCCAGAGGTATGAGCATGATGATGATAAGCGCATTGAAAATCACCGCTGAGAGTATCGCGGAGTCCGGGTTGTGCAAGTGCATGATGTTCAACGCCCCCAGAGCCGGATAGGTGACCGCGAACATTGCCGGAATGATCGCAAAATACTTCGCAACGTCATTCGCGATGCTGAAGGTCGTTAACGCGCCGCGAGTCATGAGCAACTGTTTGCCGATCTCCACGATTTCAATGAGTTTCGTTGGATTGCTGTCCAAATCCACCATGTTGCCCGCCTCTTTGGCCGCTTGCGTTCCCGTATTCATGGCGACGCCCACATCCGCCTGAGCCAGCGCCGGAGCGTCATTTGTGCCATCCCCTGTCATGGCTACTAATTTGCCGCCTGCCTGCTCCGCTTTGATGAGCCTCATTTTGGCTTCCGGAGTCGCCTCAGCGAGAAAGTCATCCACTCCCGCCTCCTCGGCGATGCTGGCGGCGGTTAGGGGATTGTCGCCAGTGATCATCACCGTTTTAATGCCCATGCTTCGCAATTGATCGAATCTCTGTTTTATCCCGCCTTTGACGATGTCCTTTAAGTATATGACCCCTAAGGGCTGACAGTTAAGTGCCACGGCTAGAGGGGTTCCGCCGGCGGACGATATCTTCCTAATGATTTCATCCAACTCACTGGGAACAGAGCCGCCCGAATCAAGGATGTATTTCTTGATTGCTTCTCCCGAGCCCTTTCGGATTTGCATTCCATTCAAATTCACTCCGCTCATGCGCGTTTGTGCGGTGAATGGTATGAACTCCGCATCCCTATCATGTAGTTCCCGCCCTCGCAACCCGTACTTCTCTTTTGCCAGCACTACGATGCTCCTTCCCTCTGGTGTTTCGTCCGCGAGAGAGGAGAGTTGCGCCGCATTGGCGAGTTCATTCACCTCCACGCCTTTTAAGGGAATGAATTCCACCGCCTGTCGATTACCAAGAGTAATGGTCCCTGTTTTGTCCAAAAGAAGGGTGTTGACATCTCCCGCCGCCTCGACCGCTTTCCCGGACATGGCTAAAACATTATGCTGCATCACCCGATCCATGCCGGCTATTCCAATGGCGGATAGCAATCCTCCAATTGTGGTGGGAATTAAACAGACCAGCAAAGCGACTAAAACGGTGATGGACGGCGGGGAACCGGCATTCGCCGATCGTACGCTATACAGTGCAAACGGATAGAGCGTGAAAACTGCGAGCAGGAAGATGATGGTCAAGCCCGCCAACAGGATGCTTAGAGCGATTTCATTCGGAGTTTTTTGACGCTGCGCTCCCTCCACCAACGCGATCATGCGATCGATAAACGTCTCCCCTGGATTCGCAGTGATGCGTATAACGATGCGGTCCGAGAGCACCTTGGTACCGCCTGTAACAGCGCTGCGATCCCCGCCACTCTCTCGAATCACCGGAGCGGATTCCCCTGTGATCGCGGATTCATCCACTGAAGCGATTCCATCGATCACCTCTCCATCGCATGGAATGATGTCGTTTGCTTCGCATATCACGGTGTCACCTTTGCGAAGACTGGTTGCGGGAATGATCTCTTCACGTTTTCCGTCGATTAACTTTCTTGCATGGGTTTCGGTCTTGCTCTTACGGAGAGAATCCGCCTGCGCTTTGCCCCTTCCCTCCGCCATCGCCTCCGCGAAATTCGCAAACAGGCATGTGAACCACAACCAAAGCGTCACTTGTCCGCTGAATAGCGCATTGTGATTGTGGGTGACCGCCTCCTTTAGGAAGAGATAAGTGGTAAGCGCGCTACCGACTTCGACTACGAACATCACCGGATTTCGAGCCATGATGCGCGGGTCCAATTTCCGTACCGACTCCTTGAATGCACTCTTCAAGATAACGGGATCAAAGAGCGACTTGGGAGCGTTTTTTGGTCTTTTGTACCCCCCGGATTTGTCTGGTGTATGTTCAGTCTCGGTTAGAGGTGTCGTTGTTGTCATCTATATTCTCCCCGTTATACCAATTTGCCCAAGATCATATGATACTGCTCCACGATGGGGCCGAGAGCCAATGCCGGAATGAAAGTTAACGCTCCGACGATTACCACGACCCCAATCAAAAGAAAAGCGAACGTAGCGGTGTCCGTTGGAAAAGTTCCAAGGGATGGTGGAGTGTATCTTTTTTTCACCAAGCTTCCAGCCAGAGCCAGGAGGGGTATGATCATAAAAAACCGCCCTATGAGCATCGCCAATCCTATCGTGAAATTGTAAAACGGCGTGTTGGCGTCCAGCCCGGCGAATGCGGAGCCGTTATTTCCCGTGGCGGAGGAGTATGCATATAGAATCTCCGTGAAACCGTGAGGCCCGGCATTTTCCACGTTTTTGTAAGTTGCGCCAATGTATTGATGATTCACGTTATCCCTGTTCCATCCGTTTTCAGGAGATAGTTTGAGATTGGCTCCAATGGACGTGGAAATGAGAATGTTCGCAGCGAGTATCAAAACCGCAAGCATCGCCATCTTGACTTCATACTGTTCGATTTTCTTTCCGAGATACTCCGGTGTTCTTCCCACCATAAGCCCAGCGATGAATATTGCGATGATGGCGTACATCAGCATTCCGTACAGCCCGGATCCTACACCTCCAAAAATCACCTCGCCGGAGAGGATGTCGAGCAAGGGAACCATTCCTCCTATGGGAGTATAGCTGTCATGCATGGAATTGACCGCGCCGCAGGATGTATCAGTGGTGGCGGTGGCGAATAGTGCGCTGTTCACGATGCCGAAACGCACCTCCTTGCCCTCCATGTTGCCGCCTGGTTGAAGTGCGGATGCCTGCTGCATCACCCCCAAACGCGTGATATTCGGGTTGCCCTCCATCTCGGAATGATAGCAAACGACAACTCCGCATAGAAACATTATGCTCATTGCGGCAAAAATCGCCCATCCCTGTCGCGTATTTCCCGCCATCTTGCCAAACGTATATGTCAATGACGCCGCAATAACAAGGATGGCGAGGATTTCCAAGAAGTTTGAAAGCGGTGTTGGATTCTCATAGGGATGAGAGGAATTCGCATTGAAGAACCCTCCTCCGTTTGTGCCCAACTCCTTGATCGCCTCCTGCGACGCCACGGGACCCTGGGGAATCGTTTGAGTCTGTCCGCTAATCGTTTGATCGTGAACGTAGGGTTTAAAATTCTGAGGAACCCCTTGCCATACTAATATCAGACTGAAGATGATACTCAGGGGCAAAAGTATGTAGAGAATCCCTCGAGTCATGTCCACCCAGAAATTACCCAAGCCATTGGCGCTATGCCTGACGATGCCTCTAATGAAGGCGATGGCGATAGCCATCCCAGCCGCTGCGGACATGAAATTATGACCCGCCAGCGCGAACATGTTCGTAAAATAGCTCAAGGTGGCTTCAGGTATGTAGCTTTGCCAATTCGTATTGGTTGCAAAGGATGTCGCCGTGTTGAACGCCAAATCCGGCGGAACCAACGCGCCAGTAAAGTGTTGCGGATTCCACGGCATAAATCCTTGGATTCGCATGAGGAGGTAGGTGATAAGGGTGCCGACAATGGTGAACGACAGCATGGCGAACAGATAGTTCATCCAACGCATATCCTCATTTTCGTTCACTCCGCTAATGTGGTATAGAAACTTTTCAACTGGTCTGAGGATTGGATCCAAAAACGTCCTCTCTCCCGCATAGACTCGCGCCATATAACCGCCGATCGGTTTTACGAGCGCAAGCAGAACGCCGAACAAGAGCAGGATTTGTATTACTCCATTGAGAGTCATTGGCTTATCCTTTTTGGAAGCTTTGGTGATGCTTAGAGAAAGGTATGAATTGAATCATATCGTTAACCATTTCATATTTGAACATCAGCACTAGAACTTCTCCGGTTTCAACAGGGCGTACAGCAAATATCCTAAAAGTCCCATGGATATCACCGCCGATAATAAAATGTCCATATTACCGTCCTTTTCTCTTAGAGCTTATCGCATCCGCGAGTGAATAACACGCAAACCGCAAAGAAGACAATCAACACCGCAACATAGAAGATATCCATGGTTTTCCCCTTGCGAAAAAAAAGGCTGCAACACAGGAGATTCGTTGAATCCCTTGTGTTGCAGCCCCCTTTACGACCTGTCTCGGTTTATCTCAAACCGACACCTTTCGTCCCGGTAACTGACGCCATTTTTTCAAAATTATGTCGATCGAATGTAATTTAAGGTAATCGCATATACCGATTTCGGAAGTCAATTTTGTATGCTGCAATCACCTCGTTTTGCCAACTTATATATGCTATCGCAAACCTGAGAATTTGTCAATATCTCCGCGTAACAATTTTTTCTCCACATCCTTTTCGAATATGAATATCTCAATCTGTTCGGCTCTTTCCACATCGACGTCATAGTAACTGCAGATGACTTTGATCTGCACGATATCGGCGATGATCCCTTCGATCTCCGTGTGGTTGATGGATCTTAGCTCTCTTCTGGAGCTTTGGATGAGTTTGAGACCATCCTGGGTTGCGGCGAGCCTCTTCTCGATAGGAGTGAATATCTCCGACGACCGAATAATCGCCATGTCGCCGAGAATGAAGGCGCGAACCTGCCCTGCGCCGCGACCCATCTGTTCCCGTTGGAACTTGACCGCTGCGTTTGCAATCTCCGCCTCCAACGCCCCTTTCGTGATTTGCATGAGATAAACTCCAAACCGATTTTTTGTAGTATACCTTTGCAGAGGGTAATATGATGAAAAGGGGATAAGAGATGAAATCGACAGGAATCAGCCGCCGTGAATTTGTGGTGGCGATGGCGGGTATGATTGCCATGAATAGGGTCACTGGCTTCGATGCGATGCATAGAACGTTTGGCGCTGTTCGTTCTCATTTTGATGATAGTGATATTGCGGCAACGCTGCGACGCGAATACCACGCCGAGCCCGCTACGATACAGTTCACGCCGGATGGTTTGATCCTTTCCAATAAAAACGACGTGGCGATTTTAACACTATCCGCCTCCACGCCGGTATTCGATTTCGGGGTTTTCTCGATTGGAGATGCGACCTTCTCCCGGATAAAATGGAAGAAGCGGGAGATTGGCGACACGGTTCGGTGGACAAGAGAGTTTCATACTTCATCCCCTCATCCTGCGACCGTTCACGAAATCCTGGAGTACCACCGCGATTCGTCATTGATTTACAGATGCGCTGAGATACAACTTGAAGGAGAGCGTGCGCTGCTTCATACCGTGATGTTGGATGAAGTAATTGCACAGGATGCTTCTTTGACCCATAATCCAGGCATTCAGAGCCATCCTATATTAGGGGATTCCTTTTTCTGCGGTGTGGAGTATCCCGTCGCCCCCACTACTCAGGTGAAAGGGAACCATGTCACGCTCAGCCATGCTCCAGGCATTTGGCTGGAGCCAGGGAGAGTGTATCGAACCCGGTCGGCGGTGTATGGGGTGACTCAGCCTGGAAATTCCCGTCAAGCGTTCGAGGAGTACATCTCCGCTTTGCGTCCCGATCCGATCAATATTCATTGGAACTATAATAGCTGGTGGACCTCGCCAGTGCCCTACACGGAATCCGATATCCTTAAAATTATCAAGGAGTTCAAGGAGAACCTGTACATTCCTTATCATGAAATGACGGATACTTTTTGCATTGATATGGGCTGGACCAATAGCGAATCCATCTGGCAAATCGATCCATCCCTGTTTCCCAAGGGTTTCACAGGTTTGGATAAGGCATTGAAGGGAATCCATTCAAAGTTGGGCATATGGATATCGCCAAGCGCCGTTTATGGTCAGGCTCTCAATCTCGAATGGGCGAAGCAAGCCGGCTATGAAGCGGATCAATACAAATGCTGCCTTGGCGGACCACGTTATCAGGCGGCGTTTAAAAAGGCGCTGACTTACATCGTGGGAAACTTCGATCTTGGGCATGTGAAGTTTGACGGATATGTCGAGATATGCAACGATACCAATCATGGACATCAACCGGGCTTGATGTCGGCGGAGCCGATCGCCGAAGGAATCATTGACGTCTTCCTCACCCTGCGCGATATGAAGCAGGATCGTATCTGGATGGAGCCTACCTGTTTCGGATTCGATCCCAGCCCGTGGTGGGTGATGTACTGCAACTCCGTAATAGGATGTTTTGGAGCGGATTCGCCCTTTGGTCAATCGCCATGTCCGAATTATCGTGAAAGTTACACAACCGCTCGCGATTGCTACAACTTGAAGGGCGATGCGCACATTCAGATTCCCATCGCAGCCATCGATGATCTCGGAATTGACCATCAAACGGAGGATCCCTTTCAAAACGATGCGGTGACCACCGTCCTGCGCGGCAACCAGTTTCTTCCTCTCTATGTCAATCCCTCTTTTATGTCGCCAAGACGTTGGGAGTTCCTCGCCGCTTTGATGAAATGGGCGAGACGCAATGCGGGGGTTTTGAGCGGCACAAAACCGATCTATCCCGCTTCCTGGAAAGGCGGCAAGTTGGCTCCATGGGTCTTTTCCTCTTCGGTGTTCCCAAGGGAGGCTTACGGTTACGCGCATTGGAAAGGGGAGGAAGGATTGCTCTGCCTTCGGAATCCATGGATTGATTCCGCCACGTTGAGCCTTTTCCCGAGCAAGGATATGGGAGCGCCGAACGGTTTGGAGGATTTAACCGTCTCCCTAATCTACCCGGAAAGGCGAATCGTAGCCGCCGGCCTTAAATCGGATGTTCCATTGGACCTGACAATCGCCCCTTATGAAACGGCTCTGTATGAGATCAAGCGACAATCGCGCAAATCCAAAGTGACGAATTCGGCATGGATTGCCCCGCAATTGGAAGTGAAAGTGGATGCGATTCATCTTCAAATCAGCAATACGGGCGAAGAATACGGAGCGGATTACACCCGTTTGCTGCCCAATAAAGGCGACCATCTGAAGGTAACGATGAACGGAAAAATCGGATTAGCCGATTCCGGGAGTTACGAACTCTTGGCGCTGGCGGAGGATAGTAAGCCAGTGGATATCCCTGTCTATGATTTTCATGTCAATGGTGTCCCCATTAAGCCGACCATCATTAGCTCGGAGACGGGATGGTCCGCCGGGGGTGGTGCGGACCAGGAGCATTGGGTTTGGTTAATCGTTCCTTTGCAATCGAATGTCAATGATATCAATGCATCCATTATCCTCGCCGGAGCGACCGGCAAGCTTTCAGCATGGGTGGCGAGGCATGATAAGTTTCCCTGGGAACCGTTGAAAAAAGTGAACGGATCCATCATCCCGCCTCCGGAAGAGAGATATCTAGGCTCCGTCAATCTATGCCGATACCTATCCCTGAATGACAATCCACCTGTCGTGCAGGGTGAATCACCGATAAGGCGAGTCAACGGTATCTATTTGGACACCCTAAAACCCATCTCCGTCACTCAAGGATGGGGAACTCTGCATTTCAATCAAAGCGTGACCGGCAGCCCGCTATGCATCCATGGTGTAATCTACCTCAGAGGCTTGGGCACGCATGCCATCTCAAAAATCATTTACGATCTTGACGGAAAATACTCCAAGTTCGAAGCTTGGGCGGGTCCCGATCAAGCCACAATGGCGACAATCACCATGGAGGTGCGGGTGGATGGTAAAACCGCATGGAAATCAGGTTTGCTAAACCATGACAGCCCGGCTCAACGTGTGGATGTGGATTTGCGAGGAGCCAGAAGTATGGAGTTGTTCGTGGGGGATGGTGGTGACGGCATAGATGGTGACCATGCCGACTGGGCGGATGCGATACTTGTGAAATAGATTCTCTCCCTTGATCCCACTCCTCAAGGTTACGAACGGGAAAACGGTTCCAACCCCCTTCCATCACAGTTCTTCGATTTGGAAGTGTTCGTTCCGCCGTTGTAACAATTATATTAATAGTTGCGTATACGATATGTGTTTGAATGAGATTATCTCCGGAAATAATATCAGGAGATGATGTTTACAGTCTTCTTTTTCAATGACATTTAAGGGAATAGGACGGTGGAATCATGGATGTGATCAATTCATAGTGATGATATTCATGAAAAATCCACTTCCTTTTTTTCCTCTCATTGCATCCCCCTCATGGGAATTGAATGACTGCAAGCGAAGATCGAATGACACGAAAATAGGAACGCCAAAAAGTGCATTCGATCAATAAAGGAAAGGGAAAGCAAATGAGAGTAAAACGCGGATTTACGCTAATCGAATTACTCGTAGTTATCGCAATAATAGCGATACTAGCGGCAATTCTTTTTCCTGTGTTTGCAAGAGCGAGGGTGCAGGCGGAGTCGATCACCAGCATTTCCAACCTCAATCAAATAGGGATGGCTTTACAGATGTATACTCAGGATTATGATGACACATATCCAACGGTGCCGACACCGGAGGCGTCAAACGTCGGAGATGGGTGCGGGGTGTTATACGGGGGGCAGCAATCCATTGGGAATCAACAACAGCTTGTCTACTCCCAGCTCAATAGTTTCGAATCGCAACTATATCCCTACACTAAAAGCAGCCAGGTATTCATATGTCCTGGTGATAACGGGGCGGAGCCACTGGGAAATATCGGTTCGTCCATTCCGGATACGGCGTTTCCCATGGGGAATCGCTTCAGTTCCTATGGATATCGGTTTTTCCTGTATTCCCCGATGGCTCCCAACCCATGCGGCTACGATGCCAATTTCAGTTCAGGGATGGGAACGGTGTTGAAGGAGTCGTCATTGCCATATCCTTCCCAGACATTTGTTTATAATGAGTTATGGGTTTGGTTCGACAACCAGATGACGTATCTGCCTTGGCTCAAAGGAAACGGATGGGCTCCAGCCGATCGCATGAACTTTGAATTCGCCGACGGGCACGCGAAATCCTACCCGGTCGGGCAGATTTTGCTCCAAGCGCCATACGCCACCGGTGTTGGGTACGATTTCAATTGGCCGCGCCTTGGCACAAGTGATCTATAGGCGATATCAGAGGAGGTGGAGAGTTGAAACATGCGATCTCACGAAGGACTCTATGGGGCGTGTTGGCGTTGGTGGTAATCATCATCGGCTTGATAGTTTGGGTGTTTGACGAACATCCATTTCAATACACAAGCGGTGGCGCCGTCAACGCGAGGATTCAGGCGAACTTGCCGCATCCCAAAGCGAGGAGTTCCCCATTGCGAAAGGGACGGATTCCTTTTGCAAGGAATGAAAAACGACCCTCATGAACCACAAGTAGAAACATGGTGTTCCGGGATATTCCCGGAACACCATTTGCTATGTCTCCGCCCAATGATTACCGGCACTGCGAACTAATTGTTCGCTGATCGTTGTTGCACGAGGAGGTGGGGTCGAAATTCCACATGCAAGAGGGGGTGTACGCTTGGATCCACTTCATGGCTTTGGTGTGTCCGTCGCAGAAGAGGAAGTTCGCCATGCCGCTGTGAATGCACATGTTGGGGCCGCACCATCGGCATAAGTCAGCGCAACCGCCGCCGTTTTGCTCGATGATGATGATCTTTTGAGCAGGTTGGAGAACAATGGACTCGTTAGCGGACGAGTTTTGAGCATAGGAGAACCCCCATGAGGGTGGGGTGTCGCCGTTATTCGTTGCAAAATAGTATGATCGCGACCAATTGTTGGGCTCTATGTTCCCACCAACGCAATCACCGTTCCAATAGTTTATTGCGGATGGATTAGAGGGGCATGCGAAGACCTGATAGCTTTTCACATACGGGAAAATGGAATAACGCCATTCCCATGCATGTTGCCCGTCCCACATTCTGACGCAAGGATAGTGTTCGTCGTAATCCTGAGTGTATTGCATGATCGCCAAGCCAATCTGGTTTTCATTGCTCAGACACGCCGCCGAGCGAGCTTTCTCTCTGGCCTGTGCGAATACTGGAAACAGGATTGCGGCTAAGATAGCAATAATTGCTATTACTACAAGCAGTTCGATCAAGGTAAAAGCTTTTTTCCTTGAAATCACAGAACAATCAGCACATTTCATTTCTTTTCACCTTTCATTGATATATATAGTGCTAATGGGGATGTTCCGCAAATGGCATGATTGCAACTCTCCATTTGATGGATTATTAAATCATATATCATCAGAATTGTCAAGGGAAAAATATTAGTTCGCCGTATTTTAATTTTACTATGGCTAAATATACTTGTGGAGGATGATGAAGCGATGATAACCCGGAACTCCGACAATCGAGTTATCCCTCACTGATTTGATTTGCAACTTACGGGAGAGAGCATCTCCAATTTATCAGTATCAGGAGGCTTCGATACTGAGAGCAATCGAGGAATGGTGTGACAGCGTTTCAAAGACAATGGGGGTGATGGTAAAAAAAAGAGCCGCCTCGAATTCAATTTCGAAGCGGCGTGAAAAATTCCGTGTCAACTTACAGACATTGCTGCGCGATGGTTCTCTGGTCGCCGTAGCAGTTTCCGTTGGGGTCGAAATTCCACATGCAGTTTGGCGTGTAGGTTTGAACCCATTTCATGGACTTCACATGTCCGTCCACGAAGAGGAAGTTTGCCATTCCGTTATGAGCGCATTGGTTCGGGCCACACCATTCGCACAAGTCTGCACACCCGCCGTTTCCCTCAATGATGATGATTTTCTGCGCTGGGGACATCACTACGGAGAGTTTCGAGGTGGCATTGTCCGCATAAGAAAACCCTCGAGTGGGAGACAGATTCCAGTCACAGGTGGCGTAATAGTAGGAATGAGGCCATACATTCCCCTCTATCATATTCCCCGCGCAATCACCGGGCCAGTAATTTGATGCCGCTTGATTGGACGGGCAGGCGAAAACCTGGTGACTTTTAATATAAGGGAAAATCTCATATCGCCACTCGTATTGCTGCGTTCCGTTAGGCGCCTGCATCCGAACGGAAGGGAATGCTTCATCAAAATCCTGCGTGTATTGCATGATAGCAAGACCGATTTGATTTTCGTTGCTCATACAAGTGGCGGCACGCGCCTTCTCACGCGCTTGTGCGAAAACAGGGAAAAGAATTGCTGCGAGAATCGCTATTATGGCTATAACGACGAGCAGTTCAATCAGGGTGAAACCCAGCTTTTTAGATGATCCGATGCGATTTGCACTTCTCATGCTTGTCTCCGTTCCTTTTGTTGAAAAGTGATTCTACTAGAACAATTTGTTGGTAAATGAACAATCATTACAATTAATTGCCTCAGATATTAAATCATACTTCCGAGAAAAAGTCAAGTGGTATTGGTGAGTTTTTTTTCATACCTTCTCTATGATATTGCTCCATATAAGAATCCATGCGATGTGCATCTTCCAATAGCTTGATGACGGTATCATCAATACTGGTGAAAAATAGACATTAATAGTGCAAATGATACAAATATCATTATTTATCATCCGGGGGATCCCAAGGATCTCCCCGGATGTGAAACCGGATGGATCGTTTACTGGTTCGTGGATGCGCAATCCTGCATGGCGGCGTTGTAATCCACTTGGGTCCATCCTGAACCCTGACCGGAGTAGTCCACCACCGTGTTGTCATTCTCCTGGTCCCACATGTTGAACCCGTTTGCGACGGTAGCGGTGGGTCGCATTGATTTGGCGTGGCCGTCGCAGAAAAGTAGGTTGAACTGCCCCTCATGGCCCGTGAAGCAGGTTTGCCAGTTGTATCCGCCGGAACCCCACCATGGCGAAGCCCAGTCATCCCACGGTTGCCAACGTAGCTCCGTGACAAGAATCTTCTGTGCGGGCTCCTGCACTGCGGCAAGTTTCATGAATCTGTTCGCCCAGTTATAGCCGCCGTCGAAATGTCCGCCTGCATCGTCAATGGCGTAATCGGATATCAGATTGTTCGGACCTGATGTGTTTTGGTTGCTGTTTGACGGGCATACCCATATCTGCGTGCTTTTGATATAGGGCATGCAGGCGTCTCTCCAACTCCACCACATTTGATTGTTGGCGAAATCCCGTCCGAAATAGGTGTCATCATAATCCTGTGTGTATTGCATGATCGCGAGACCGATCTGCTTCTCATTGCTTAAGAAGGAAATTCTCTACATATTAAATCACACGTATCAATAATTGTCAAGTGATAATAATAAAATTTCTCATCTCTGAGCGCAAATATTTACATTCGGGTATTAATGTCATGTCGATAAGAGTACCGCAGCTATCTTCAGTCCGCATGGATTTGAGGGGTGCAGCGTTTCGAAACGAGAGGATAGTCGATGGAACCAAATTCAGCAACAAGCCGACAAGCCATTCATTTTGTATCGTGACATGGCTCGCCAGCTTGTGTTCCGCATATGGGTCTTAAATTCAATCGGGGCTGGCGTTTTGAATTTGTTGGCGGCGATGATGCGGAAACTGTCGTCGCTCATAAGAGAATATTGACAAACATCCAGCTCTACGCGAAGGCATTCGGTGAATCCATCAAGGTTTTTGGTAGATGATGTTTCCTTGGGCGTCGTACGCCATCATGCCAAGATTGCCCGTGCCATCCAAACCCACCACAAGTCGCCTCTTGCCTTGAGAGTCCGACAGCGCAAAACCGGACGATCCGTCATTCAGGACACCCATTCCGATCCTTCTGACTCCCTGGGAGTCGTAGAAGGCGATGCCGTTGCCGCTCATCCCGTTATCCTGTAGTGCGCCTAACTCGGCTACGGTTTTGCCGTTTGAGTCAACGAGTAGGAATTTTTGAGCCTTGATCACTGGAGCGATTGCCGTAGACTGAGCGTTTACTCTGCTTGCGCCGTGCATGAGTGCCACAGCCCATAATCCTGTCCCGACAAAAACCAACAGCGCTTTCATAATCCAATCCGATTTCACTTTAGTCTCCTTTCCGCAGACAATTTGCTTGGATATGTTGGAATTACATCACTTTTTGGATATTTTGTCAATGGGGACCGATATGATTATCTGGAAGTTGCAATCGTCGGATCCAATGATAAAGATCGATAACTTTGTCGCCACCTATAAGACGTATCCAATGGTTTTTGGCAATCAGTTCAGGTGGTTGTTAAAACCCATTCATAAGGTCCATGGCTTACGCATGAGGCGTCGAAGGAACGCGTTCGCCTCCTGATCGTGAACAAACTCCTCCTTTTTCGGATCCCAATGCAATTTTCGTCCTAGGAGCATGGAGATGTTTCCCAAATGACAGACGGTGGCGGAACGATGACCAATCTCCGTATCGCATTCCGTTTTTGAACCGGTGCGTATGGAATCCAAAAAATTCAGCATATGGTTCTTGTCATCCTGCAATATGAAGTTTCCCTTGTAATCCAAAGGAACTTTCATCTCCTTTTCTCGAATCGTTATCGGCTCTTGCAGGAGGCTGTCATCGCTGGCGCGGATGGAGTTTAGAGTGACGGAGACCCAGCCTGTGGATCCTCTGAAGGTGATCCCGTAGTCGTTTAGGTTGTTGGAAGTGACCAGTCTCACCCCGTTTTCGTAGGTATAGGTTACGCGAAAGATCGGAACGGTGTCATACCAGTTGTTATGATCAACGGGCAATGGCGTTTTCTTTCCACGGATGCGGCTTTCCACCCACGTTTTTTGATAACTGGGGTAGTCATCAAAAGGAGGTTTGAGGATTTCAGCATCCACTTCGATCGGTCCGGAACGATCGAAGCCCAATCCCCATTGGGCGATATCGTTCATATGCGCCCCGAAATCCGTAAGATTTCCACCGGAATAGTCCATGAAATACCGAAAGCTCCCGAAACATCTTCGCGGATTATAATCAGCCGGAGGACGAGGTCCAAGCCACATATTGAAATCAAAATCAGCTGGGATTGGTTCGGCGCTGAAGGGGCCTCCGGTTGGTCCCGTTGGCAGGTGGGCCTCCACCGTCCTGATTTCGCCCAACTTGCCATTTTGAGCCAGCAGAATGGCAAGACGATATCTTGGGTCTGAACGAAGCTGACTCCCCACCTGAAAGGATAGCGCGGATTTTTTCCATGCGCTTACAAGCTTTTTCCCTTCGTCGATCGTGAGTGTCAAAGGTTTTTCACAATATACGTGCTTTCCCGCTTTTAACGCCGCCATAGCCAGCAGCGCATGCCAGTGGTCGGGGGTGCCTATGATAACGGCGTCGATATCGTTTCTGTCCAACACCTCTCGAAAATCTCGGGTTGTTGTTACACCTTTATGGAACGAGGCGGCTGCACTTTCCAAATTTGGCGCGTACAAGTCACACAGAGCCACGATCCTCACTCCCGGCAGATTTGCCGCTGTACGGATATCCGATAGCCCTCGCCCACTGCCGCCCGCTTCGCCCCCAATTCCGATACCCGCGATTCGTATCGTATCGTTTGCTCCAAGCGGTCGGGAGGCTTTAGCGTTCGCCGTCGTCTTCTCCATACTAGCGACCTCCGAAATTCCGAATAATCCTCCCATGCATACGCCAGCGGCGTTGGAGATGAAATCCTTGCGAGACAAGCGCGCATTCTTTTGATTGCTCATAGTGTTCATCCCTATTCGGTAATAACATCCAACTCATTTCTGTTAAAGGAACCCGATAATTTGCATTCATCAAACTTCGTTCTGGTCGTATCGCTGGAAAATATCGGCGCATGGTAAAAAGTATACCGGGGAGAGGGGGAAAATCAACATAAAAGCCGATCCGCCATGTGTGCGGATCGGCTTGTGAAGCATGGAGAGTTCACTGACAGTTTTTCGGGATTTGTTTCGTCAGCCAATAGCATTGGTTGTTCGTATCGAAGTTCCACATGCAGGTTGGAGCGTAGGTTTGCGCCCATTTGAGAGACTTAACGTGTCCGTCCGCGAAAAGCCAGTTGGACATGCCGTTATGCACGCATTGAATGGCTCCGAAACACTGTTGGCAGAAATCCGCCCATTGCCAGTTGTGCGAGTCCACGATCACGTTTTTCTGTGCGGGTTCAAGGATCTGAGCCATAGTGAAGGATGCCCCGTCATTCCATGAAAATCCCCAGTAATACGGATTTCCTTCGGTGGTGCACCAAGCGTAGGATTCCGGCCATTGAGCCGGCTCAAGCATACCGCAACAGTCACCGGGAAAGTACGTGTTGCTATCGGGGTTAGAAGGGCATGCGTAGACTTGAGTGCTCTTAACATAGGGGTTCAATTCAAATCGCCATTCATAACCCCCTTGTGAATTTCTTGCCCTTACCATTGGATAGGTTTCGTCATAATCCTGTGTGTACTGCATTACAGCCAAACCCATCTGGTTCAGATTGCTAAGGCAGGTGGCTGAACGAGCCTTTTCCCTAGTGTAGTGTTTCAGTTATAGCTTTACAATCATTAACCTTTTCGAGAATAGTTTGTACACTCTTAGTCCATACGAATGGTTTCGGGTTTTCGTTGTTCAT
>JAJZOL010000032.1 GCA_021811565.1 bacterium | reverse complement strand
TGGCTTTGCATCATATAGCGTTAAATAAGGTGATTTGCAACATTCAAAACGGCATTAAGATCAAAAAATCCCTCATGGTGGTTCTCATTTATGGTGAATAATGCAAACACCCTAAATCATTGTCCGTCCAGTTTCGTTATTATACGCATTCACTGTGCGATTCTTCACAGGAACTACTCCGTTGCTTAGGATAAGAGGTCGCAGGTTATGCGCGTTCGCTACGAATTCGCGTAATGTATTTATCGAATATATCGCTGTATAATACACCATGAAAAGATATGCGACTATCCGCCCCATACTTTTTCTCATGGTATGTTCCGGCGCGTTGCCGGAGATCCTATCGGGCAACACCCCATTACGCCAATTTCTCTTTCCTCAAACCTTTCTGTTTCTCTCGCTCGCATATGGAATTCCCGTCCTTATCATCCGCGAATACGCGATGCGCCATCGCTTGAGCGCGGGCGGGATTTTCTGGCTGGGTCTTGGATTTGGCGTTATCAACGAGGGCTTCCTTGCAAAAACGCTTCTCATGTCGAGGAACGTCCCAAACCCCGCATTCGACGCTTACGGAATGTGGCTTGGAATCAACTGGACCTGGGCAATGACCATCTGTCTATGGCACGCCGGATTCTCCGTTCTCCTGCCGATCATGATCACCCATCATCTGTTCCCTGCGGAGAGCGCTCAATTATGGTTAAATCGTAAAACCATTTTTCTGCTTTTATCGCCCTCAGCCTTAATATGCTTCGCTATTTTTCTAAGCGGCCTCCGCATACATGGCTCACCGCTTCAGTTGATCGTTCTACTTGGATTGATAGCATTATCCATTGCAATCGCGACCAGATTTCAAACCACGGGCGAAGAGCCGGAGCCGCAATCAGTTCCCATTACCCCGTTCCTTATCGGTTGGTGCATCCTTCCTGCGTATATCCTTTTATCCGCTATCGCGGCCCGCAAACTTCCGTTTCCAGATTTTCCGATAGCTTACGCTCTGATGATATTTGGTTTCGTTTGGTCGCTGAAAAGTCACCGATGGCTCACCCCGCGCCCCCTTCTCGTCTTCGGATGCGGCGCGTACATGCAATCCGCCCTCACAGCTCTTACGCTTCGCCTCGCCACCCACACCTTCGTGCCGGACACTCTCATTGCGGAGGGCGCCGCGCTGATTTTCTTCCTCCTTTGGCAACACAAACTTCGTTCCAGCATCATCCCCGCATGAATGCGAAACGTGTTTTTTGAATTTGAATTTCTCGTAACATTTCCCCATGACGATACGTCTAAAAAAACGTGCAACCTATGGATCGTGCATTTCCGGCATGAAAGGCTTGGGTTCGTTTGGTAAAAAACCATAATCATAGAGGTGGATGTGCAATTTAGTTTCAGACGTTGCGTTATGCGTCAAATGCAACGTAAATTGCCTAGCTATCTCATTCGCCTATGAGCCTTCGGATACGCGCTTGACGATAAGCCGCAGTCAATGTATACTTACATGAGTCGATTATTAAAAGCGAAAGACGCTATACATATTTCAAGGAGTTTGATGAGTGATATTGACCATCGAGGAAATCCGACGCGCCGGAATTGAGATGCGAGAACGCGTGATTGCGCTCGGAGACCATCTTTGACGTAGCCGGGAGGCAACGTCGCATAGCGGAAATGGAGGAGGTGGTTTCTGCGCCGGACCTTTGGGATGATCCGGAAAACGCGCAGAAAGTTCTGCAGTCCCTCTCACAAATCAAGGATCAGTTGGAACCGATCCTCGCCTTGAACAAACGATCGAAGGAACTGCTGGAGATGGTTGAACTGGTCTCCGAGGAGCAAGACCCTGAATTGATAGCAGAGTTATCCGGCGACACGGAAAGACTGATCAAGGACGTGGAAAAATTCGAGTTGGACACCCTGCTCTCAGGGCCGAACGATAACGCAAACGCCATTGTGGAGATAAACTCCGGAGCGGGTGGCACGGAATCGTGCGACTGGGCGCAGATGTTGCTGAGAATGTATCTGCGATGGGCGCAGGAGCGAAATTACGAAGTGGAGATCGCGGATGAACTGCAGGGCGATGTGGCGGGTCTAAAGAGCGTCACATTCGTCGTTAGCGGTCCAAACGCATATGGATATCTCAAAGGCGAAAGCGGAGTCCATCGCCTTGTAAGGATATCGCCATTCGACGCCAACAAGCGACGGCACACCTCCTTCGCATCAGTGGATGTGATCCCCGATGTGAAGGATGAGGGAGAGGTCGAGATAAATCCGGACGATTTGAGGATTGACACTTATCGATCAAGCGGCGCGGGCGGGCAACATGTGAACAAAACGGATTCCGCTGTTCGAATTACGCACATTCCTACAGGCATCGTGGTCTCATGCCAGAATGAAAGATCGCAACATAAGAATCGCGCCATGGCCCTGAAGGTGCTTCAAGCCAGACTAATGGAACGTGAAAGACGAGAAAATGAAGCGAAAATGGCGGAGTTGCGAGGGGAACAGCAATCGATCGAATGGGGCAACCAGATTCGATCCTACGTATTTCAACCTTATACGATGATAAAGGATCATCGCACCGGTTACGAAACCGGGGATGTCATACGAGTCATGGATGGTGCCATAGATCCCTTCCTTGCAGCCTATCTGAAATGGGAGGGGAGAAAGAATTGAGGTGCAAAAAATGCATCGCAGTCAGTCCATTCAGAAAACGGAAACTTATCATCATGAGCATGCGATGTTGGCGTCGCGATTGCTTTTGGCATTGCTTCTGACAATGGCCCTGTTGTTACTGTGCCGGGTTTCTGCCGGCGCGCCTCCTCCCAAGCCAACGGGAATAACCGTTGAAAACGATTTGTCGACGTTAAACGTCCGCACGGAGGAGAGCAATCTCGCGGATGTAATCGTGGACGCCATCCGCGCTACGGGGAAAACGGATATCGCCTTCATGCCTGCTTCCGCTTTCAAGGAGACAACGATACCGAAGGGTGCCGCCAACGCATCCGATTTCTCCAACTGCCTGATGTATCCTGACGACACTGTGGTGATTGTCAAGTTGACAGGGACGCAGATCAAACAGGCTTTGGAACGAAGCCTGTCGCTTACTCCGCAAAAAAACAGCGCATTCCTCCAGGTTTCCGGATTGACAATGACAGTCAATCCCAACGGCGGCACGGATAATCGCGTCACCTCCGTGAAAATAGCGGGTATGCCGATGGATGACTCCAAAACCTACATGGTGGCGATGCCCTCCCCTTTGGCGAACGGAGCGCTCGCTTACTTCAAGGTCTGGAGCAAATCCAACATAGATCATGACACCAACAAAGCGGTGTCCAGTGCGATTGCGGATTATCTCGCCTCGCATCCCATAATATCAGGAAAAGGTGATAACCGAATTGTATTCCAAAAATAGGGCTGACAGCCGATCTCTTTGCATGCCTGAAAGGGGATGCAAGAGCCTTTATTTTGTGCTTTTGACGTTTATTAGCATCTTTACGCTGGCGGGATGTCAGGCGCAACCTTCAAAAAGCTACTCGCTTAACCAAGCGAACGCCTCCGAGGTGACAATCCCCAATCCACATTTTGACGGGGATCGAGCAATGAAACTCTTGGTTGAACAGTGCGACTTCGGCCCCCGTCCTGTGGGTTCTCCCGCTCACATCAAAACAAGAGACTTCCTCCTTGCCGAAATGAAAAAATACGCTGATGTTGTCAAAACTCAGGATTTCACCTATCGAGGCATGCCGCTAACCAACATCATCGGCGTGTTCAATCCCAAAGCGAAGAAGAGCATACTTTTCTGCACTCACTGGGACACCCGCCCCACCGCCGACGAGGAGATCGACCCCGCCAAACGGAAGATGCCGATCCCCGGAGCAAATGACGGCGCATCCGGAACAGCGGTGCTTATAGAGATGGCGAGAGATTTTCATATCAATCGTCCGAAGGTGGGCGTGATTCTCCTCCTTATCGACGGCGAGGATTACGGCAACTTCGAGATGAATCAAGGCGTCTTCCTCGGCTCCCGTTACTTCGCCGCACATCATAAGGGATACGATCCCGAGTACGGGGTTCTGATAGATATGATTGGCGACAAGAACCTGGATATCTACAAGGAGTACAACTCCCAAAAATACGCCCCTCAGGTGGATGACAAGGTTTTCAACCTCGCCAAGGAGATGGGGTATTCCAAGTATTTCTTCGACTCCGTGAAATACAATATCGAGGATGACCATCTTCCGCTAATCCAAGCCGGCATTCCCACCATTGATGTGATTGATTTCGACTACGCACCATGGCACACCTTGGCGGACACTCCGGACAAGTGCAGCCCCAAATCCTTGGCTATCGTCGGGAATGTCTTGGAGGCGCTGACTTATCAGGAGAGTCCCAATTAGTCAACGAAGTCAAATCGGAAAACGGGTAAACTGAATCCGTCTTAATTTCGCCCCCTCAACAGAGGGGGCGTATTTGCAGGAGGTTATGATTGTACAAAGGTTTAATAGATCGTTACCGCGAATATCTTCCCGTTACCGATAAAACTCCCGTCATCTCCATTCATGAAGGGAATACCCCTCTTATTCGTGCGCCCAGGCTGGCGGCATGGATATCGCCCAAAATCGATCTGTATCTGAAATACGAAGGCTTGAACCCCACGGGATCTTTCAAGGATCGGGGCATGTGCATGGCGATCAGCAAGGCGATGGAGGAGGGGGTGAAAACCGTGATGTGCGCCTCAACCGGCAACACTTCCGCCTCAGCCGCAGCGTATTCCGCCCGCGCAGGGCTGGAATGCCACGTGCTTATCCCCGGCGGCAAAATCGCTCTTGGAAAACTCGCTCAGGCTCTGGTTCACGGTGCGAAGGTTCTGGCCGTGGAGGGGAATTTCGATGAAGCCCTGAAACTTGTCCGCGACATCACATCCAGATATCCCATCGCATTGGTCAATTCGCTGAACCCTTACCGCATCCAAGGACAAAAAACCGCATCCTTTGAGATCATTGATGATTTGGGAAACTCACCGGATTTCCATGCATTACCCGTTGGCAACGCGGGGAACATCACTGCGTACTGGATGGGATTTAAGGAGTATCACAAGAAGGGAAAATGCTCCGCACTTCCGAAAATGCTGGGCTTTCAAGCCGCAGGATCTGCGCCGATAGTGGAGGGACATCCGGTAAAGCATCCTGAAACCATCGCTACCGCCATCCGCATCGGCAATCCCGCCAGTTGGCAATCCGCGTTGGCGGCGAGAGACGAATCGGGCGGCATCATCGACAAGGTGACGGATGAGCAGATTTTGGAAGCGTACCGAATGGTCACCCGTTTGGAGGGAGTGTTCGCGGAACCGGCGTCCGTGGCGCCAATCGCCGGGTTGAAACTGTTAGGGGAAAGCGGATATTTCACCAAACCTTCCGTAGTCACCGTCACATTGACAGGGCATGGGTTAAAGGATCCGCAAACCGCCGTCAATCAATCGAGTGCGCAACCAAAGGTTGTCTCAGCCAATATTGAGTCCGTTCTTCAAGCGCTGAACATGCAATAAAATAGAGTGCGGTTGAACGGTTGACCGTTCAAACCGCACCCTCAAGCGGGATGAGTACATCACGGTAATTGCGAAATTCGGGAAATTGGCGAATAGTGCGTTCCATCATCACCAATCGCGGGAATTTCGCGGTTCCTCTTTTTTTTATTAATCCAAATAATCCATCAGTTTGCGGCTTCGATTAGGGCTCCTAAGTTTCTTCAAGGCCTTGGATTCAATCTGTCGTATCCTTTCCCTGGACACGCGGAAATAGCGTCCCACCTCCTCCAGAGTGCGCGAGCAGCCATCCTCCAATCCGAAACGAAGGATAAGCACGTCGCGCTCTCTTGAAGTCAACAGGCTGAGAGCCTCCTCAATTTTTTCCTTTAGGATGAGATGTGAGGTAGCGTCGGTGGGCGAAACGGCTTCATGATCCTCAAGAAAATCAGAAAGATGGCTATCCTCCTCCTCGCCTATGGGCGTTTCCAAGGACAGCGGTTCGGGAACGATGCGAATAATCTCGGAGACACGCTCCACTGGCATCTCCAGAGCTACGGCGAGTTCGTCTATCGAAGGATCGCGTCCCAGTTTCTGTATCAACATCCCCTTCGCCTTGATAAAGCGTGTGATGGTCTCCACCATGTGCACGGGAATTCGAATGGTGCGACCTTGATCGGCGATGGCGCGTGTAATTGATTGGCGTATCCACCATGTTGCGTAGGTGCTAAAGCGATATCCCTTGTGATGATTGAATTTCTCCACGGCGCGGAGCAAACCGATATTCCCCTCCTGAATGAGGTCGGGAAAAGCCATCCCCCGCCCGCTATATCGTTTCGCAATGGACACCACAAGGCGAAGGTTGGATTGCGTCAAAGTCTCACGAGCTTGGCGGGCGGCGACGGGATCCTCCTTCTCATTCTCGATAATCCTCGCCAAAGCGATCTCCTGCTCAAGCGTGAGCAAAGGCGTCTTTCCAACCTCATTCAACCACATCCGCACGGAGTCCTCAATGGGTATCCCGTCAAGAGATAAGATATCCTCATCGTAGATAATGGAGCTGTTGAGCGCTGGAACTCCTTTTTGACGAATTGCCTCATTGTCCATAAGGCTTACGTCCCTTGCGCTACCCAGCACCTCCACGCCTTGTTCATCCAGCGTGATTAGGAGATCGTCTATTTTGTCCGAATCAAAATACTCATCACCCACGGTAT
>JAJZOL010000168.1 GCA_021811565.1 bacterium | reverse complement strand
AACGCTAACGGTTTCCCGCCGAATTTCTCTCTTGACGAGATGGTTAGATGTATGGTGTCCAAGAAGAAAAGCATCCAGATTTTAAGTAATAATGTTGTGTATGGTGCAGGTATTTTATCGATGCGAGAATTAACGTAAGGAAAAGAGAAAAAAGGGAACATAACGGAAGGCGCATAAAGTTATGAGAAGATATATCGCAATATTAACGGGAATGCTCCTTATCATGGGGTTGAATAGCGGGCGATGTCAGATGGTCAGCGGGAAGGATATGCCCGGGTTCTCACAAACGTTCAGGCTCACTCCGCCGGCACTGGCGAAAAGCATCACCGTAACGCAGACAGACTGCTCCGCAGGTCCCAACATCTTATTGCCCGGCATGCATATGACATTCACTTTCCTTCTCACCAATAACAGCGCATCCCCAATTCAGCAAAAGGCTCGGGTGGATGTGATTCGTTATGGAACGAGTGTTCCGGCGGGGCACACATGGACACCGCATGTGTTTCGCATCGTCAAGGAAAACTCCATTTCGATTTCCGTGAACATCCCAGCAAAAGGCGAACAGGTGTTATACCTCCGCGATCCCGTGCATCCTGGCCCATACGGAGGGCTTGGACTGGTGTTCGATTTCGGAAAATACGGGAGAGTTTTCGGAGCGGCGGTGGCGCGTTGCATCAAGACGGATGATCGAAAGGTGTTCGATCCCGTGATGACTCTGGACATGCCTTGGCCGTTTCAAATGAGCGACAAGGTGGCGATGGTGTTTAGTCGGCTTGGCATTCGCGGTTGCAGAATGGGGGCTTCATACGACCCCACCACCTCGGCTGAGTTCAAGTCCAATATCAAGCAACTGGGACAGTTTCTTGACTGGGCGAAGGAAAACAATATCGCGGTGATGCTGACGGTCGGCGCGGGTTCCGCCCCCCAGCCCCTAGGACGCGGACGTCCCTGGCTCAATCCGGACGGATCGATGATGCACGGTGTGAAAGAGGATCTTGTTTGGCTGCCCTCCTACGATGCGGACTTTCAGAAATGGTGCGCTTATGTCTGCAGCAGATGGGGATGGCCGAAAGGACCTGTTAACGCCTTGGAGTTGTGGAACGAGCCTTGGGAGGGTGTTTCCATATCGGGATGGGGCGCGGATATGATCCGCTACCGTGAGTTGTATGAACGAATGGCGAAAGGCGTTATCCAAGCCCGAAATGAGGCGGGGGTCAAGGTCCTGATAGGCGGTGGCTGCTCGTCCAGCAACGCTCTGGACAAACTCTTCCCAGATGGCAGCGATAAGTTTCTGCCTTGGTTCGATTTTTGCAGCATCCATTATCAAGAGATGTCGGCGGTGCCCTCCATCATTCCCCAATGGATGACCCGCAAAGGCGCTTACGGCAGAGTGAGAGTTTGGGACACAGAAAGTTGGGTGGCGAACTCGGAGGATCGTATCGCCGCCGTGATCGCTTCCATGAGGGCACAGGGGCAGGACCGGGTGATGGGGATCTACGGTGGGAATGTATACGATCCGGAAAACTTCACTGCAGACGGCAAACCCTGCTCCGTTGTGCAGGCGTGGGCTCCTGCGGCTGGTGTTGCAGCGGCATCCAAGTTCATAGGGCAATTGCCTTTCCAACGGATTCTCTTCAAGAACGGTCTGCCGTGGGTTTTCCTTTTCCGATCCGCCTCGCATCCCGATGACGGCACGGCGGTGGTGGTGGGAGACCTTGGCGGGGTTTATGACCGCAATAAGTTGCTCTTCCGACAAGTGCTTGGATTGAAGAATGCTCCTATCGTTCATGCATTGGAGAGCAAACTGAGCCATGCGACAAATCCATCGCAAATAAAGTCGTTACAGGATAGGTTGCGTTCCGCCATGGTGCTGCAAGGCGGGAGTATGACGCTGCCCGCCGGACCCTATTCGCTGTATGATTTTTACGGTAACCCCGTGCCCTCCAAGAACGGCAAGATCATAGTTCCGCTGAACGGCAAGGGCTATTTCCTCCGTCCCAACGGTAAGACCGGCTCCTATGAAAAACTCGTGAACGCCATACATCACGCTTGGATATCCGGATACCAGCCGGTGGATATTGTCTGTCATGACATGCTTGCGCCGATAGCCTCTCATCCGTCGCTGAGGATTGCTGTGACAAATATCCTCAACCGTCCAATCAGAGGCGAACTCTACGCGCAAATCCCCGGACTTCGTCTCTCACCATCCAAGGAGGTCGTGCGATTTGATCCGGATCAGACCAAAAATATCGACCTAAGAATTATCGGCGGCGTTGCGGTTCCGAGTAACACCTATTCCCTCGCGGTGAAGTTCAATGCAGGCGCGGACGGTGTGTCGACTCATTCCGAAAAGATGCATGTGAATGTCATCGCCAAGCGCACCATTACGGTGGATGGCAATCTTGCTGATTGGAAGGGGATTCTTCCTCAGCCGATCTCCGGCTCGATAGGTAAAAGTCTCACCGAGCAGGCATGGCTGCCATTCATGAATTTCGGATCCAGCGTTAAGAGCGGTGAAGCGATCGGGTATCTGGCGTATGATTCCAAGTATTTCTATTTCGCGGCGAAAATCGCGGATGACACTCCAACCGATGGCGGAATCCGCTACGCCGATAGAGATGACGACAGCTACTTCTATCCGAAAGTGTGTACGGACAACGGCAAGAAACTCGTGTGGCCTGCCGGCGTGCGAAGGTTCTCCTACCGCAAAAACCCCGATCTGCCTTCCGGTAACGGCACGGACAACGTGCAGATAGCGTTTAATGTGATCCCGGAGAATAAAAAGCCATGGTGGGAGTTCCCCAAGGGCACGATGCCTCGCTTCATGGCGTATTGGGACACCGATTACGAATTCGCCTTGAATCAGGTGTCTCCGAAATATGGCGGTGGAACGGAAATATGGAAGCTTCTGGCTCCAGGCATTCCGCGCAAGCATTTTTATCCTCGTCAGCCAAAGGCGCCGATCGATGGCGGGCCGGTTAACGACGGAAAACTGGCGATTAGATGGATCGGTAATGAGCGCATCGTTGAATTGGCGTTGCCATGGTCGGAAATACCCATCGTAAAGGAGAGGATGGAGCGAGGCGAGCCGATCAAGTTCAGTTTCCGCGTGAATGACGACAAGGGGCCTGCGTATGAACTGGCGGAGGATCGAAGCGTGTCCAAGGAGAATTTCCTCGCCTTCCATAACGACTGGGAGACACACTGGGCGAACGAAGTGCAATTTGCGTTTCAGAAATAGAGGCGGATGGGTTATTATCGGCGAAACACAGGAGGGTGATCCACCCTCCGGCTTAATCTTATTTAGCCGTTAAACCAGACTCTTCCATCCTTGGCGAGCAGTTTGTCCGCCGTCGCCGGTCCCCACGTACCCGCTGAATAGTTGGGGAATGCGGTGAACTGGCGGGTGGCTTGCCAGGTTTCGATCACTGGCGCAAGCAACGCCCATGACAGTTCCACTGCGTCGGCGCGGTTAAAGAGAGTGGGGTCGCCCGACATCGAGTCCAGCAGCAGCGTTTCATATGCCGTGGCAGGGGTGACTCCGAAGGTTTCCGCGTAGGTGAAGTTCATCTCAACCTGTCGGATATGCATCTCCGGCCCGGGTGCCTTCGCGCCGAATCGGATGGAAATTCCCTCATTCGGTTGAATACGGATGGTGAGAATGTTAGGCTCTATCTGGTCCTTGGGGCCCATGTGAAAGAAGAGATGCGGGACGCGTTTGAACTGGATGGCTATCTGTGTGAGCTTTTTCGGCATCCGCTTGCCTGAACGGAGATAGAACGGCACATCCGCCCATCTCCAGTTATCCACTGTCAACTTCAATGCGGCGAAGGTTTCCGTATGAGAGGTTGGGCTTACGTCAGGCTCTTCGCGGTATGCCGCAACCTGTTGAGATTCAATATAACCCATCCCATATTGTCCCCTCACCGCCACTTCGGCGAGGTTTTCCGGATTGATGGGCATGATGGCTTTCAGGACATCCGTCTTTCTGTCGCGCACGGATTGGCTCCCGTATCTTACCGGCGGGTCCATCGCCACCAGCGACATCAACTGAATGAGGTGGTTTTGAAACATATCTCGCAGGCATCCCGCCTCCTCGTAATAATTCCCGCGATGTTCCACTCCCAACGTTTCGCCTGCAGTGATTTGAATGTGGTCGACATATCTGCGGTTCCAGATCGGCTCGATGATGGAGTTGGCGAAACGAAACGCCAGGATATTCTGCACCGTCTCCTTACCTAAGTAATGATCTATGCGGTAGATTTGCTCCTCCTCGAACGCCTGATGGATCACTTTGTTTAGCGCGATGGCGCTCTCCAGATTGTGTCCAAACGGTTTTTCGATGATGATCCGTGACCAAGCGGTGTTGTCCGTCACCGTGTTCAGCCCGTGTTTCATCAGGTTTTTCACTATTTCCGTATAAAAGCTGGGCAGGGTGGCGAGGTAAAAGAGGCGGTTTTCGGCGCAATGATGATCGACCATCATTTCATCAAGCCGTTTTTTCAGCAAATTGTATCCATCCGATTGACTGAAGTCGGCGGTGATGTAGTGCAGCGAAGCGGCGAAATCATCCCAGATATCCTGACGAAAGGGTCCAGCCTCGTTGGAGTTTTTCACCGCATCCAGCATTGCGGCGCGGAAGGACTCATCATCCATGGGGGTTACGGCGTATCCAATGACTGCAAAACCCTTGGGAAGCAGGTTGGCGCAGGCGAGATTGTACAGTCCCGGTATCAGTTTACGGTGGGTGAGGTCCCCGCTTGCTCCGAAGATGACGAAAGCGACAGGATCCTCGGCGCGGGGCAAAACGGTCAGGCGGTTAATCTCATCCTCGGTAATTTCGAAGGTGTCTATTGGCATCGTTAATAATCCTTTGTCGATGGAACGAATGAGGTGCACTGTTTTCTTATACGTATCACGCGTCGGTAAGTGAGCGTGAAGATGAGAATGAAGCGGGTAGAATGGGAATTAAGAATTTAGAAAAAATAATTGGCAATCAAGCGAGTTGCAAAATGGATAACCGTTCAATGTGCGCGAAACCCTCGCGAATAGTCATATGCCTCCTTCGCAAATGTGGATAAATATGAATGGAATGGCGGAGCGAATCCGTACGAAAAGGAGATTACGAGATGAAAACGAAACTACATTCTCTTCCTCATCTGATTCTCGCACTTGTTGTCATCCTATTGGAGACACCCGGGTTTTCCGTTGCAACAGGCGTGTCGAATAAAACCGAGAAAGCCTATATTCTTCGTTCCGTTTACGTTAAGAATCAAACAAGTGAATACAAGGTCGGAGTGAATAAGATCATCAAAATTCTAACCGACAAGGGGGCTATCCTCTCACCTCACGGAGTCGAGAAGGTGAAGAGTGTCGGGATAATTCTCGAGAAAACCATGGCTCTCAAACCAAATGGATCCGCGGAAATGAAGGTTTGGCAAATAGGTTGGCGAAATACCGATACCGGTAAGGCAATTCCTTCTCGCATACCTCCTCTTAACCTCAATGTGGATAAGGAGGGCGTAATCACAAAGGCGGCGGAGCTGCAAACCATACCTAACGTAAACGAAATAATGAATGCATTCATGATCTACCTCCCTCCCGGCATGGTTCTATTTCCGAATAAAGCTGTCAAGCCAGGGGATGTTTGGACTGTCAGCATACCAAATCCATATTGGAACGGGAGTCCTGTGGAGGTGAGGAGTAGATTGGTTGGAATGGAGCGGATCGGCGGCGCCGAAAGTCTGCGGGTATCCCAATTTTATTCGATACCAATCTCGTATCAGTTCGACAAGAAGGGGGATTATTCACAAGATTCACAGCATGCGGTTACATCGGTTGTAGGGACGGTTTATGTAAGTACTGTCAATTATGTACAGCCACGGAGTGCGATATTATTGAAAAGGGATGAGAATGTAAGGTGGGAATTGAGGTTCACGGGGCTTAATGCAGTTGCAAAATCCAATATTAAACAAAAAAGCGTTCGCTTTGCGGCTTCGGCTTCCGTACACAGTCAGCTATTGAAGGTTGAAGAACCAAAAGCACGGTCGCGTAAGAGGTGAAGACGGGAATTTTGGACACCGAGGGTGAATTGAGGCGGCATTACCCTCCGCAATTCCAAAATAGACACGATCAGAGGAAAGTTGTATAATATCCTGAAGGGATATGTATTATTTCGGGAGTAATTATTTCGCAGGGTGTGTTTATGGGAACGGCGTATATAAGCCTCGGCTCCAACTTGGGGGATAGGTTAGCGAATCTTCACAGGGCGATTCGCTTGTTGGATTCGTCCGAGACACGCGTAACCCACGTATCCCGTTTTTACGAGACGGTTCCTATCGGAGCGACACGGGAACCGGTTCCATTATATATCAATTGCGTGCTGAGGGTGGAGACCACACTCAATCCTGAGGGATTACTGGATTTCACCCAGAATTTGGAAAGAACATGCGGGAGAAAGCCCACCTTTCGATGGGGACCGCGTGTGATGGATGCGGATATCCTGCTTTTCGACGATTTCGTAATTCATACCGAAAGATTAACGATCCCTCATCCGAGAATGATAGAGAGGGCTTTCGCTCTGTTGCCTTTGGCTGAGATAGACCCGGATATCGTTTTTCCTAACGGAGTCTCCCTTCGGGAGCGATTGGAGAACCCGGAGATTCAGGAGCAGACACTGGTACCGCTTGTGACGGAGGCGTCAATTTAGCGTATATGCATTATTAAATCGGCAATTAAATAGATGATAAAATATGTGAAATCACTCTTGATGAAGTTAATATATTCGTTGATATTTAGTTGCCGAATTAATAAGTAATGGCGAAAATCGTTCTTCACTTCTCACATCTCATTTGAGATGTCAGAAGTCAATGGCTTTATCAGTTTTTTGCCATCACCTATGAAGAGAGAGTGAAATGGCTCTGTATCGATACGAGGCGGAGGATAAAAACGGGCAGACCGTTATGGGCGCCATGCAGGCTAACAGCGAGGCGGATGTGCAATCCCGGCTTATTCAGCAAGGGTATCGCCCCACTTACATCACCACGCCTTCAAACAGCGCCGCAGCAGGCACGGCGAGCGTCAAATCGGGGCAGTTTGCTTCTCAACCCACCTCCAATGCGAAGATTCTTTCTAAGGCTACTGTAAAGCCCGCTACGCTCGCGCTATTCTATCGCCAGTTCGCCTCGCAATTGCGCTCGGGAATCTCCATCTATCAGACCCTAGTAAACCTCGCTCCTCAAACCCAGCCGCCGATCCTCGCGAAAGCTGTGGAGCATATGAAGGATGCGGCATATCACGGAGGGCGATTATCCGATGCCATGGAGAGCTATCCCAATATTTTCCCCTCCTATGTCAGAGGAAGTGTGCGGGCGGGCGAGACGGGTGGGTTCATAGACGCTGTGCTGGATGAGATCGCCATGGAGTATGAAAGGGACGCGAAATTCTACAAAGGCTCCTGGATATTCGTCTCGCTGATAGTTCAAGAGGTTTTGGCGATCGCCATTGCGCAGCCCGTGATCACCAGCTTTTTCCCCTCACCGAACGAGAAAGGATACATATTCAGCAACCACCTGCACAAATTTCTGATTCTCGCATTTGCGAGGAACACTCCAATCGCCATTATTCTGATGCTGGCGATCGTATGGTTTGCCAGGTGGTTTAAAAGGTCTCGTTTCGCCGTATATCACGATTCCATGCTGATGAAAATCCCGGTATTCGGGAACCTTGAAAGGCAGCGATCCCTCGCCACCTTTATCAGAATGATGCGGCGTCTTTACACGGCGGGATTAGGCCCTATTGTGGCTTGGGAAGGTGCGATGCACTCCGCACGAAACAGTGTCATTCGCCAGAAACTCATGGAGGCCGGGGAGAAGGTACGAAATAACGTACCTATACATGAGGCGTTCACCTCGACGCACCTCTTCGCCAATGAAATGGAGCAGACATTGGCGACAGGCGTGGTGAGCGGGCAGGTTGTGGACGCCATGGATCGGATCGCGCAGTACTACGAGGACAATGTGGATCGGGCGTTTACCAGTTGCCGTATGACCCTGCTGCATATTGGTTTGACATCCTTTATCATTTTGGTTGGAGTTGTAGTGATCATGCTTACGAAATCCTACTTCGGTGCGATATTCAGTCCGAAGATGTGGTGGAATCAAAACTAAAACAATGCCTGAATTCAACTATTTGGCTATGGATCGGCAAGGGAAACGCGTTGAGGGAACCATCTCCGCGGAGAACTCCGCACTCGCACTCGGACGGTTGAGGGCGATGGGGTTGGAGGTGGAGAAGGTGCGCTTGTCGATGAGTGCGGAAACGAGCCACGCGGAAAAAACGGTTCGGTTAACCCCGCAAAAGGAGGGAATGGGATCCTCGTCGCACGGAGTGATGGAGACCTTCGCCTATCCGGTGGTGTCCGGAGTTTCGTTGACTGTGATGGCGCAGTTCTACCGCCAATTCGCTGCACTTATTAATGCCGGAATGCCTATCTATCAAGCCTTGAATAGTCAACTCGGTCAGACCCACAACAACCGACTTGCGAAGGTTATCGATGAGATGATGCATACCGTGGAAAGCGGTGGAAGGATATCCGATGTAATGGAACGTCATCCATCCGTTTTCCCTGATGTTCAGCTCGAGATGGTTCGCGCCGCCGAGCAGGGTGGAATGCTGGAGGTGATCCTCTCGCGGATCGCGGATTACCTTGAGCAGGAGATTCAGTTACGTCAGTTAATAAGCCGCCTTACGTTGTATCCCAAAATTCTCGCATTGGTCGCAGTGATGATTCTTGGAAAATCCGTTCTGTTCGGCGGCGGGATGCCCGCAATATCGGCATGGGCGCTAACCGGAAATACGTTGAACTACCTGAATAACACCGTTTTCTTCCTTGCAGAGATTGGCGTAGCGGCGTTTTTCATTTTCGCGTTTTTCCGGATCGTGATCTTCAAATCGGAAGCCGCCAAGGAGTTGTACGAACGAATTAAGTATGCCATACCGGGGGTCGGGGATGTCGCTCGAAAAATTGCGCTGGCGCGGTTCGGCAGGGCTTTCGGTGCGCTTTATGGGGCGGGAGTGGGTTTGAACGCCGCAATCCGTGCGGCGGGAGCGGCGAGCGGGAGCAGGATCGTCCATCGCGCCTCCCTGGCGGGCGTGGAGGCGGCGAATCGAGGAGAGTTGCTCTCCGAAACCTTCCGACAAACAGGGGTGTTTAACACCGTGGTGATCGACATGCTTCGCACAGGCGAACATACGGGGAATATCGACCATATGATGACCAAAGTGGCGGAGTATCTGGAGGGCGAGGCGGAGACCAAAGCGCACAAAATCGCACATATCTTTTCGATTGTCCTTTATCTCATCGTCGCACTTCTAGTGGCTCAATCGATTATCGGTTTCTATTCGGGCTACTCGAAGAGCATCATGAGTGGAACGAACTAACCATGCCCCAGTCGGAGATACCTGATTATTACGCCTCGCTGGGCTTGCCTCATGACGCCACCGCCGAACAGATACGCAAGCGCTTTCGCGATTTGGCGCGCAAGTGCCATCCGGATATCGCCCGCACCAAGGACGCGGAGGAGCGATTTAAGGCGATCAATGTGGCGCATCAGATTCTCTCCGATCCTGCAAAGCGCGCCTCCTATGATTTGGAAATTCGGCGGCGGCAACAAAGGAGTGTTCCTCCTTCTTCTTCCTATACCCGTAGCGATTCCTCCAGAGTGCGTCAAACATCACAGCCTAGGCGTCCCCAACCGAACCGCGAAAATCCCGAAGTCGTTTTGGAGCGCGCCCAAAACGCATTTCGCCGTATGAGTTTCAGAGAGGCGGAGACCTATTGCAGGCAATGCCTCAGGGTGGACCGGCGTTGCGCGGACGCCTATGAATTGTTGGGGGATATTCGCAAGGCGACCGGTCGCATAGAGGACGCCATCACCATGTATTCTTTCGGGATGCAATTCAACCCGAACAAGGAATCCCTGCGGCATAAGTTCGATAGGTTAACGCGAATACCAAATCAACCGAGCGGGGTGACGGGTAAAAGAGGGGAAAGGCGTAACAAAGCATCGGTGAATGTTTCCGGATGGCTCGATGGCTCACCGTATTTATCGTGGCTGTTTATCGGCCTTGGCGCGCTTGTCATGCTGGTTTTGCTTGTGGTTGTATATCGAGCGCCATCCCCCATGTCCGATGGAATATTCGTCTTCAGTTGGAACCCTCTTCTTTGCTTCTCTCTGGGGGTTGGAGGGTTCACAGTTGGAATGATGGCTGAAACCCTGGGTCTTTTGAGAGGCGGAGGGAAACAGCGAAGGCTGGCGGAACCGCCTCTTTCGTGGATTTTATCGTTCGGGGTGATAGCGGTTATCAGTTCTCCAACTCTTTTAGTTCTGATGATAGGTTTGTGGTTCATTTCCCGAAGAGAAGCCAACTGGGTGTTACGAGGGATATTTCTATGCATCATCCCATGCCTGCTCCTTGCGTGCGTGGCGAACGGCGGAATACCATGGGTTATCGTATCAGGCGAGAACCTCGCGTTTCCTTTATACCTTGCAGGCGCGGGTGTCTCACGAAAAATCACCAAGGCTTAATATCTCATGGTTTGGAGGGGATAGAAAAAAACCGGTTTGTATGAACAAAACCGGTTCATTTTCCGTGAGCTTTCAGAAAGGGTTGCAGAACGGGAAATAATAAATAATAAAATGAATAATAAACCTGCCGTACGACCCTATGAATCGAAGCGATTGAGTTAGTGGCTGAGAGCGATTGGAATTAGACCATCGCCTGCACGTTCGCCGCTTGCGGTCCCTTGGTTCCTTCGACAATCTCGAAAGTCACCTGTTGGCCTTCGCTCAGGGTTTTGAACCCTTCTTTCTGAATTGCGGAGTAGTGGACAAAGATATCCTTGCCTTCCGCGGTTTCAATGAAGCCATACCCTTTGGCGTCATTGAACCATTTGACTTTGCCCGTTAACATAACTTATGTCTCCTTATGGCTACAATACGACTGCATTCGCAGTCGTGCCAGTATATCAAATTCTAAAAAATCTGTCAATATGACATTCAAAAAAAATAGAAAATTTATCACCGCCGCTTGATATGCTATATATCCCCGTTCGTTTGGAAACGAATGCTCGCTTGACATAGTTCAGGAAGTGAGCTAACATATTCGTATTAAGCTCGTATGTTCAGTTTGGAAAGGATAATATGACTCGAAGGCAATCCCCCACTTTGAAGGATGTTGCAAAGGAAGCCGGTGTCAGTGTTATGACGGTATCCGTGGCTCTGAGCGGCAAATCCTGCCATGTCCGAATTTCCGACAAGACTCGCAAGCATGTGGAAGAGACGGCGCGCCGTCTCCATTATCAACCGAACGCCATCGCCCGTTCTCTTAGGAGCAACCGTACCAATACGTATGGATTCTACAGCGCATATCCGTACCTCAGCGTGGACAACCCATACATCCATCATATCATCAGCGGGCTGATGGATGGATGCGATAATTGCGAAAAGGAGCTACTCATCTTCGGCGATTATTACGGCAAGCCAGTGGAGGAGGTGCTTTCGCGCATCGGAGATCGCCGCATCGACGGATTGACAGTCTGGGCGCCTCCGGAAGGGCCGTTGGGCGACGCTCTTTTGGATTCGGGGATTCCAACGATCAGCATAGACAGTCGTTTGACCACGACCAGACCGAATACGGAGGGGATTCCTTATGTGGTCGCAGACGACGAGAGAGGTATCCGCTCCATGCTTGATTACCTCATGGACAAGGGGCATCGCCGTTTCGCATACGTCACTATCGGTTATCCTTCCACCTCGCAAAGCATTCGCCTTGAGACCGTGCAGCGTTATCCGGAAACTCACGATATGGAGTTGACAATCTTTAACAACGAACATTGGTTGGAAACATGGCTTGAAGGATGCAGTGTGACCTGGCTGGATGAAATCATTGCAAAATGGTCGGATATACCTCTAAAATCCAGACCCACGGTTTTTGTCTGCTGGTGCGATCACCTGGCCTACGCGATGCTTGCAAGATGCAGGCGTCATAATCTTCGCGTGCCTGAGGATGTGGCGATCACCGGTTTCGACGGATTGCCGCCCACGCGAACTCTCAACGGCAATCTAACCACAATCTCAGTCCCCTGGCATGATGTTGGCAAGCGAACAATCGAACTTCTGGAGGATAAAATCGCCGGCAGAGCGGTTCCGATCCAAACCATCATGCCGTTCACCATACAGGTGGGCGATACCGCGTAGCCTGCATCTCTAATCGAGGTCGAGAGATTCCTGCTCTCCGTGGAACGTTATCGTTGATGGCTTCGGGATAATAACATCGAACCTGTCGGGAAAAGCGTCGCGCAAACGCGATGCGAATTTATACAGTTTGTCGATGTAAGTCTTCGTATTCTCATCCCGCCCGTTTTTTTCATAATCCTCCATCAGTCCGAGTTTGCCGTTCATCCGTTCGTACACATGCACGAAATCTCCTTGCCGAGCGTCGCCCGCCACCTCCGCAAGGCGCTTCCGGTTAGTGCTATTAAACGTTTTGTCCGTTATTCGTTCTCTTCGGGCCAGATCCTCAACGGGTATTCGGTGATCCTTCAACGCTTGGATCGTTCTTATGTATAGGTCCGCGATGTCGTTCTCTCTGTGCTCAAATAGCAACTTTACGGCGGTCTCGATGAAGCTTTTACCGTAGGGTTCATCGGCTCGCGATCTCAAGGATGAGCCTTTGAATACTATATCGCCGTCGTATTCCATTAAAACATAGTTCTTTGTCTTCAATGAGATCATCGTGCGATATCTGCCGTCGAATGCCAGTCGTATTCCCGAAGGCAGTTTCGCGCCAATCCGTTCAATGAATTCAACTTCATCCGTTTCCGTTTCGAGGGAGGAAGGAGCTACGAAATAGACGCCATCGGTGTCGATTTCAATTACATTTCCACCCTCATCCTCAATCCATTCGGCTATTTGTTGAACCAACTCCCTTCCTCTGGCGGTAACCCTTGCTGCGGCGTCGGGATCGTTAAAATGAAAATTCGCCGCACCCAAATATCCATAGAACGAGTTGATCAGGACTTTGAACGATCCCTGAATCCCATCCCATAAGTAACGTTCCTTTCCCTGTGCGCTCCTCATTCGGCTTTTGGCGTCCAGGCGCCTGTGGGTAAGTTCCTCGAGAATGGGCAGGAAAAGGTTGAGACGATCCTTGGCTGGGGCGATTCGGTCGGAGATCATGATGCTTGGGTACAGGCTTTCCACATCGGCTTTCACGATATGATCCAAAACCCCCGCTCTCCGTAACTCCGTATAGCCCCCGGGGATATCCTTTACGGGACTTGGTGTCGGGATCGCTTGGTTTTGAGCCAGATACGCTCTGACAAATATCGAGTTGATCTTTTCCCCGGTCCCGGATACCGCAACGGACCCGTATGAGTCGGGTACCATCTGAGTTTGATAAAAATCCGTGGGGGTGACCAATTCCGCCAAGCGTTCGGTTTCAACCACGTCCTGCGTGGCGTATTCCACCACCTTGGCGCGATCCTGCTCGAACAACCTTTTCATCTCATCCCTAGGCAGGATGATACGATCCGGTTCCGCTATTCCGAAAGCCTTGGCGACGTTTTTCAGCCCGTAACTCGTGAGAGAGCCTTTCGCCAGATCGTATCTCTGCACAGCGAGGTAAGTATCCACCACATGACGGCCATGGATGAAAATCTCTTGAAATGGACGACTATTTCCCCCGATCGCATATTGTCGAGCGCCTAAGTTGCGCGGGGCGGAGCCGTCGCGCCCTAGGGAGAGAGGCATACCTATGATTTCCGCCCTGCGTATGATAAATGGAAGGTCAAATCCATAGATGTTGTGCCCTTCGAGAATGTCGGGATCCAGCTCGCGAACCAATGCAATGAATTGAGACAGTATCTCTTTTTCGTCGCCCATGAGGGCGTTAACATAGCCCCGATTATCCTTGACGGCGATCAGGAGTATCTTTTCCGTGTCTGCGGAAAGCCCTTCGGTCTCTATGTCCACCTGCATACGATGGACTTCATCGAACGCCATCCCTTTGAAGAGAGTCACTCCGGTGTCGATGAGCGCCATCCGTATTTCGCTGCCATAATACAGGTTTTCTCTTCGGTCGTTCTTCCAATGAGAGATGGCATCTCTGTATGCATGGTGATCGGGAAATGTATGGAGCCAACGCAAGCCATCTCCCTCCAATTCCAGCGTCTCCGAGTTTTCGAACTCCTTAGGTGTGTTAGTGAGAACCCATCTTCTAAAAGGGATATTCTCGATTTGCAGTTGGTCATCCGGAGTGCGCACCCAGAGTCGCAGTTGGTTATCAGCAATTTCGGCTGCAACCACCCTTTCAAGCGGATTTGAACCATAAAGTGAGGATTCCAAATATGCGGTGCGTGTATTGTTTGTGTCCATTTGTTTGTCCATGCGAACCTGGGTGTTTGTAAAAACGTTTAGGCCCCTATTGAAGTATTCTTAATCATAGCGCCATCAAGGGATGAAAGCTATGCGTTGTTATAAGGTATATTGCGTACACGGCAATTGAAATTAGATTCTATCGTTTTTTCATTCCTATCATCGGATTATTATCCATCTTACCCATAATGCGATACGTTTCGCGGGGGCTTTTGAACTCCCTGCGACGGAGCCTTACGTATGAAACCGCGCCTTTCGCTGTCATTTTTCATTCGCGTTCTCTTTGTTTGGATGCTCGTCACCGAGGCGCTGGTTAACGCTTTCATCCTCATGCATGGACGTCCCGAGGATAAGGCGGTGATCAAAATGGGGGACGGACTGATTTTGCTGTGGATCCTCGTGACCGGTGGTTTGATCGTAAAGCTCCAGCATAGGATTATCCCCTGGATGCAAGGAGTGGAAGGGGATTGGAGAATCAAGTTTGTGGTCATGTCAACCGCGCTTATTCTTTGGGAGGAGGCGATAACAACCACAATGACCAATCTCGCTCCTCTGTTCGGGGTTCGAATCGGTCAGGCGTACATCACCGCCTCTTCCAACTATTTCGACGTTATCTTTTTTCACAGCGTAATCGCAATCGCTCCGATGTTCATCGGTTGGGCGATCCTCCTTTCCCGGTATGATTTCAAGCCGGCGGAGGTGTTTCTGCTCTTCGGGATTACGGGAACTCTGGCGGAGGCAAGTTTCGGGGGGGTGGTTCAACTAGGCGCTTTCGGGTTTTGGATATTCGTCTATGGCTTAATGGTGTGGCTGCCTGCGAAATGCATTCCACGGCGGGAAGGATTAATCAAACCCAAATGGTATGTTTACATACTATCCATCTTCTTTCCCAATCTATTCTCCATTCCCTTTGCGATCGGGATGCATATTATTCATCCCTCCAAAATCGATTTCCCGCCGTATCGCTGAGGAAGCATGGCTACTTCTCTATCCTCTTGGGGTGAAGGATACCATTTTGCACCAATTCGGTTTGCAACCTCTCGTTTTCGTTCTGCAGCTTTTCAATTTTTTGCAGCAGATCCAAAATGATCTCCACGCCCGCGAGGTTCACTCCCATCTCCTGTGTGAAACGGCGTATCTGCAGCAGTCTCTGGATATCCATCTCGGAGTAGAGTCTGTTTTTATTGCTTACGCGAGATGGCGTCACCAGCCCAAGCCGTTCGTACATCCTCACCGTTTGAGGATGCAAACCGGTCAATTGGGCTGCGATGCTAATCATATATACAGGTTCTTCCGGTATTTTTCGCGCCAAAGCTCACACCTCTGTCATATGCTTTCGATAAAATGATGAATGAACCATCCGAATAACCATGCATCGGATCACATATCTGTTACATTATTCCCGTGCATCCACTTTTTAGGGATGATTTACGGTTTCTTAAGACAGCTTCGCTTTGTCACCTCTTATTCGAGCGAGTTCCTTTAACAGCTCTTTTTCCCTTGGCGAGAGTTCTCTCGGAACGATAATTTTCAGTTTCGCGTAAAGGTCGCCGGTCTTCCCTGCGTTTCTTGAGGGAACGCCTTGTCCCGCAATTCTGAGCTTTTGCCCGCTTTGCACGCCGGCAGGGACGATAAGCGTTTTCAATTCGTTATTCAGCGTAGGCACCGATATCTCGCCGCCAAGAGCGGCGATGGTGTAAGGAATGCTTATCTCCATAATCAAATCATCATTGACGCGCTCGAAAATCGGATGAGGCTTTATCCGGATAAGGAGATAGAGATCGCCTCTGGCACCGTTAGTCCCTTCGGATCCTTGCCCTGCAAGGCGTATCCTTTGCCCTTCCCTCACCCCGGAAGGTATCGTAAACTCTATGTTCTTACTCCTCTGAAGATGTCCGCGTCCCTTGCAATGTGCGCAGCTGGTAGTCATCCTGGCGGGATTGGAGATATCCCGCATACGTCCCGTTCCGCCGCAATGCGGGCAAATGTCCTCCATGGGCAGGGTGATAGTCTTTTTCCCACCGCGTACCGCCTCCTCCAGAGACAGTTCCAATGCAAACTCAACATCCTCTCCGTGCGGCCGTGTCTGCTTGGTTCGAGTCGTCCTCCCCCCGCCGAACAGACTCTCGAACAACTCATTGAGATTGCCTGGAAAGCCCGTAAAGTCATACTGACCGCCATTGGGATTAAATCCCGTGGTTGGGTTCTGCCATTGGGAACCATATTGCGATGCCTGCTTCCATTGATCACCGAAGCGATCGTATTGTGCTCTTTTGTGAGCGTCTTTTAAAACATCATATGCTTCCCCGATCTCTTTGAACTTGGTCTCGGCGTTTTTGTCTCCCGGGTTCACGTCAGGATGATACTTGCGCGCAAGCTTCCGATATGCGGCTTTGATCTCTTTCTCGTCCGCAGTTCGGCTAACGCCCAGTATTGCATAATAGTCCTTGTATGTCGGGTTTGCCAATTTTTCACCTTCCAATGTGGGGACCGCACCGCTCAACAATTTGCGCCATCTTCGGGATTTCTCATCGTCTGAATCATCGGGATGGCTTATGTGCATCCGCACAAACGAATTGCATTACACTTTTTTTACGATGGTTCGCATAAAGGCATTTATGCGAACCATCCATGAATCCAAACGTTTTATTTCTCCTTGAAATCCGCATCAATCACATCATCGGGTTTGCCCTCCTCGGTATGCTGATACTCTGACTGTTGGTATCCCTGCTCTTCAGGTGCCTGTCCGTCCGTATTCCCTGCGGTCTGCTTGTAGAGAAGTTCGGATAGACTGAAGCTCTCCTGTCGCAGCTCCTCGGTAATCCGCTTGATATTATCGACGTTGTCCGTATTGATCGCGGACCGTAGCTCGGATATCTTGCCTTCGATCTTTATTTTCTGATCACTTGGGACTTTGTCTCCGAGATCTTTCAGTGTCTTCTCCGTTTGATAGCTCAGCGAATCGGCTTGGTTTTTCGCCTCGGCGGTTTCACGCATTCGATGATCCTCATCTGCATGCTCGCTGGCTTCATGTACCATCCGTTCAATATCCCTCTTGTCAAGGTTTGACGATCCGGTAAGCGTGATGCTCTGTTCCTTGTTGGTGGCTTTGTCCTTCGCCGTGACGTGGATGATCCCGTTTGCATCGATATCGAAAGTCACTTCGATCTGAGGCACCCCTCTTGGAGCGGGCGGAATGCCGGAGAGTTGAAAGTCTCCAAGGAACTTGTTCATCGCCGCCATCTCCCTCTCGCCTTGAAACACCTTAACGTGGACGGAAGTCTGCCCATCCTCGGCGGTGGAGAACACTTCGGATTTCTTGGTCGGTATGGTCGTATTGCGGTCGATAAGCTTTGTCATCACCCCTCCCAGAGTTTCAATGCCCAAGGAGAGCGGGGTGACATCCAATAGGACGATATCCTTCACCTCTCCCGCAAGCACTCCACCTTGGATGGCGGCTCCCACAGCCACAACCTCATCAGGGTTTACGCTTTTGTTCGGCTCCTTGCCCCCTCCAAGCCGACGGACTAGTTCCTGAACCGCAGGCATTCTGGTTGATCCGCCAACGAGGACGATTTCATCAATCCCATTCGCCTGAATTTTGGCGTCCGCAATGGCGCGTTGGAAAGGACCGACGCATCGATCAAGGAGGTCATGCGTTAGCTCCTCGAATTTTGCGCGAGTCAAGTTCATATCCAAATGCACCGGGCCATCCGGCGTGGCGCTAATAAACGGAAGATTGATATTGGTGTTCACCATGTTGGAAAGTTCAATCTTCGCCTTCTCAGCACCTTCTCGCAACCGCTGCATCGCCTGTTTATCGCGTGTAAGGTCGATTCCATGCTCCTTCTTGAACTCACCGGCGATGTAGTCCACTACTCGCGCATCCCAGTCATCTCCGCCGAGATGTGTGTCGCCTGCGGTGGACTTCACCTCGAACACCCCTTCTCCGACCTCAAGAATGGAAACGTCGAAAGTGCCGCCTCCGAGGTCAAAAACGAGAATGGTCTCATTTTTTTTCTTGTCAAGACCATAAGCAAGCGCCGCCGCAGTCGGTTCGTTGATGATGCGTTGCACCTTCAACCCGGCGATCTCTCCGGCGTTTTTAGTGGCGGTTCGCTGAGCGTCGTTGAAATAGGCTGGCACGGTGATAACCGCGCTATCCACCTTTTCGCCTAGATACTGTTCGGCGTCGGTTTTCAATTTTTGGAGAACCATCGCGGATATCTCTTCCGGCGTGTAACCCTTGCCGTCGATGGATATCTTTTCGTTTGTCCCCATTTTACGTTTGATTGAGATGATGGTTCTATCGGGGTTGATGATCGCCTGTCGTTTCGCCGCAGTGCCCACCATTCTCTCCCCGTTCTTGTTGAATCCAACAACGGAGGGGGTTGTTCTGCCGCCTTCGGCGTTGGCGATGACTACCGGCTCTCCGCCTTCAAGCACGGCCACCACGGAGTTCGTGGTCCCCAAGTCAATTCCCACGGTTTTTCCCATTCTTGCGCTCCTTCATTTCGATATTCTGGATAATGTCCAATCGTCATTGTTTATTAGTCGATTAGTATTATTCCACTTGAGTGTCATTCTGTCAAGTATATTTACGTAATATTATCGCATTCGTTTCGTATTTTTTTAGATGTTTTTTATTTTGTTCTTGGGAGAGATGATTCAGGCGTTAAAGCAGGGTGGAGTGAGGCGACACGATTCTTAACCGGAAAAAGAGGGGCACGGAGGGGGCGGGATTCGAACCCGCGAGGCTTTTGGCCTACCCACTTTCGAGGCGGGCGCACTAGACCAACTATGCGACCCCTCCGCGTTGCGAACTTCCGATCGCTCCGACGGAGGCGGGGGAGCGAAAGATCGATAAAATGGCGCCCTCGGAGGGAATCGAACCCCCGACTCAGGGCTTAGGACGCCCCAGCTCTATCCACTGAGCTACGAGGGCGGACGCAAAAAAAGCCGAAGCATGGAAGCTGACGGAGCGAAACACCCTCAGCTCGCCGTCTTCAGCCTTCGGAAAGCATGCGCTCGGAGGGACTTGAACCCCCGGCCTACAGGTCCGCAACCTGTCGCTCTATCCGCTGAGCTACGAGCGCATATCGAATGCATCCATTGCACACAGGCACCCTATTATAGATGAAGATGCGGGGAGGTGTCAAGGGCGAGAAGGTTTTAAGTCTCTAAACCAAGAGGCATTTTCAGGAAGAGAGTAATAACAGGTTGCGGAATTAGAACAATATGACCTATAGAATGAACACCCTTACGCGGCACAATTGATATGACGTGAAGTCAATAATGAAGGACATGTCGTGATACGGCTTGCGGCCAACCAATGATATTGATATCAAACTTCAGTGACGGTTCCACTCTTGAGCTTGCATTGTGAATACGGAAGGATAATTGCCATCCATGATCAAATGTGATTTCAATAGTGGTCAGGTTGTCCGATTTTGAAGCGATTTCGATAACCCTTGTCGGCAGAGGTAATCTGTTGCCCCATTTCAAGGAACCGTTTATATTGAATGAGATGGCGGTTACATCCCCATTCTCTTTGATGACCTTGTAATAATCCTGTATGCCTAGCAGATATTTCAGAAACCCCTTGGCGACTTGATTAGGATCCTTTTTGATTAAGCTCAGCATCTCATTTGAGAAAATATCCAAAAGAGGGAGATAATATCTTTGAGTTTTGTCACTGATGTTTCTCCAAAGTTCGCCTCTCCGTTTACGTTCGAGAAGGTCTTGGAAAATAGGAGCGGTCGAGACGAAATACTGAGGGGAACAGGGCACGCCAAACCATATTTTACCAAAATCTATTTTTTGAGATAGACGCGAGTGTTTTACGGCGTAGTGTCTGTTTTTCGAGGACAAACCGATCTCATATGACTGCGTTTCGTCATGAATGATGATATCTCTAACATCACCAAGTCGCCCAGCCTGATCTGATTGTATCCGTATATGATTATCAGGGAATGCAAGACGCGGGTCATTGTCAATGAGAAATAATATGATCTTCCGCGAAGCCAACTCTATGGTATTTCGTTCGTAATCAGTGCATCGTTCAAAGCATTCTTTCACTCTCTCGAAATTTTCGTCCCTCAACAGTGTTGCATGGGTGAGGGTATGTAATGCATCTGCAATACCATATTCCAACGCTCTTCCTGAATCATTTTGAGAGCGTCTCATGTATCCAAATCCTTACTTAAAATTAAAATCTCGTTCGACTGCTTATTTTTCGCCATGCCATATATCCATTCGACGGAAAGTATGGTGTACCCTTTATATAGTCTCCGTATATCCTCGCAATCGTTATATGACATGATCCATCTCTGGCGTTTTCTCAGCAATTCTGCCAACTCAAAGTGATTAAACTCCTTATGAGTGCTTCCGTTAATGCCGTAGAGCGCTTGATCAATCATATAAGGCGGGTCAAGATACAGAAATGCGTCATCATGTTTTGGGATGAACTCTCGATAATCACTGCATTCCACCTCGAAATCTCGAACGGTGAAATTCCTTAGTCGTTCGATGGCGGAATGAGTGAAACGAGGATGTCCCGGCGACATTCCGCCTGAAAGAGTGGTGCCGGAAAAGGAGCAGCGATTAAGCACAAAAAACGCTGCGGCACGTTGAAGTTCATCCGCCAAGTCCATGTAGCTCTTCTGCAATGCGTAGAAATTGGATCTGGATAGAGGATAATATCGAGTAACTCGGTCTATAAGCTCCTCCTTTCGATGCAAAAGTGCGTTCCAGAAGGCGATCAATGGCTCAAAAATATCCGAACCGCACACCTGCATTCTGGTGGTGCAGGCTAATTCCAACGAAGCTCCGCCCAAAAATGGCGAACAAAGCTTCGTCTCATAGGAAGGGATATAAGAGTAAAGTAGCTTGATTGCGCGTGTTTTTCCACCAGGATAACGTAATGGGGAGCGGGGAAAACGCTTAGGCAAATGAATTGCACAGGATTTTCTATCAGCGATATCCAATTGAACCATGATCTCCTCAAGAGGGGGTTGGATCGGTTTCGAATATGGAATTATTGGCTGGTTGGACATTGTAAAATAACAATCTTTTTTAAATTGCCATATCTTAAACGGAGTTTCAATAATTCTTGAAGCACAAAAGGTAATTGCAAAATGCAAGAAACGAGGCTAATATCATTCATTCATGCTCGGTTAAATACTTAAAAAGCGAATTTTGCAATTACCTCACTATAGAAAAGCGCATTTCCCACCGTTTTTTGCAGCATAAGAATGAGGCAATATATGTTTAGTATACACTGAACGTGCATCAATATGGCGGGAGTGATAGCATTCTATCCGGATCAAGAGAGAATTTGCAAAATATGTGCCCTATGCGGTAGTCTACGGGATGAGTGTGTAGTTAGGCTTATCTATGCGTATCAGTTTTACGGAGATTGGTTTTTCGAAACGCAAGGAGCGTATGATATGTCTCTTACACGGCGTCATTTCATCCGAATGGGTGCGGTTTCTGGAGCGGCGATGGTGGGTGCGCTTGGCTTTCCAAACGAGCGCGGGGCGCTAGGCGAAACGACCTCAAGACTCCCCTTATTTCAGCCGAACTGGCAATCCCTCCGGCAATACCAGGTTCCTGATTGGTTTCGCGACGCCAAATTCGGAATCTATTACCACTGGGGTCTTTACTCCGTTCCCGCCTACGACAACGAGTGGTACTCCCGCAATATGTACATCAAGGGGTCCGCCGCGAACGCTTATCATTTGAAGCATTACGGTCCCCTGTTGACTTTTGGCTATAAGGACTTCGCGCCTCTGTTCAAGGCTGAAAGATTCGATCCTGACGAGTGGGCGGAGCTTTTCAAGCAGGCGGGAGCCAGATTCGCCGGACCCGTGGCGGAGCACGCGGACGGCTTTTCAATGTGGAACAGCAAGGTGAACGCATGGAACGCCGCGAAAATGGGGCCCAGAAGAGACCTTGTAGGGGAGATGTCTCAAGCGGTGCGACGCAAGGGCATGAAGTTTGTAACCACCTTTCACCATCAGTGGCGCTGGGGCTGGTACCCTACGGAGGATCCAACCTGCGATTGCTCCAACCCAGCTTTTTCCGGATTGTATGGTCCTCCACTGCCCTCCACGGCTTTTGATTACTCGAATCCCGTTCCGCCGCCGGACGAGCCATTTTGCAAGGAGTGGGAGGGAAAGGTGCGCGAGGTGATCGAACACTATCGTCCGGACCTCATCTATTTCGACAGCCGCATGGCGATCATCCCAGCGAGTTATCGGATGGATTTAATATCCCATTATTACAACCAACAGAGCGTATGGCGAAAACCTGTCGTTCTCACATATAAAGAACCAGACCTTCCTGATGGCGTGGCTGTGGAGGACCTTGAAAGGGGGAGGATGGCGGATATCTCCGAGCGCCCGTGGATGACCGATGACGCGATAGCCTGGAACTCTTGGTGCTATGTTCAAAATCTACAGTACAAATCCATCAAGCGTCTTCTGGATGAACTTGTGGATATCACGAGCAAAAACGGATGTTTTCTTTTGGACATCACCCCGCAGGCGGATGGAACGATTCCCCAGGATGTGCGAGATCGCCTTCTCACGATCGGAAATTGGTTGAAAGTGAACGGCGAGGCGATCTACAATACAAGACCCTGGAGGGTTTTCGGAGAGGGGCCCACCCCGACTGCGGGTGGTGCGTTCGTGGAGGACAAAATCAAGGATCTCACCCCGGAGGATAAGCGGTTCACCGTCAAGCATGATGCGCTTTATGTGATCGTGATGGGGGTTCCGCAGGGGGACATCACCATTGAATCCTTGAAACCATCGGTGCATTCCCATGAAAATGCTGTCCGAGCGATCACTTTGTTGGGGTCGAGGAGTAAAATCAAATGGTCCATCACACCGAACGGTGTCGTAATCACTCCGCCGGAAAAGATTCCGAGTCCATACGCCAACGCTTTTAAAATAGAATTCGCATAGGGAAATCATAATGAAAACAAAAGTATTGATCGCGTTAGGAGCCGCTCTCATGACAATCAACGCCTTCGCCGCCGTGCCTCCACCGGCTCCCTACGGACCGGTTCCCAGTCCCAGACAACTCCAATGGGAGAGGGGCCAAATGGAGGCTTTTGTGCACTTCGGGATGAACACCTTCACGAACAAGGAGTGGGGATACGGGGATGAGTCTCCAAGCCTGTTCAACCCCACCGACTTCGACGCGAACCAGATCGTCGGCGTGATTAAGAAAGCCGGTTTCCAAGGGCTTGTGCTCACCTGCAAGCATCACGACGGCTTCTGTCTTTGGCCGAGCAAGTACACCGAGCATTCGGTGAAGAACAGCCCGTGGATGGACGGCAAGGGCGATGTGGTCAGGCTGATTTCGGACGCCTGTCATAAGCAAGGGCTCAAGTTCGGCGTCTATCTCTCCCCCTGGGATCGCAACCGCGCCGATTACGGGACACCGTCGTACATCACCTATTATCGCAATCAACTGCGCGAATTGCTTACGAACTACGGGCCGATCTTCGAGGTTTGGTTCGACGGGGCGAACGGGGGCGACGGGTATTACGGTGGCGCGCGAACGACCAGGACCATCAACGGGAACTATTATGATTGGGCCAACACTTACAAGCTGGTGCGAGAACTGCAACCCAATGCAGTTATGTTCGGCGGACCGGATGTTCGCTGGGTGGGAAACGAAGCGGGGTATGCGCCGGACCCATGCTGGGAGACCTCGGAAGGACCCGAAGTCGGCACGAATAAATCCAATGCATGGATTCCCGCAGAGTGCGACGTCTCCATTCGTCCGGGCTGGTTCTATCATCCCCAGGAGGATAACCAGGTCAAAACGGTTTCGCAGCTTCTGGACATCTACTTCAACTCGGTCGGAAAAGGATGCAACCTCATTTTGAATATTCCTCCTGACAAGGAGGGGCAAATCTATCCCACCGACGCGAAAAACGTGGATGAATTCGGCTCGATCATCCGAAAGACTTTCGCCAAGGATATCGCCAAGGGTGCGACGGTCACGGCGAGCGAAACGCGGGGGAACGATCCGCGCTACTCCCCGTCGAACGTGGTGAAGGGCGGACGCAACTCCTACTGGTGCACGGACGACGGCGTCACGACCGCGACCCTGACCTTGAAGCTGAAAAAGCCGACAACCTTCAACGTGGTGCGAATAATGGAGTACATTCCCCTCGGGCAGAGGGTGGAGGCGTTCTCGCTGGATTACGAACAGGACGGCAAGTGGACGGAGTTCGCCTCCGGAACCAGCGTTGGGTACCAGAGGCTGCTACGCGTTCCGGAGATCACCGCCGACGCCGTTCGGCTGAGGATCACGAAATCGGCCGCCTCCCCGGTGATATCCGATATAGGGCTGTTCCAATTGCCGGGGGAGTAAATTGCTCTTATGAATATGTCAGGACTTAAATCATAATACGACGAAATTCCATTTTCAATAAGTTTTTCGGAAAAGAATACATTAATTTGCCGGTGTTTTGAAGGATTCCCTCTGAAGACGGATGTATCAGACGATCATTTCTTTCCTCCCGCAGCAAGGAGAGAATGGTGTCCGCCATGTAACTCATCCGCAAATTCCCCGTAGTAATCACACTTTTTCGCACCTGCATAACTTCACCTGTCGCTGATACAGTTTTTCGATCAGACCGATCAGACCGATCAGACCGATCAGACCGATTAGACCGATTAGACCGATTAGCCCGATCGAAGAAGATTTGGATTATCTTCAACCATATGACCGCTCATTACCCGTATGAAATAGGTACAATGAAAAGAGACGCATCCCGCCGACGCTTCATGACGGGATGCAGGTTATTCAAAGGAGAGAATCCCATGAGCAAAATCGGCATCGCCATACTATCCCTCGCGCATGTCCACGCGGGGGGATACGTGCATCAAGTGCAGGAGAATCCCAATACGGAGATAGTCGCTGTTTGGGACGAGGATCCGGTTCGAGGCAAGCAAGAGGCTGAGAGGCTAGGCGTTCCGTTTTACGAATATCTCGATGACATCCTTGCGCTGGATACAGTGCAGGCGGTGGTGAATGACTCCCCCACCAACCTCCATCCTCAGGTTCTCATTTCCGCCGCCCGCGCAGGGAAGCACATCTTCACGGAGAAAGCGCTCACCATCACCGTCGAGGAGGCGGACATGGTCAAGGAGGCGGTCGAGAAGGCGGGCGTGAAGTTCATGATCTCGCTCCCGTCGCGCACTCGCCCGGAGATCCTTTTCGCCAAGCAGATTTTGGATCAGGGCTTGCTTGGAGATGTGACCGAAATGCGCGCCAGGATCGCGCACATGGCCGCTCTGGATAAATGGTTCAAGCCCGCCGAGAAACATAGCGGCAACGCTTGGTTCGGCGACGAGAAGATGGCAGGGGGCGGGGCGTTTTTCGACCTTGGCTGTCATCGCGTGGATGTGATGCGCTGGTTCCTCGGGGAGCCTTCGAGCGTGGTGGCGAGGAAGAATAACTTCTCCGGCGCGTATGACATCGACGACAACATGGTGGCGGTGGTGGAGTTCAAGAACAAGGCGATCGGCGTTTTGGAGGTCTCCTGGGTGCATCGATTGGGTCCGAATCCGCTGGAAATCTACGGCACGGAGGGGTTCCTCTCGCTGGATATGGCTGCGGGTCCGAGAGTGTGGTTGGAAAGCCTGAAATTGGAATCCCACGGCATCAAAGGAGGAGTGGCGCCGACCAATCTTCCCAAAGCCTTGCCGATGCCCATGGAGCAGTGGATCAACGCCATCAAGGACGGCACGGAGATGAGCATCACCCTGCAGGATGGATGGAACCTCACGCAGCTTATGGATGCCTGTTACACCGCCGCGCGCACCGGAACCGAGGTTAAGTTGTAATGCGATTTTCCGGATCGGGACATGGCGCAGGGCGTTCGCAAGATTCTCATGACGTTAGCGAGGACCCGGCGGATTTAGTCTTCGAGTGCGTTTGCGCCATCCCATCCGGCAAAGTCGTCTCCTACGGACAGTTGGCGGAGATGGTGAGAGGTGTGCGCCTCACCGCAAGACAGGTCGGAGGAATCATGGCGATGGCGCCTCCCGAAACTCCGTGGCATCGGGTGCTTGCCGTGGATGGCTCTCTATCCATTCACAAGCGCGACCCGAGGTTGGCGTTGAAGCAGAAACGCCTGCTTGAGGAGGAGGGGGTTGTTTTTCGCCCGGATGGCAGGGTGGATATGGAGGTTTGCCGTTGGAGGAATTAATGGAGTTGGGAGGAAAGGTAATTGCGTTGGTCGTTTTTTATGTTTGATTGGGAAAAGTTCGAGGAGATAAAGCCCTTGTTGCAGGAGGCGACGCGAACAGGGGTCTTTGACGAACTGAGTATTCCTAACATCGCTGAGACGCTTCGATCGCTGGATCGGGATGCGCCCCGTTCCATGATCGCCAACGCACTCGTCGCTGACCTCTGCGGTGTGGGCGATTGGGTGAGCTTTCCAAAGGGATTGCATGAGATGATCTCCATCCTGCGCCGCAAAAGCAACGGTGAGGATTTGGCGGAGGAACTGGGCAGACTACTATCGGAGGAGCAGGGCGTGGAATGGTGGTTTCGCGCGGATGAGGGAATCTCCAACATCTTCGCCCCACAGCGCACTCAAATGATATCCGTCTGTTTCAGGGCGATTCCTCAATTGAAATCGTCCAAGGAACCCTCCGGCGGATTGTCGCTCCTCACGCGCAGACTGCTTCAGGGGGAGAGTGTTGACACGCATTATCGCATCCTGAACGATATGTTTCAGGATTGCGCGGAAAACGGATACGGAATAGCGGTTTGGAAGGAAAACTGAAAAGAGAAGGAGAATGGACATGGATGCGTTAGAAGCCATTATGACAAGAAGAAGCATACGGGAGTATCGTGATGGAGAGTTAACGCAGGAAACGATTGAAACCCTTTTGCGCGCTGCGATGATGGCGCCGTCGGCTTGCAATCAGCAGGTTTGGCAGTATCTGGTGGTCACGAATAAGGATATCCTGAAACAGATACCCTCGATACATCCCAACGCGGGGATGACGCCCTCCGCCTCCGCAGGCGTTCTGATATGCGGGGAGCCTCGAAGGGAGACATGCCCCGGGAACTGGTACGTGGATTGCGCCGCCGCCACGGAAAACCTGCTTCTCGCGGCGCATGCGTTGGGATTGGGAGCGGTCTGGACGGCGGTGTATGCGGATGAAAACAAGATAAAGCGATTTCGGGATTTCTTCAAGCTTCCGGAGGGCATTGTTCCGTTTTCATGGGTTCCCATTGGGTATCCGGCCGTGACCCCGGAATCCCCGGATCGCTACAATCCGAAAGTCGTGCATTGGAATGCGTGGTGATCCCGCCGGTGTTTGCGGGTGATTCCATGGAATGAGGGGTTCGAGGGGCGATGTATGCGTCACCCCTCGTATGCATCGGGGGCGCTCCAGCGGGCGTAATGGGGGGTGCTGGGAATCGCCAAGCCATCTCACCCTCCAACCCTGTCGCTTCGCTCCTGGCATGGTTTGGGTGCCATTGGCTTATGCGTCGCCCCCCCTATCGAGTCGGTCCGATCTCCGGTTTGAGATAAGCCTTCAACGGGCAGTTCGGCAAGGCTCGCAATCCCTGCACCACGCAATCCGCGTTGAGCGCCGCACCTGTGGGGCTGGTGTGCGTATGATCGCCCGGGAAGAAGTTCTTCACCATAAGGGGCCCCATCTCGTCGTAATATCCTGCAATGATATGGTTTAAATCGATGAAGTACGCACCGGTCTGTTGCGCCGCCTCCTTCGCCCATCCGCCGTAATCCCGTTCGTTCGTGAGCACTCTGTTCTCCTTGGACCAGATATTTCTCGGTATCGGGGAGACCACAATGGATATCGCTCCCTTCGACTTGGCGTCCAGGATGTAATGACGCATGTACCAGCCGTAAGTGTGAACCACCTCCACCTTCCCTGTGGCTTGCATGGTAACGGTTTTGGTTTCGTCGCCCACTCCCTTGAGAGAGGCTCGCGCGGGACCGTGGTCCAAAGGTCCGCCATCGTTGTGACCGAACTGCATCAGGACGAAGTCCCCGGGTTTGATTTGCGCCAGAACTTTCGCCCAATGCCCCTCGGTGAGGTAACTCCTGCTGCTGCGCCCTCCCAGCGCACAGTTCTCAATGCGAATCCGCGTGGTGTCGAAGTAGGGCGCGATGGCGTCGCCCCATCCCTCCAAACCCTGAAGCGGGTTTTTGACAGTGGAATCGCCGATGATGAAGAGCGTAGGGATCGCATTTTCAGAAGTGGAGGGTGTTTGCGCGAAGAGGCTTGAGGCCGTCGCCAAGGTGAGAACCCCGGCGAACAGCAGCGGGAGAAGAAATCGATTCATATGCATCCTTTCTGTCCATGGAAATCGACGGCTGAGGCGCGGGTCAATGCGAATAACAGCGAAATGAAAGCGCCCGCTTACCTCATCACACGTATGTAATTGCTTGACAATTCCGAAGTGCGGCACTATACTCTAAAAAATCGGATCGGATACATCCTCATATTATCCGTAATATTAATTAACGAAACGTCAATCACATAACCAATATCAAAGTGATTGAGAATTACCATCATTATACAATTACGTGGAATTTGAATCTCGCCTCTCATGATTGAATGTTCCACCCGCTAATCCAACTCACAAACGAAAGGATAGGACATGCAGGCACAACTGACTTTGGACACGCAATATCACAACGGCGATATAGACCCGCGCATCTTCAGCGGATTTCTGGAACATATCGGAAGAGCCGTTTACGAAGGGGTGTATGACCCTGGAAGCCCGTTGTCGGATCAAAACGGTTATCGCATGGACGTAATGGATGCGCTGCGAAAGTTGAGAATGCCATTGATGCGCTACCCGGGAGGGAATTTCGTAAGCAATTACAACTGGCTGGACGGGATCGGTCCGCGTGAATCCCGACCGGCGCGTCCGGATTTCGCCTGGCGCAGTCTGGAGACCAACGAGTTCGGTGTGGATGAATTCGTCGAATGGTGCAATCAGGCGGAAACCTCCCCCATGATGGCGATCAATCTCGGAACCAAGGGCGCCACGGAGGCTGCGGCTTTGGTGGAGTATTGCAACATGCCCGCCGGAACCTACTGGGCGGATCAGAGGGTGAGGAACGGTCACAAGGAGCCTTACGGGGTGAAGGTGTGGTGCCTCGGCAACGAGATGGATGGTCCATGGCAGGCGGGGCATGTGCCTGCGGAGGAGTACGCCATGCGAGCGGATCAGGCTGCGAAGCTGATGAAGGGGTTGGATAACTCCATTGAGTTTGTGGCGTGCGGCTCCTCCGGAAGATTTATGTCCACCTATCTGACTTATGATCGGATCACGCTGGAGTACGCTTGGGATGTCGTCAACTATGTCTCCGCGCACCGATACAGCGAGAATCATCGCAATGACACCGCATGGTTTTTGGCGGAGGGAACGGAGATTGACCGTGTGATAGAGGATTACTCCGGGCTTTTCGATTACGTGCGCGGGATGAAGCGAGCGAATAAGAGGGTCTATCTCTCCTTCGACGAGTGGAACGTGTGGTACAAGGCGGATCAGGCGGATGGGAACTGGATAAAAGCGCCGCATTTGCTGGAAGAGACTTACAACCTTGA